>NZ_JAZDCU010000003.1:0-396257 GCF_036324085.1 Pseudomonas auratipiscis
TGCGGTATCGCCTGCGGTTTCATCGCAGGGTTAAGCGGGGTCATCGCAACATTGCTGGTAATGGGCTGCGGTATCGCCTGCGGTTTCATCGCAGGGTTAAGCGGGGTCATCGCAACATTGCTGGTAATGGGCTGCGGTATCGCTTGCGGCTTCATCGCAGGATTGAGCGGAGTCATTGCAACGTTGCTGGCGAGAAGTGTTGGAATCGCGGGCTTTTGAAGCGACGGCACCAGCGTCTGCATTGGCACTACTTGACCTGTTTGTGCCAGGTACCAGTCATTACCCTGGCGTGTCAGGGCATAGCGAAAGGCGCCGGCGTCGACGTGTCCGCCGTACAGCGTGAATTGTCCTGCCCCCCCTCCACTGCCAACCAGTTTCAGCGGTTGGCCCGTTGCGGCATGGCCACTGTCAGCGACAAGAAGTTCGTGCTGACCGCTCACCTGTCCTGTAACCGAGAGAAGGTCACCCTGCGAAGAAGCAAGGTCGGATTTCATTTGAAAGCGCCCAGTGCCACTCAAGTCGCCATTCAAGGTCAGTACCTGGAAGCCGTGCCCACCGAACATGACCTTCGAATCGCTCAGGTTAAGGTTGCTCGCTGACGAATTGCCGCTGAACACCCAACTGCTGTTGTGCAGATCAAGGTCCAGGCGGCCGCTGCTGGGAGCCAATAATCTGGTATCACCTGTTACTTGACTGCCAACGGTGGTGATTGCGAGCTGGCCATCGCCGTTGGTCTGGGCAAAGTCTGCGGCGCTTACCTGACTCGATTCCAGGTCAACTTTCAGCGAGCTGCCTGCTGCCGCCAAAAAGGCAGTCGCCGTCGGCGCCACCCATTGACTGTCAGTGATGGTGGTAACTCCATGACTGTCCGATTGCGCCTCGATCAACGCACTTGGGCCGCTAAGCCGGGTGCGCAACAGTGTCAGCGTCCCCGTACTGCCAAGCGGCGAGAAAGCGCTGAATACCACAGTGCTTGCGTCGACGGTGGAAACAGCGCTGTCGCTCGCGCTGATGTGCGCTTCGCCATGAATAGCCAGTGCCGCAGCCTGGCCCCCCGTTGTCAGTACCTGGCTACGCACAAGGTTGATGTTGCTCAACCTGCTGGCTGTGGCGCCAAAAGCACCTGTGCCCTCGGTCAGCAGCGCGCTGTCGACAACATCGATGTTAGCCCCCAGGTCAGCACGTACCGCCGAGGCTGAGGCGCCCAGGGTGTGCACGCTGCTGGCGCGGCTGAGGATGACGTTACTGCCTTGACGTGCAGAAACGCCATCACTGGCGGCGGCGTCGGTGATGATTTGGGTATTGATCAAGGAGAGTTGCCCATCAGAAGCCGAGACCTGCACCCCTGCACTTTCGGCCTGGTGGGTGTGAATTTGGCTATCACGTACCACATTGGCCAACAGATTTCCTTGCTCTCGAATGCCAGCACTGCTCATGTCAAAGGTTACGATCTGGCTGCGTTCAACTTGCAGCAGTGCATTGGCGCCGACGTCGATTCCAGGACTGAGGATACCGGTGGTCTGCAAGCTGACGTCGTGAAGGCGCAGTTCTGCGTTGGTCACTGAGGCAGCCGGGCTTTTCGCACCGGTCGTGTACAAGACACTGGGGCCACTCAGGTCGGCCAGCGATTGGGAATTGACCTGCAGCGCCGTACCCGAGGTCACCGCGTCCACCCCCTGGGCGAGTAGCCTGGCGCCTGACAGCACATCGACGCCGCCGCCCACGGAATTGCGCAAAACCACGTCGCGCAAGGAGAAATCCACGTGCTGCAGGGTTACCGCGGAAGTCGGGCTGGAAACGTCCACCTGTTTCTGAACGAGGCTCGCGACCAGCGGGTTGGAATTAGCGAACAACAGCGGGAAGTTGTAGTCGGCAGCGAGCGCAGGTCCAGTAAACAATGCAGCGACTACGGTGGCGATGGGCAAAGGATGGAATGCCGGACAGCGATCTTTGTTGCTGATCGAAGCGCCAACGTGGGTGTTCATGGCTTTCATCCTGGAGAAGTAGTTGCTATTGGCAGCATTCTTCTCAAAGGCCGTCATGACGAGGATAAGAAAGTCAGTCACACTCTGTAGGAAAATGACTACACGCTCGACTCAACCGTGCCCTACAGTAGGTCAAAGCACCGAGGAATTTCAGCATGTCACGCGTTCTCATCGCCGATGAGCATCCGATAACCCGGCATGCGGTTCGACTGCTGCTAGAGGAAGAACGCCATAGCATTATTGGCGAGGCAGTGGATGGCCTGGAAGCACTGGGCATGGTCACCAGCCTCAGGCCCGACCTGCTGATCATTGATGTCGATCTTTCCCGGGTTACCGGCCTGGACGTCATCAGGCGCCTGCGGGCAAGGGGCGTCACCCAGCCGATTCTTGGCTTCAGCACCCAGGACTCAGAGCACCTGGTTAGCCGCTTCCTGCAGGCAGGCGCCTCTGGCTTCGTCAGCAAGCACCAGGAAAGCGAGGTACTCAAAGAGGCCGTCGCCGTGCTGCTACGCGGACAAACCTACTTCCCAAGCACGATGTTGGGTAGCGTTAACAAAGGCACTTTGAAGGAAAACGATGCCGAGCGAATCGCCGCGCTTTCCAACCGTGAACTGAGCGTGCTTGGCTTGCTCGCCAGTGGTCATAGTAACCAGGAGATTGCCAGCGAGCTGACCATCAGTGAGAAATCGGTAAGCACATACCGCGCGCGAATGCGGGTAAAGCTCAATCTGCACAGCATGATCGAGTTGATCGATTTTGCCCGACGCAACCGTCTTGTATCGTCGACCAAATTGCTCGCGGCGCCAACCAACGAAACCGACGCGCAAAGCTCCATGTGGCGTTCAATGGTCGAAAGCCTGCCTGGGGCCTTCTATGTGCGCGACACCCAAGCCCGGTTGTTGTACGCCAACCCCGCGCATCTGCAGATGTATAACGCCAACCTGGAAAGCGTTTTGGGCACCCGCACCACCGAAGTGGACTGGTACACGCCCAAAGACGCAACCAACATGTTGGTGTTCCTGCAACGGGAAATTGCGGAACAACGTTCATTCGACAAGGATATCGAGCTGAACATCCACGGCAATCGTCGCGTCCTCCATCACTGGGGAACGCCCTACCGTGACCAGGAAGGCAATCTGCTTGGCATGATCTGCTGCAGCACGGATATTACCCAGCGCTATGAACAACTCGATAGCCTGCGTGTGCGTGCCGAAAAAGCCGAGTTGGCCCAGCAACAACTGACCGAACTGCTGGCCAGTATCAGCCAGCAACTGGGTGCCGGGCTGACCTCCCTGGCAGATACCCTAATGGCTGAAGATGCTGCACAGGTGGCCGCGCGACGCCAGGTGCAGCAATTGCAACAGCACTTGAACTGCTTGCACGATGCGTTGACCCAGCCAAGCGATGATGATGCGCAGATAGGCCCGATAGATATCGCCGAGGTGCTGCCCGTGGTAACCGGCCAACTGCGCACCTCTGCCGATACAAAGCGCCTGAAGCAGTACATTGAAGTCAACGAGCCATCGCGCTTGCGTGTCACGGTACACAGGAAACGCTTGTTCGATCTGCTGCTTCATCTGGGCCGCTATGTCATTGATTTGACCTGCGATGGCGAAGTCCGTTGGAAAGTCGTGGCCACGGTCAAAGACATGAACCTGGGTGCCAGGCTCAGCATTGAAGGGATCCCCCTGAACAATGTGCAATCCCGGCGCTCCTATTCGCTGTCGGAGCTGACCCACGAATCCGACGCTGCAGGGGCCAAGCGTAACAGCCTGGACTTGAACATCGCCCGCCACTTGGCCCTGCAACTGGGCGCTGAACTTCACATTACCCGCGGTGCCGAGAACAGCGTGACAACCACCTTGCACCTGTTATTGCCACTGGCGCCTCGCACATGACACCTAGCGCATACCTCCTTAAAGCTGGACCGCCTTGATCTCGACAAACTCGGCCAAGCCTTCCTCGCCCCATTCGCGGCCATTGCCTGACTGTTTGTAACCACCAAACGGTGCCTGGTAGTTGAACGCCGCACCGTTGAGGAAACACTGCCCGGCGCGCAGTTGCCGGGCCAGTGCCATGGCGTGTTGGCGATCTGCCGCCCACACGGCGCTGGACAAGCCAAACGGCGAATCGTTGGCCAAGGCAATCGCCTGGGCTTCGTCCTGGTAGGGAATCAGGCACAGCACCGGGCCGAAGATTTCTTCCTGGGCGATACGCATGCGATTGTCGACGTCTGCGAACAGCGTCGGCTGCACGTAAAAGCCGCGTTCAAGGTCGGTCGGCGCCTGGCCACCACAGAGCAAGCGTGCGCCCTCCTCCTGGCCAACACGTACATAGTCCAGCACGGTGCGCCGTTGACTCGCCGAACACATCGGGCCCAGAAAACTCGCCGGGTCCAGCGGGTCGCCCATGGTCAGGCTACGGGTTTCGGCCAGGGCGATCTCCACTGCTTCGGCATAGCGACTGGTGGGCAGCAGCATACGCGTCAACGCGGTGCAGGTTTGTCCCGAGTTGATCATCACGTCCTGCACGCCGTAGCGCACAGCGGCTTGCAGATCAGCGTCAGCGCTAATCAGCAGCGGCGACTTGCCACCCAGTTCCAGGCATACACGCTTTACCGTCGGCGCCGCGGCCTGGGCTACGCGTACACCGGCACCGGTCGAGCCGGTGAATGACACCATGTCGACCTGTGGATGCCGGGCCAGCGCTTCGCCAACCTTGGCGCCGGGCCCGCTGACCAGGTTGAACACCCCTGGCGGCAAGCCGATCGCTTCAATCATTTCTGCCAGGAGGAAGGCATGCAGCGGGGTTTCCTGGCTTGGCTTGACCACCACCGTACAGCCTGCGGCCAGCGCCGGGGCCAATTTGCCGATCAATTGGTGCAGCGGGTAGTTCCAGGGGTTGATGAACGCACAGACACCGACGGCCTCGCGATATACCAGGGAATTGCCGACCTCGCGTACCTCGTCCATCAAGCCGGCCAGTTCGATGTACTGTTCAAGGCCGGCAATCGGCCCGTCTACCTGTACGCTACGGCACCATTGAACCGGCATTCCCAGCTCGGTGGTAATGACGCTGGCCATTTCCTCGGCGCGCATTTTCAGTTGTGCAACCAAGGCCTGAATGAAGGTAGCGCGCACACTCGACGGCGAACGTGACCAGTCGGCGAAAGCCTGCCGCGCTGCAGCCACGGCGCGATTGACGTCGTGCTCGTCCCCCAATGGCACACGGCCGGCAACGGTTTCGCTGGCCGGATCGATCACCTCGGCCAGGCCACGCCCGGATGGCACCTGCCAGCTGCCATCGATAAACAAGCGGGAATATTCACGCATTATCCTTGCTCTCCATCAATTGCGCGGCGCAGCAGGCGATACGCTGGCAAGCGTCCAGCAGCGTTGCGTCCGCGAGCACCAGGCCCAGGCGGATATGGCCGGCAGCGCTCGGCCCAAAGGCTTCCCCCGCAAGCACCGAGACACCATGGCGATCCAGCAGGCGGTTGGAAAACGCCTGGGCGCTGAGGCCTGTTTCGCGAATGTCGACCATCACGAACATGCCACCGTCAGGCTTGAGCGCCTTCAGGCCCGGGCAACCGGCAAGGGTCTGGCACACCAGGTCGCGTCGCTGGCGGTAGGCTTCACGCATCGCCTCAAGCTGTGGCAGTGGTTGCTCCAGGGCCACCACGGCAGCGTCCTGGATGAATTCCGGGGAGCCGTAGAGCATGCACAAGGCGAGGTTTTCCAGGTGCGTGGCCAGGGCCTGCGAACCGACCACCCATCCCACCCGCCACCCGGTCATGGCATGGGACTTGGACAAGCTGTTCAAGGTTGCCGTACGCTCAGCCATGCCAGGCAGGCTACTCGGACTGATGTGCTCGCCTTCATACAGCAGCTCGCTGTAGACCTCATCGGAGATCAGCCACAGGTCATGGCCAATGCACAGCTCGGCCAGGGCCTGCCAGGTCGAGCGTGGCAGGCTCGCACCTGACGGATTGTGCGGGCTGTTCAGCGCCAGCGCACGGGTGCGTGGAGTGATGCGCGCGGCAACATCCTCGGGGCACACCCGAAAGCCGTTTTCCGGTCGCACCGGCACCGGTATCACCGTCGCGCCGCAAGCGCCGAATACCGCCTCATAGGTGACATACATCGGTTCGGCTACAATCACCTCGTCACCGGGATTGAGCACACACTGGGCGACACAGAACAAGGCGCACTGCGCACCGGCCAGCACGGTCACCTGGTCGGCGTGCACGGTTTGGCCGCTGCGCTGTTGATGTCGATTGGCGATGGCCTGGCGCAGGGCAAGTTTGCCGCGTACGTCGGCATAATGGGTGTGGCCGCTGCGCAAACTGTCGATGGCAGCCTGCACGATCGGCGTCGGGGTGTCGAAATCCGGGTCGCCCACCGACAGCAAGAGAATGTCCTGACCCTGGGCCTGCAGGTCCAAGGCGCGGTAGTGAATGTCCCAGGCGGCGGCACCGTCACCGGCAATACGTTGAGTCAGATCGGAAAAGCGCATGGCAATCTTCCTGAGTAGGGTTGGACGTCAGCGAGCGCAGGCGTGTTTGAGTTCAATCAGGGTCACCGCACTGCGGGCGAAGCCTGCGCGCAGTTCCTGCTGCAGTTCGTCGAGGCTGCGTGGCTGGGCCACGGTGCAGCCGAACGCACGGCCCAGCCCGGCAAAGTCCGGGTTGCGCGGCAGTACGCCAATGGGCTCGATATCAAGGGTGAGCATGTCGTCGCGGATCTGCCCCAGGGCATCGTTGTTCCACAGCAGCACCACCAGCGGGCGGTCCAGTTCTTCGACGGCCGTGGCCAATTCCTGGGCGGTGTAGAGGAAACCGCCATCCCCCACCAGCACCAGGCCAGGGCGATCATTGCTGGCAAACATGCCGCCGATGCCTGCGGGCAGGCCGTAGCCCAAGGTGCCATAGCCGGTTGGATGCAACCAACTACGCGGCGCGCGGCTGCTGAACGCGTAATTGCCGGTGTACGCCAGTTGCGTCATGTCGGTACTGATAAAGGCATTGTCGGGTAGCTCGGCAGCTATCCGATCAAGAATCGCCTGATGAATCGCCTGCAGCGGGCCATGCCCGGCCTTCACCGCCTGGCGCAGCGCCGCGACCGAAGCAATGGCGGCCTCGGGATTGCGATCGAGGCCTGGCAGGTGCTCCAGCAAGGCGGCAACGGTTTGTTGCGCATCCCCCTGCAGGGCCAGGGCACAAGGATAGAAATCGTTGAACTTGCGTGCATCGATGTCGACCCGTAGCAACTGGCCATTGAGCGGCAGGCGCTCGCGCCAGAAATCGGTGTCGGCCATCTCGGTGCCCACCGCCAGCACCACATCGGCTTCGCCGATCAGCGTCCAACCCGGCTCTACACATAGGCTTGCACCGGCATTGAGCGGTGCGTCCGGGGCCAGCAGGCCTTTGCCGGCGACGCTGGTGAACAGCGGGGCTGCCAGCCTGGAGCTTAACTGCTGCAGCACTTCGGCGGCCTGCAGCGCGCCGCCGCCGGCAATAATCATCGGCCGTTTGGCCGCGGCAAGCGTGGCTGCGGCCTGCTCCAGCACACTGCCAGCAGGCAGGCCACGGCCAGGGCGGCGGACCACCTCAGCGCTCCAGTCACGCTTGACCGGTGCCGACAACACATCCAATGGCACCGAAATGTGCACCGGGCGCGGCCGTTCACTGTCAAACACTGCATAGGCTCGGGCAATCAGCTCAGGCAAGTCCTCGGCACTCAGCGCTACGGCGGAAAACGCCGTAATCGGCGCAGTCATCGCACGCTGATCCTGGGTTTCGTGCAGGCAGCCCCAGCCCTTGCCCAGACTTGCGCTGTGGTTGACGCTGGATATCACCAGCATCGCGATGGAATCGGCATACGCTTGGCCGATGGCGGTGGCAGCGTTGGTGACACCGGGGCCGGTAATGACAAAACACACCCCCGGCTTGCCGCTGACCCGGGCATAGCCGTCGGCCATGAACCCTGCCCCCTGCTCATGGCGGGTAAGCACATGGCGGATACCGCTTCCAGGCAGGCCGCGATACAACTCCAGCGTATGCACGCCGGGAATGCCGAACACGGTGTCGACGCCATAGTTGGCCAACAAGCGGACCAGGGCCTGGCCACCGGTCAATGGGCTATTGTGCATGTTGTTCTCCTTACGCCTGGCCGAGGCGAATCAACGCATCGACCGCGGTAGTGCCCTGAGCACCGACCATTAATGGGTTCACATCCAGCTCCAGCAATTGGCCGGCGTTCTCGCAGGCGTAATCCGCCACGGCGCGGATCGCCGCAACCAGCGCATCCAGATCTGCGCTTTGGCGACCGCGAAAGCCCTGCAGCAGGCTGGCGCTGCGAAGCCCGAGCACGGCAGCGCGAATGGCGCCGTCGGTGGTTGGCAGCAACAAGGTTCTACTGTCTTTGAGCAGCTCCACCAGAATGCCGCCGGCGCCGATCACCAAGGCCAGACCGAAGTCGTCTTCGCGCTTGATGCCGACGATCAACTCGGCCAAGGGTGCGCGTGCCATCGGCTCAAGCAGGACCTTATCGAATGGCACGGTGGGGGCATAGGCGGCAATGCTTTCGCGCATCTTCTGCAGCGCGGCAGCCAGGGCTTGATCATCCGTCAGGTTGAGTGCTACGGCGCCCGCTTCGGTCTTGTGCGGCAATTGCGCGCTAACGGCCTTGAGCACCAATGGGTAGCCAACCGTTGCGCCAGCCTTGAGCGCTTGATCCACGCCACTCAACACGCCGGCTGGAATCGGCAGGCCGAACGCGTGCAGGGCCTGCTTGGAATCCCATTCATTGAGCAGTTGGCCGTCTGCGCTCAACGCTTGCGGGCACAACGGCACCAGCGCTGACTCGCCCAGCTCGAGCAAGGCCTGGCGGCGGCATCGATAGGCGGCAATTCGTCCCCAGGCTGCCAAACCGTCTTCGACGCCTTGCAGCGCGGCAATACCGTGGCCGTGCAAACGCTCGCGGGCACTGGCCGGCAGCAACTCAGGGAAGGCCGAGGTGACGAAGCCGATTTTGCCGTGGCGCTTGAGCGCGGCGCTGTAGAGTTCCAGCAACAGGTCGCACTCCTTGCGCTCGCCGGTAAATTGCGCCGGATAATCGAGCACCAGCATGGCCGCGTCGGCCTCGCTGCAAAGGGCGCTATCGAGCATGCGCTCAAGCGCGGCGCCATCGCCCCAGATCGCGGTGGTGAAGTCCAGCGGGTTGACCAGGTTGGCATAGGCCGGCAGTACCCCGGCCAACTCGTCGACCTGGCTGTTGGCGAGCTTGGGTAAGGTCAGCTCGTTGCGTTCGGCATAGTCGGCGATCAAGCCGGCGTCGCCACCGGAGCAGGCCAGGGCGATCAGGCTGCGACCTTCAGGCAGCGTCCCACAGGCAGCGGCCTTCAGCGTTTCGGCGAAGCTCACCGGGCCACTGACACGAATAACCCCCAATCGCTGGAACAAGCTGTCATACAGAGCGTCAGAGCCAGACAGCGAGCTGGTATGACTCAGGGCCAGCTCGGCGCCGATTTGTGACACACCGGTTTTCAAGGCGATGATCGGAATACCTTTTTCCAGCGCCTTGTGAGCTGCACGAGCGAAACCAGGAACGTTTTTCAGCCCCTCCAGGTGCAGACCAATAGCAGTCACCCGAGGCTCATCGAGTAAAACGTCCATCAGTTCGGCAATGCCCAGTTGCGCCTGATTGCCCACCGAGGCCATATAGGCCACCGGCAAGGAACGGTCACTCATGGACAGGTTGTAAGCGAAGTTGCCACTCTGGGTCAGGATCGCTACGCCTTTCTCTACCGTCTTGCCGCCGTGCGCGACCGGCCACAGCGCACTGCTGTGCAGGTAATCAAGCAGGCCATAACAGTTGGGGCCGAGCAACGCCATGGTTCCCGCGGCCTTGAGCAGTTGCTGTTGCAACGCCTGGCCTTCGGCCCCCGCCTCGGCGAAACCCGAGGCGTAACAGATAGCCCCGCCGGCATCGATAGCCGCCAGTTCGGCCACGCAACTGAGCGTCAGTTCGCGATTGGTGGCGATGAATACGGCGTCCGGGCCGCACGGCAGCTCGGACACGCTGCGAACACAGGGGACGCCCTCAAGGTGTTCGTGTTGCGGATTGACCAGCCACATCTGGCCCTGATAACCGCCTTCAGCACAGCGCTTGAGCGCCCGAGCCATGCTGCGGCCACCCACGAATGCCAGGTGACGCGGTGCGAGCAAACGCTTGAGGTTGTCACGAATCGACTGCGACATAGGAGTTCTCCGGCCCGATCAACGCAACAGGGGGCGCAACAGTTCACGGGAAATGATGTGCCGCTGGATCTCCGAAGTGCCCTCCCAGATCCGCTCGATCCGCGCGTTGCGCCAGATCCGCTCTACCGGTCCTTCGTCCATCAGTCCCATGCCGCCGAAGATTTGCACGGCTTCGTCAGCGACCTTGCCCAGTACCTCACTGGCAAACAGCTTGGCCATGCCGGCCTCACCATCGGTCATGCTGCCCTGATCCATCTTCCAGGCCGTGTGCAAGGTCAGCAGCTCAGCGGCGCGGATTTGCGTGGCCATGTCGGCAAGCTTGAACGACACCCCCTGATAAGTACCGATTGGCTGGCCGAACTGCTTGCGATCCGCGGCCCATTGCAACGACACATCCAGGGCCCGCTGAGCTTGGCCGACGCAGTTGGCGGCGACCATCACCCGCCCGGCGGTCAGCCAGGCATTGGCCACTTCCCAGCCTTTGCCTACTTCGCCCAGCACCTTGTTGGCGGGTACGCGACAATCGTCAAAGAACATCTCGTAGGTGTGATATCCGCGGTTGCTTACGCACTTGGGACCGCGGCGAATGGTCATGCCGGGGGTGCCACGGTCGACCAGGAAGGCGGTGACCGCGTTGCGTTTGCGGCCATTGTGTTCGTAGGTGTCGGTCACGGCGAAGACAATGGCGAAATCGGCATGCCCGGCATGGCTGATGAAATGCTTGCTACCGTTGAGGACGAAATCGTCGCCCTCACGCACCGCACGGGTCTTGATGGCGTTGGCGTCGGAGCCTGCGCCCGGCTCGGTCAAGGCAAAGCAGTCGACCTTCTCACCTTGAATGCAAGGCAACAGGTAGTCGTTGATCTGCTCGTCCTTGCAGGCCATGAGGATTTTCGACGGGCGCGCGACAAACACATGCACCGCCCACGACACTTTGGACAATTCGCGTTCGATCAGGGCCTGGGAGACGTAATCCAGACCGCCGCCACCCACTTCCTCGGGCATGTTGAAGGCATAGAAGCCGGCAGCAATCGCTTTGCCACGAATTTGCGCGGCCAACTCCGGCGAGACCTCATCGGCGCGATCGACTGCTTCCTCGTGCGGCAACAACTCTTTGGCAACAAAACTGCGTACGGCTTCCACCAACATTTCTTGTTCTTGGGTCAGTTGGAAATTCATGGAATGTTCCTGAAGAAGGTGTTGTAAGTGATTATTTGCCAACGAATTTTGCTGCGCGCCTCTCGACACTTGCACGTAACGCTTCGGCGCCATCCTCGCTGCGTCCACACAGCAGGCCTGCGCCAAGTTCGGCCTGCAGCTGTTCTGCGAGGGTGCGCTGGGCGCCCTCACGGATCAGGCGCTTGGTCTGGGCAAAAGCGAATGTCGGACCGACCGCCAGGCGCCCGGCCAGTTCGGCGCTGACGGCCAGCAACTGGGCATCTGCGCAGACCTCACCGACCAAGCCGGCCGCCAACGCCCGCTCAGCGCCCCAAAGCTCGTCTAGAAACAACAGGCGCTTGGCCTGTTCGGTGCCGATCAACCTGGGCAAATGCCAGCTGGCGCCCGCGTCAGGGCTATAGGCCATGCTGGTATAGCCGGCCTTGAAACGGGCCGATGCTGCTGCCACGCGCATGTCGCAGCACAGGGTCAGGTCCATCCCGGCACCCACGGCGGTACCGTTGATTGCGGCGATGGTGGGTTTGTCGAGGCTGTGCAGGCGTTGCATCAAGGCATGGGCGGTTTCGGTCCAGCCATAGCTTTCCAGCGCACCGCGGGCTTCGGCCTCGGCCCATTCGGCCAGGTCCGCGCCGGCACAGAAGCTGCGGCCACTGCCGGTCAGCACGACCACGCGCACGGCAGGGTCGGCATTGTGCTCATCAAGCAAGGCATGCAGCTTTTTCAGGCTGGGGATATCCAGGGCGTTGCGTTGCTCGGGGCGATTCAGGGTGATCCAGGCAACGCCGGCTTCGACTTTGCTCAGCAGCGACGAAGGTATAGTCATGGGAGGCCTCGAATTATTGTGGTTGGCGTGAGGGGGAAGGACTTGAGGCCATACTAAACGAGTGTTCAGCAAGGAGACAATCGGGCACTGTGCGTGATGTAACAGATCACATAAGTTATCTATCTAGTTGATTATTAATATTTAAATCAAAGTTAAAGACAGGCTCCAAGCGGGCCTGTTACAACTTTGCACAACTGCGGACAGACAAAAAACACGGCAGTTGCCTGCCGCGTTTTGTGTGGGGGGGTGAGGGTCAAGCGCGTCGCGAGGCAAGACCGCGCAGGCAGATTGGCAGGTTCAGGACACCCGTTGTTCCAGCTCGGGCACGGCTTCGAACAGATCTGCTACCAGGCCATAATCGGCGACCTGGAAAATCGGTGCCTCCTCATCCTTGTTGATCGCAACGATGACTTTGGAGTCCTTCATCCCCGCCAGATGCTGGATCGCACCGGAAATGCCAACAGCGATGTACAGTTGCGGTGCGACGATCTTGCCAGTCTGGCCGACCTGCATATCATTGGCGACGAAACCGGCGTCAACCGCTGCACGCGAAGCGCCGACGCCCGCACCCAACTTGTTGGCCAAGCTGTACAAATGCTTGAAGTTGTCACCGTTTTGCAGGCCACGTCCGCCGGACACAATAATCTTCGCCGCTGTTAGTTCAGGACGATCCGACTTGGCCAGCGCCTCGCTGACGAACGCCGAAGTACCCGTGTCAAAAACCGACGCCAAGGTTTCGACAACAGCCGAACCACCTTCGCCAGCAACCGCGTCGAAACCAGTGGTGCGAACGGTGATCACCTTGACGGCAGCATTCGATTGCACAGTGGCGATTGCATTTCCCGCGTAGATCGGGCGTTTGAAGGTATCGGCCGACTCCACCGCGATAATCTCGGAGATCTGGTCGACGTCCAGGGTTGCCGCCACCCGGGGCAGGATGTTCTTGCCATTGACGGTGGCCGCAGCCAGGACATGGCTGTAGATCACGCTTTGGTCGATCACCAGCCCCGTAACGAGCGCTGCGACGTTCTCTGGCAACTGGTGGGCATAGGCGGCGTGATTGGCGACCAGGACCTTGCTGATGCCCGTGACGATTCGCGCTGCCGCAACAACAGCGTCGGTCTCGGCACCGGCTACCAGGAGGTGAACGTCGCCGCCCAACTGTTGCGCTGCCGCGACTGTGTTCAGGGTTGCAGCACCGAGCTGCTGGTTGTTGTGCTCTGCGATAACCAGAATTGTCATTTAGATCACCTTCGCCTCGTTCTTGAGTTTTTCGACCAGCTCAGCCACCGACTTGACCTTGATGCCAGCGCTACGAGCAGCCGGCGCTTCGACCTTCAAAAGTTTGTTGGTGGAGGCAGTAGACACGCCGAGTGCCTCTGGGGTGAGGGTTTCCAACGGTTTTTTCTTGGCCTTCATGATGTTCGGCAACGACGCATAGCGTGGCTCGTTCAAGCGCAGGTCAGTGGTAACGATTGCCGGCAGACTCAAGGCAACGGTCTGCAACCCACCGTCGATTTCGCGGGTGACGTTGAGCTTGTCATTCAACACTTCAACCTTGGATGCGAAGGTGCCTTGGGCATAACCGCTCAATGCGGCCAGCATCTGCCCAGTCTGGTTGTTGTCGCTGTCGATGGCTTGTTTGCCAAGGATGACCAACTGCGGCTGCTCTCTATCGACCACCGCTTTGAGCAACTTGGCCACGGCCAGGGAACTGAGTTCTTCGCTGGATTCGATCAGAACAGCGCGATCGGCACCCAGTGCCAGGGCCGTGCGCAATTGCTCCTGCGCCGAGGTCGGGCCCACAGTCACCACCACAACTTCTGTAGCAATACCCTGCTCCTTGAGCCGCACCGCTTCTTCCACAGCAATTTCGCAGAAAGGGTTGAGCGCCATTTTCACGTTGGCGAGGTCGACGCCTGAGCCATCCGCCTTGACGCGGACCTTGACGTTGTAGTCGACCACGCGCTTTACCGCAGCCATTACTTTCATAAAGCACTCCTGTTGAGCGATTTTTATAGGTCCAGCCGATGGACTTGGTCATGGTGGTCGTAAGGTTGATAGCGCGATTGCCGGTCGCGGTTGACCTTGATCATCGCAGTCTGTGGATCACGGGGCAGAAACAACCTTGCGCCGCTGGCAATCAGGTGATCCAGCAGACTTTCCCTTTCATCGATCAGGCCTTCTGGATTGCGGTCGAATGCGGTAGTCAGATCGAGCGCAAGCCAGTGCGCGGCGGGCACCAGGTCACCGCCAAAGATCACCGGGCCGCCTGGCATATCTATTTCCGGCAGTAGCTGTCCCGGGGTGTAGCCATCGCTGACGTGGAAGCGCCAGCCTACACCCAACAGTTCATTGGCCTGATCGTCCAGCAGGACTAGACGGCCACTACTTTGCAACTGGCTGACGATCTGCCCGACAAACAGCACACGATCACGGGGGTGTGGGTGACTGGCCCGCTTCCAGTGCTGGCGGCTGACCAAGTAGCGGGCAGACGGAAATAGCAAACGCGGGGTGTCGCCGTCGCTAACGGCCCGACGTACCTCCGGCGCGAGCATCGCGTGAAGATGTGTAAGCACCACCGCGTGAATTTGCTCTTCTGTCACGCCCAACCTCGCCAAGCTATCGAGTAGGCCTGGGGCTGGACGTTGGCAGCGGCAGGTGGGCGGCAGCGGCGCCAGCAAAGCATCAGAACCAGCCATGACCAGGATGTTCCGACCGTCCTGCTGGACTAATAATGCCCGCGATGCGGTCTCGACCAGATTCTCAACGTCAGCGCTCAGCCACTCACTCCAGATGCTGCGCGGTGTCGTGCCAAACAACGCCCCACCATCGAGCCTGCGGGGCCTGCCGGCCACTGAAAACAGCTTTCGATACACCTCGGTAACCTCTCTGCATGCACGCATTGCCAAATGTCCTGGCAAGCGCTGGGTCAGACCAGCTTATGCAATGAAGGTCGACCGCACCCCTCCCGTGAAGGGTGGTATCGATTTTTGCGCGAGGATAAAACAAGCCGCGATGGAACCGTTCAGCAGTCCCATCGTCGCTAAGGCCGGCGCCCACAGAAGGCAGTGTTCCGAGGAGATTAGAAGCGTTCGGTAACGCGCTTGAACTGATAGTTCGGCTCCCGATAGTCGCCTTTCTTCTGGCGTTTAGGCAGCTTGACCTTCTCGCGCGGCACTTCCTTGTAGGGGATGCGACTGAGCAGGTCGGAAATGATGTTCAGCCGCGCACGGCGCTTGTCGTTCGAATCAGCCACAAACCAAGGCGCGTGGCCGGTGTCGGTAGCCTTGAACATGTCGTCGCGTGCCCGGGAATAGTCATACCAGCGGCTGTACGACTTGAGGTCCATCGGTGACAGTTTCCAGATTTTACGCCCGTCTTCTATGCGCGCCTCAAGGCGACGGGTCTGTTCCTCTTCGCTGACTTCCAGCCAGTACTTTAGCAGAATGACCCCGGAATCGATGATCGCCCGCTCCACGGCAGGCACGGCGTCAAGGAACCCTTCAACCTGTTCCTGACTGCAGAACCCCATCACCCGCTCGACACCTGCGCGGTTGTACCAACTGCGGTCGAAAATCACCACTTCACCCGCAGCAGGCAGGTGCGGCAGATAACGCTGCAGGTACATCTGGCTCTTTTCTCGGTCGTTAGGCGCCGGCAATGCCACGACTCGGAACACCCGCGGGCTGACCCGTTCGGTAAGTGCTTTGATCGTGCCGCCTTTACCTGCCCCGTCACGGCCTTCGAAAATGACGCAGACCTTGATGCCCTTCTCTTTCACCCACTCCTGCATCTTGACCAGCTCGACATGCAATTGGCGCAACTGTTCGAGGTAGTCCTTGTTTTTCAACTTCCCGCGCGCCTCGGGATTGCCCTTGGGGGCGTGCTTTTTCTCTTTTGCCATGTCAAGACCTCACACAAGTAAGTAACTGACTACTGATAGACCAAACCTGCCAAGGACGCCATCAGCTCGCGGATCGCACCGTGACCAACCTAGCGTAGCGCCAGTGGTGAGAGGTACGGGTCATTTATGCTCAAAATTATCAAGCACCCGCGAGGAGTCTAATGCGCTTGCGCCACGGGCCTCTGTCTCAAATCAATAGCCGTGCAGGGAACCAGCCAATGCCGCAGGCGACTCGAGTTCGATGAGAAATGTGGTTTCGCCGTTTTCACGCACATCACGAAAGCTGCCCTCCATCGACTGGCTCAGGTGTCGACACAACTGCAAGGCCAGCCCCTGGCGATGCACCAGCGGCTGGCACAGCGAAACGGCCAGGTTCAGCGTGACCACACCGCTGAGTTGCATGCGAGTGGCCAGGCTGATAGTGAGCGGTGTTTGTGGCGCCGCTTCATTCAGGTACTGCAACAATGTGCCGAGCAGTTCGCCAAAGCGATCGCCATCGATCCACAGCTGCCGTGCGCTCACGCTTTTGCAGTCCAGTGATGGCGCCACAGCGAGAGTGGCCAACTGCCCCTGCAGCCACTCGACGATATCCAGCTGAGTCGGCACCAGCGGCGGATGCAGTTGTTCCAGGCGAAGCAGTTGCTCCAGTTGATGGAGACGGCGATTGAGTTTATGCAGAGCAGCCAGACCTGCTGCCGGCAGACTCGCTTTGCCAAGGCCCGTTTGCAAACGCTGCAGCGGTTCATTCAGGTCCTCATAGACCACACGGGCAAAACGGGTGACCTCGCGGTAGCGCGACTCGGCCTGTTCATGGGCATCACGCAGTTGACCCAGCAGAACATGCCGGTCGGTCAAGTCCTCGAAACTGCCAACCATGCCTTGAACCACGCCAGTGCCATCGACCCAGGGCTCGGCCCAATACTGTAAATAGTGCGGTTCGCCCAGGAATTCGAAGACATTCTGCGCGCTGAACGACTCGCCCTTTTCGATGCAAGCTTCATAACGCGACTGGTACCAACGCCCTTGCTCCGGTGTAAACCAGAACGCATCGCCCAACCGCTGTCCCAGCACTCGTTCCAACGAAGTGTGGTGCAAGGCCAGAAATGGTTGGTTGCACATCAGCAAGCGACCTTCTCGGTCACGCACGAACATTGGCTTTGCCGATGCTTCGAGCATGGCCCGTAACAAGGCTTGCTGGCTTGCGTCAGGGTCGTGGTTGACCGGCTCGTCGGCAACATTCAGCGCCGGCATGTTGGGTGTACCGATACCGTTGCGTTGCGCTATGTTGGCCAGGGCCAGGCGCGAGTCGACCTGAAGTTTCTCCTGCAAGCGGGTTTTGTAAGTACTGACCGTCTTGTAGCTGATCGCCAATTGCTCGGCGATCGCCTGGTTCGAGCAGCCTTCGCCGATCAGCTCCAGCACGGTCAATTCCCGTGCTGACAGGGCGTCCAGCTCGTTGCCTCCCACCACAACCGCTGCGCCCCGAGCGTCTCGAGGAAAATAACGCCGCCCGTGGGACACGGCGCCCAAGGCGCGTTCAAGCTCGAGCAGCTCATCGTGCTTGCTGACAAAACCATCGGCTCCGGCCTGCCCACACAAACGGGCAAACTGACTGGTGCTTTGTGTGGTGTACACCAACACCTGCAAACTCGGATCACGCAACTTCAAGCGGCGAGTCAGATCCAGACCGCCGAGCCCGGTAATCGCCAGTTCCAACACCACCAACTGCGGTGATTCGCTACGCGCCTGCAGCAGCGCATCCTGACCGTTGTCCGTCTGGGCGACGACCTGATGCCCCAGCCGCTCAAGCACTTGGCCCAACGCCAGGCGCAGCAGCGGTAAAGGCTCGACAATCATCACCCGACTCATCAGACGACTCCTTCCCGGCCACCCAAGGCCAGAAGAACAAGCCTAGTCCAGCACTACCTTCAGCGAAAATCCTACGTGCAACTAAGGCGACTCCTACAGAGCAGCTTCCTGCCTAGGCAGAGACTTGCATCCATGAATTTTGGGAGATCGTCATGAAACACGTCAGCGAAATTGCACTGCCACTGGACCACCTGGCGCACAACCGCCTGGCCATGGCGATCAGCCTCATCCTGGGGAGCATGTGTTACCTGTCGATAAAAGACGTTGAGGCCGAAGATGCCGTGGTCAGCATCGAACGTCTGGACGACCACCCGCCTTCGGTTGCTGCACTGCAACTCGGACCCGTGCTTGGGCTGCTGGGCGTACCAGTCCCGATAACGGTAACCGTGGCCAACGGTGTGGGCATCGTCAGCGGCGCCGTCGACAGTTCCAGTGTCTACCTGCGCGCAGCCAATGCTACCGGCGTGAAGGCTGGCGCCGCGATACAGATCAGCTTCGAGCAAGGCAGCGTCATCAACAGTGCGGTAACCGGCGCCACTGCCAATGGCCAGAAAGCCCTGGTGGCCGTGGATGGCGGCAAGATCAGCGGCACTGGTGTACGTATCGAAATGCTCCCGCAAACCGCCTTGGGCGTGCCGTTTACCGCCAGCAACATGACCGGCGTCACGGTGCAGAACGGCGGCGTGATCAGCCTCGACAACAGTCAGGTGAGCATGGGCAGCACCACCGGCAGCAATAACGTGGCACTGCTGGCCAACGGTGTGAGCAGCGCCATTGACTTCAGCGGCGGCTCGATCAGCACGATAGCCAAAGGCTCCACCGCAGTCCTGGCCCAGGATGGCAGCAGCATCACGCTGAGCAAAGGCACCACGATAACAAGCAGCGGTGCCGTGCTCGGTACCAACATCAGTCATGGCCTGAAGGCCGAATCCGGCAGCCGTATCAGCGCCAGCGATATCACCGTCAACACCAGCGCTACGGCAGCCAGTGGTGCCCGGGCCGAGGGCAACAGCGAAATTGTACTCAGCGACAGCACCTTCAACGCCACCAACGCCGCAACCACCACGACTACAACGGCTGTATTGCACGCTCTGGGCGGCTCACGGATCAACGGCAGCGGTCTTGAGATCAGTTCCAGCGGTGCCAACGTCGCCGGCGCCCGTGCCGAGGCCAGCAGCATTTCGCTCAAAGACAGCCACATCATTGTCACCGGTGGCGGCAACACCGGTAACCCCAGCGCAGCAGCCAGGGCGATGGCCGGTGGCGATATGACTATCGATGACAGCGTACTGCACACGCAGGGCACCTTTGGTCATGGGGTGTCAGTCGAAGGCTCCGGCAGCCAGGCACAGATCTCCAACAGCGACCTATCGGTGTTCGGTGCGCGTTCCATCGGCCTGAACATTGTTGCTGGCGCCCAGGCACAGGTAGACAACAGCAAAATTGCCGTGGATGCGCTCAATGCCAACGGTCCCTGGGCTCCCGGTGTCCTGGTCGAGGGCGCGGGATCGCGCCTGGTGCTCAGCGGCAGCCAGATACGCACCACGCCGAAATCCAGTTTTGGCATTAGCGCAGGCGACGGCGCGGACATCCAGATCAGCAACGCCAGCGTCAGCACCCAGGGCAACTATGCCGCCGGGATCAGCGCAGGCAACGCCACGGTCAACGCTGATAACGTCAACGTTTATACCTCCGGCGACGACAATGCCATCGGTGTGGTCGCTAACCAGAACGCCAAGGTGACGCTGAACGGCGGCACGGTGACCACCCGCGGCAATGGCTCGCCAGTGCAATCGAACCTGACCTTTCCCCATGCCCTGGTTTCGCGCAATGAAGGGGCCATGCTGATTGCCAACGGCACTCACTTGCTCACCCAAGGCTCGCAAGCCTATGGGGCCGCCGTGGATGACGGCGGCAGTATGCAGCTCAATGGCGTGTCGGTAAAAACCGAAGGCGACCGCTCCATTGGCCTGTACGCGGGTGTCGGCGGGATCAAACCCGGCAACGTTGTACTCGAAGCCAACAGCGTCACCGTCCAGACCCTGGGTGCCAATGCCAGCGGTGCTCGAGTGAGCCGCAACTTCAAGGACAGCCAGACCGCAACCCTGGACCTGAGGGATTCCAGCATCCGTACCTTGGGTGACAATTCGGCAGCCCTGCACGCTGAGCGCGGTGGCCAGTTACATGCCGCGAACACAGTCGCCAGCACCAGCGGTTCGGGCGCTCACGGTGTTCTGGTGAACAGCTCACCCAGCGCAGCGATCCTGTCGCAGGCCAGCATCATTACCCAGGGTGCGGATGCGCACGGGATGCTGGTCAAAGAGGGTGGCCAGTTGAGCGCCGAGCAAACCACCGTCAGCGCCGCCGGTAGCGATGCATCGGCGCTGTACCTGCAAGGCAGCGACGGTGCCGTGAGCAAGGCCGATGTGCGCAGCAGCGTACTGCACAACCAGCAAGGCGCAACCCTGGCGATTGACGGCGTTGCCGAGGCTGATCTGGAGGATGTAATCGCTGGCGGCAGCGGCCATTGGCTGCATGTCGACGCCGGTGCAACAGCGCCGGGCCTTGCCACCATCAACCTGAGCAGTTCCCAGGTCAACGGTGCCGCTACCACCGCCCAGGACAGCACCTCGACCCTGAGCATGAGCGATACCAGCTTGTGGAAGCTCACCGGCAACTCGAACCTCAGCAGCCTTGGCAACGACAACAGCCTGATCGACTTCAGCGCCCCGGTCGGCAGCGGTTACAAAACCCTCACTGTTAACCGCTACCAAGGCAATAACGGCACCATTGCCCTCAATACTTATCTCTACGACGACCAGTCGCCGTCGGACAAACTGGTGATCGATGGCGGCCAGGCCAGCGGCAGCAGCAATCTGCAGATCAAGAACACCGGCGGCCCCGGTGCTTTGACCCGCGGCAATGGTATTCAGGTCGTCGATGCAATCAATGGCGGCACCACTCAGGCGCAAGCGTTCAGATTGCTCAGTCGGGTCAAGGCAGGCCCCTATGAATACACCTTGCATCGCGCCAGCCTCGATGACAGCAACGCTCAGGCATGGTATCTGCGCTCGACCCAGGACGCGGTGCCTGTCGATCCAAAACCGCAACCTGACCCCGACGATGATGACGATGACGATCCGAAACCTGTGGACCCCATCGACAAGCCCGTGGATAAGCCCCCCGTGGTAGTTCCTCCAGTGATAGTGCCTCCCGTCGTGGTGCCGCCCGTGGTAGTCCCCCCTGCCCCACAACCCGCACGCCAGGTGCCCAACTACCGCCCGGAAACCTCGTTGTACAGCGCCATTCCCGGCATGACCCTGCGCTACAGCCGCATGCTGGTCGATACCCTGCATGAGCGTATGGGCGAAGAGGTGCGCAACGCCGTCGATCCGTTGCCAAACGAGGCGCAAAGCGACTACGGCCCATCGCTGGGCTGGGGCCGATTGATCTATGGCCAGGGCGATCAGAGCCTGGGCAATGGCAGTAGCGTCGACTACAGCCAGCAAGCTTTTCAGGTGGGTATCGACCTGTACCACAGTGAAGACACCGACGGCAGCTCCAATCAGGCCGGCCTGTCGCTGTCTGCTGGCAAGATCGCCGGAGATGTCGAACACACCGACGGCAGTGCCGCAGGCGATGCCAAGGTGCGCGCCACTGGCCTCGGTGGTTACTGGACCCACTACGGTGCTGCAGGTTGGTACCTGGATGGCGTGTTGCAATTCAACCACTTCGATATCCAGGCCCACCCTGATGACCTGCCGCGGTTGAAAACCAAGGGCAAGGGCATTACCGCCTCGCTGGAGGCCGGTTACCCGTTCAAGCTGAACAAGGACGAATCGCTGAAGATCGAGCCACAAGCCCAGGTGATTGTCAGCAAGATCAAAATCAACGACAGCCACGACGCCGCCGCCGATGTGCGCTTTGAAGACGTCGATTCCCTGACCGGACGCCTCGGGGTGCGCATCGACAAGGACCTGTTCCGTGAAGACGGCAAGGGTAAATTGCACCGTACCAATCTGTGGATACGCCCCAGCGTCTGGCACGAGTTCAAGAGCCAGCCGAAAACCGAGTTCTCATCAAACGATGGTTTTATCCCCTTCACTACCGACATGGGCGGAACCTGGACCGAGCTGAACCTGGGCGTGGACTATCAGGTCAGCGAAACAACCACCATCCATGTATCTGGCGGTTACGAGAAAGGTTTGGACAGCGACAGCCATGGCTATGAAGGCATCCTTGGCATCAAGGTCAAGTTCTGACTCATGTCCTGTTTATCCTCATGCCAGGGCCCGACTTGTTCGGGCCCTGTGCATTTCTCACGCCTGATGTATTTTCTTGAAAGCCAACGCTGATACAAATAACTAGTATTTACATTATTAAGGCGCCGCCTGTTATCCAAACTTCCTGGCTCGGTGCTTAAAGCCTTTTGTCTATTTAAAGGGCTGCAGTTAGCCGCGTCAGGTGAGTAGGTCTACTCTAAATCCAGGTCTGCCTGGAGAGCGTTCCATGCCATCGGCTGAAGAACAAAAACCTGTGCGTCGCAAAGAGGCGTTGCTGTTCATCTTCCTCGTCGCCTGCCTGTTCCCCTTGCTATCGGTGGCTATCGTCGGTGGCTACGGCTTCATCATCTGGTTTTTACAAATGCTCTACGGACCACCCGGGCCGCCTAATTGATTGGCATTTTTTAGTGTCTGTTGGAGCCAGTGCATGGACGAAACGCTACATATTGCCAGCCTTGTGGTACTTGCCCGTCCGCAATTGCTGGAAGTGGTAAAAGCTAACTTGCGCCTGCTTGACGGCCTGGAATTGCATCAGGAAAGTGCCGCCGGAAAATTGGTGGTGGTACTTGAAACAGCGAATGAACATCAGATTCTGCAACGCATTGACCAGATCAACAATTTGCCCGGCGTGCTGAATGCGGCGTTGATCTATCACGAACTCCTCGACCCTGCAGGAGAAGCCGAATGAGCATGACCCGCCGTGAGTTCGCCAAGGCCCAGGCCGCAGCCATTGCTGCAGCAGCGGCTGGCCTGCCCATCTACAGCACCGCCAGCAACCTGATCACCGAAGCCGATATGGTCACCCTGGAGTGGAACAAGGCGCCCTGCCGCTTCTGCGGCACCGGCTGCAGCGTAATGGTCGCCACCCGTGACAACCGCGTGGTCGCTACCCACGGTGATGTCAAAGCCGAGGTCAACCGTGGGTTGAACTGCGTCAAAGGCTACTTCCTGTCGAAGATCATGTATGGCAATGATCGCCTGACCCAACCGCTGCTGCGCATGAAGGACGGGCAGTACGACAAACAGGGCGAATTTCAGCCGATCAGTTGGGAAAAAGCCTTCGACATCATGGCGGCAAAGTTCAAGGAAGCCCTGAAAAACAAAGGCCCAAGCTCGGTCGGCATGTTCGGCTCGGGGCAATGGACGGTGTGGGAAGGCTACGCGGCCAACAAGCTGATGAAAGCGGGCTTTCGCAGCAACAACATCGACCCCAATGCACGTCACTGCATGGCCTCGGCCGTCATGGGCTTCATGCGCACCTTCGGCATGGATGAGCCGATGGGCTGTTACGACGATATCGAGGCCACTGATGCGTTTGTACTGTGGGGCTCGAACATGGCCGAGATGCACCCGATTCTGTGGAGTCGGGTAACCGACCGGCGCTTGAGCCAGCCGCAGGTAAAAGTCGCGGTGCTGTCTACCTTCGAGCACCGCAGTTTCGAACTGGCCGACATTCCCATGGTGTTCAAGCCGCAGACCGACCTGCTGATTCTCAACTACATCGCCAACCACATCATTGAAAGCGGCGCGGTCAACAAGGACTTCGTCAGCAAGCATACGCGCTTCGCCAAGGGCGCCGATGACATCGGCTACGGCCTGCGCCCCGACAACCCTCTGGAGACCAAAGCCAAGAACGCCGACAAGGCCAATACCTGGAGTGATATCGACTTCGAACAGTTCGCCGCCTTCGTTCGCCCCTATACCCTTGAGCGCACTGCCCAGGAGTCCGGCGTACCCGCTGAACGGCTCAAGGCCCTGGCCGAGTTGTACGCCGACCCCAAGCGCAAAGTAGTGTCGTTCTGGACCATGGGCTTCAACCAGCATACCCGTGGGGTCTGGGCCAACAACCTGATCTATAACATCCACCTGCTCACCGGCAAGATCAGCGAGCCGGGCAACAGTCCCTTCTCGCTGACCGGCCAACCCTCTGCCTGCGGAACTGCGCGCGAAGTCGGCACGTTCTCCCACCGTTTGCCTGCCGACCTTGTTGTCACCAACCCCAAGCACCGGGCAAGCGCGGAGAAAATCTGGAAGCTGCCTGCCGGCACCATTGAGGAAAAAATTGGCTTTCATGCCGTGCAGCAGAGCCGCATGCTCAAGGATGGGGTGCTCAACGTGTACTGGACCCAGTGCAGCAACAATATGCACGCCGGCCCGAACATCATGCAGGAGGTACTGCCCGGTTGGCGCAAGCCGGAGAACTTCGTCATCGTCTCCGATGTATACCCCACGGTATCGGCCCAGGCCGCCGACCTCATTCTGCCCAGCGCCATGTGGGTGGAAAAGGAAGGTGCTTTTGGCAATGCCGAGCGCCGTACCCAGTTCTGGCACCAATTGGTCAGCGCACCCGGTGAGGCCAAATCCGACTTGTGGCAACTGGTCGAGTTCTCCAAACGCTTCACCACCGATGAAGTCTGGCCTGCCGAGCTGCTGGCCAAGGCACCGGCGTACAAAGGCAAGACCCTGTATGAGGTGCTGTACAAGAACGGGCAGGTAGACCAGTTCCCCGTCGAGCAACTTGAAGCCGGGTACAAGAACGATGAAGCCAAGGCCTTCGGCTTTTACCTGCAAAAGGGTCTGTTTGAAGAATACGCACAGTTTGGCCGTGGCCATGGTCATGACCTGGCACCGTTCGACCTTTATCACCGCGAGCGCGGCCTGCGCTGGCCGGTGGTGGATGGCAAGGAAACGCGCTGGCGCTACCGCGAGGGCACCGACCCTTACGTCGAAGCGGGCAGCGGCGTGCAGTTCTACGGCTACCCGGACAAAAAAGCGATCATATTTGCCCTGCCCTACGAGCCACCCGCCGAAGTCCCGGACGCCGAATACCCGTTCTGGCTCAGTACCGGCCGTGTGCTCGAGCATTGGCATACCGGCAGCATGACCCAACGGGTAGAAGAGCTGTACAGGGCCGTTCCAGCGGCTTTGGTGTACATGCACCCGGATGACGCCAAGGCCTTGAATGCACGACGCGGCAGTGAAGTGAAGCTGATCAGTCGGCGCGGCGAAATCCGCGCGCGGATCGAAACCCGCGGGCGCAACAAGCCGCCACAAGGGCTGGTGTTCGTGCCGTTCTTCGATGCCAACAAGCTGATCAACAAGGTCACGCTCGATGCCACCGATCCGATCTCCAAGCAGACCGACTACAAGAAATGCGCCATACGAATCGAGTTGATCAGCGTGGCCTGAGGAGCATCGTCATGACCTTTCGAATCTTGCCGTTGTGCCTGCTTGCCGTGATTGGCGTGGCCATCGCTGGTGATATCGACTACCCGCTCGATGCACCCGGGCCGGACGGCCGTCGCCCAGGCGGCACGCTGACCCAAAGCATGCCGGCAGCAGCGATTGCCAATGATGAAAACAAGGACCTCAAGCGCGAGCGCAACTACCCGGATCAACCGCCGACCATTCCGCACAGCATTCGCGGCTATCAGATCGATAAGAACAGCAACAAGTGCCTGTCGTGCCACAGCCGCGCCAACAGTGCCAAGAGTCAGGCGACGATGATCAGCATCACCCATTACATGGACCGCGATGGCCAGCCGCTGGCAGCCGTGTCGCCTCGGCGCTACTTCTGTAACCAGTGCCATGTACCGCAGAAAGAGATACAGCCGCTGGTTGGCAATAGCTTCGAAAACATAGATAAAATTCTGCAAGACGACGCCAACGCCGCTAAAAAACCTTAAGGAGGCGCCATGAAAGCACTGTTCGCCCTGCTTAAGGAGTACTGGGGTATCCTTTGTCGACCCAGCGTGTATTTCAGCCTGGGTTTCCTGACCTTGGGTGGCTTTATTGCCGGGATCATTTTCTGGGGAGGTTTCAACACTGCGCTGGAATTGACCAACACCGAAAAATTCTGCGTGTCATGTCATGAAATGCGCGACAACGTGTTTGTCGAGCTCAAGGACACCATTCACTACAGCAACCGCTCCGGCGTTCGCGCCAGTTGCCCGGACTGCCATGTGCCCCATGAGTGGACACATAAAATCGCGCGCAAGATGCAGGCGTCCAAGGAAGTGTGGGGGAAAATCTTCGGCACCATCGATACCCGTGACAAATTCGTTGCCATGCGCCGTGAGCTGGCCGAGCACGAATGGGCCAGGCTCAAGGCCAACGACTCGCGCGAATGCCGCAACTGCCACAACTTCGAGTTCATGGACTTCACGCGCCAGAGCAAGCGTGCCGCCGCCATGCACTCTACTTCTCTGGCCAAGGGCGAAGCCACGTGTATCGACTGCCACAAAGGCATCGCCCACAAATTGCCCGATATGCACGGGGTAAAAGGCTGGTAACGCAACGCGCCAGTATCAATCAGGGTGTGACTTGGTAGCCTTTACCCTGCAGGCAGCTGGTGTATGCCGAGGCATGGGTTGACTCACTGCTGTTGCGCTGGGCGCGGCGCTCCTGGCGTTGCCGCGAGCCACCGACCACCATGCCGGCTGCGGCGGTTTCTTTGGCGCGGTTTTGCCGGTAGTCCTGCTTAACGTCATCGTCGACGCGGTCGTAGACCTCGTCATGCTGGTTGCCCCGCACCTGAGCCCCCACCGCTCCGGCAGCAGCCCCCACTGCTGCGCCTTTCACCCGCCCCCCGGTAACAGGGGCCGAGGTCGAGGCACTATTGGCGCTGTTCTGGCATTCACTGGTGTCCATCTGGATCTGCTGTGAGCTTTGGCCGTTGAGGGGAACAACGGTTTCGGCCGATGCCTGGAGGCTGACAAGGGAGGCGACCAAGCAAAGGCCGAGCGGCGATATTCTGTACATGATGAGCTCCGATTCCTGGGTGAACGGCGGCTCATACAAGAATAGTTCAGCGCTCGCCGCCAGGTTCATCCTGAAGCAGGATTGCCCGGGCAATTTCCTCGTCACTGGCGCGTAAATCGGGGTTTTCCTGACGAACGCGCTGCATCATCGACTCCAGGTACACGCCCCGAATGGTGCCGCCACTGGCAATGAACGAGGAAGCATCGTCACGCGCCGGGATGATGCGTTTGTCATCCTTGAAGGTCGAATACAACGATGCAGAAACGCCCGCCGAGGTGGCTACATCACCGGCGTCGACACCGGCCAGGGCACTGCCCAGCGGCAAGCAAAGAATGAGCGAAGAAGCGATCAGTAAACGGCGCATGATGGTGCCTCCGGTTATGGGTTCCTACAACAAGTAGGATGCTCGCTACGACCTTGGAGTTCCCTGTCACTGCACTGGCAGAAAGTTCATCAACAGCAAGCTTTGCGCGTAGTTGAGGCCAATTCTCCGATACCGTTCATCCAACATTTGCGCTAAAAGGTCCAGGCGCGCGACGACCTTGCCAAACTCCACGGCGAAACTCAGGTTGCTGCCCTCCTCGGATATCTCATTGGAAAACAGCAATAACACGCCGTTGGCGTCCTGGCGCTGGCTGAGCATCCAGGTGGCTTTCTCGATGTTGCGCGCGGCGTTGTTCACAAACAGCGGGTCGATGGTGTCAGTGATGAAGAATTCGGTGCGGCCACCGTGCGCGGTCACCAGCATGCTGCCGATGGCATAAATGAATGCACCTACCCGGTCGCCCTTGAACTCAGGACCCAAGGCATAGCTCAGGGCGGCAAGGTCGCGGCGCTCACCCAATTGCGGCAGCGCCTGACGCTGCTCGATGGCCTGGCGAATCTGGCGCTCGGCCGTGGAGGCATCGACATAGCCGGACAGACGCCACTGGCTGGGGTTACGCCGATAGAGCTTGTTCATCAACAGATAGAGACTTTGCAGGTTGTCACGCATGCTCAGGGTGGCCATGCGGTCTACGCTCGTCTGAAACAACTCCTGGGGCGAGCCTTGACTGAACTGGGCGGCAATATCGCGCCCCTGCTGCTGACTGCAACCACTGGCACAACCTGCCAGCAGCGCAAACAGTAGCGCTTGACGCCATAATGGCGTGGATCGATCGGGGTAACTCTCAACCATCGGCACCGGGCCCGGACTCTCTGGCAGCGTCGGGAATCAGCACCGCCTTGGGATGAATAGAGCCCGCAGATTCTGAAAAGTGCCGCTCATGGCGCTTGCCAGCGCCCACCCGCACTCTCGCAGTCCTTGCGCAGCTGCTTTAACTGGGTCGAGTCGTAGTAGTAGGTCACCACCTGCGCCCCCTGCGGTATCGCTGGGCTATCGTGCCCCGGCGCCTTGCTGGTGGCATGGGGATTGGCCAGGCTTTCCTGGGTTAGGGTCGCGGTGCAGGTGGCAACGGAATGGTTCGCGCATTGCTCTACCCGACGCTTGTCACTGGTGAGCATCTCCTTGCTTTCGTTGCTGCACGACCAATCAATGGCATCATCGGCAACCTTGGTGAACCGGTAACAGGTATGCGATTCAATGCTGGGGATCGCCTCGCTTTGCGAGCGGGTGCGTACCTCGCAGGCTGAACCAAAACTTGCACCACTGACCAACATCAGGGCACTCAAAAAGATAGCTTGGCTATTCATCACGGTGTACCTGCAAGCAGGGTGCGCTGAAACGGGCCGCCCAGCGGACGACCCACTCTCAGAGCACGTTATGGCTTGGCTGCATCACCGCCATGCGCGGCTGCCAGGGCCTTGGCTTTTTGCAGGTGGGCCTGCAAGGTTGGCAAGGCCTCGGTTGCGAAGGCCTTCAGTTCTGCATCCTTACCGTCCTTGGCGTATTCCTGGAACAATTCGACGGCCGATTCGTGCGCCTTGACCTGGTTATTGGCGTACGCCTGATCGAACGACTTGGCACCGCGCAGCTCAAGGATCATGGCCTTGGCCTTGTCAATCAGGTCAGCCTCGGTAGAGACCTCGATATCCTTGCTGGTGGCCAGCTTCCTGAGTTTCTCGTTGGCGGCGCTGTGGTCCTTGACCATCATATTCGCGAACGCTTTGACGTCACTGGTGGTGCCCTTTTCCTGGGCCAGTTTGCCAGCTTCGACTTCGGCAACGCCTTTGGCCGAGGCATCCTCGACAAAGTCGTCGGCATCCTGGGCCGCATGCACGGCGCCAGCCAAGGTGAGGGCCAATGCAAAGGCCCCGGTACGCAAGCAAGTATTCATCATGAAACGTTCCTCATTGAAGGGATTCCTGAAACACTTCGGTTACCGCTATCAGTTCTGAGCCACGTCGATCGGCATAGGTTCAGCTTTTTTCACACCGACCTGCCCAATACGTTGAACCCCTTTCACCCCACCGGCTCGAATAGACAGATACCTGTACCCGGCCATGTGGGGTGGCGTGATGAGTTTTTTACTCTGGATGGCGGTACTGGGTGCGGTACTGCTGGTGCTGGCACTGACCTCCTCCTACTTGCGCTGGATGCCGGTCACCACATCTGCGGTGTGCCTGATCCTGGGTGTCGCCATCGGCCCTGCGGGGATGGGTGTGTTGCAACTGAACGTCGTCCAGGCAGCGCCATGGCTGGAACACCTGACGCAAATTGCCCTGTTGTTTTCGCTGTTTGTCTGCGGTCTCAAACTGCGTCTGGCCTTCAGCCGCCGCATGTGGCGGGTGGTTCTGGGGCTGGCCGGGCCGCTGATGCTGATCAGCATCGCCGGCCTGTGCCTGGTGTTGCACCTGTGGTTGCAGTGGTCATGGGGACTGTCGCTGTTGATTGCGGCAATACTGGCGCCCACCGACCCGGTGTTGGCCTCCCTGGTACAGGTCAACGATGCCCAGGACCAGGATGCGGTGCGCTTCGGGCTTTCAGGTGAAGCTGGGCTGAACGATGGCGTGGCCTTCCCATTTGTATTGCTCGGTTTGCTGTTGATCCGCAACCCCACACTCTCCGGCCACGGGTTACTGTTGTGGAGCCTGCAGGAGCTGGTCTGGGCAGTGCTGGCTGGGCTGGCCCTGGGCTACGTCATGGGCCACGGCGTCGGGCGTTTGATCCTCGCCTTGCGCAGTGGCAATACAGACTCGCTGATGTCACCTAATGATTACCTGGCATTGGCGCTGATCGCCTTGGCGTATGTCGGGGCCGAGCTCATCAGCGCCTATGGTTTTCTCGCCGTATTTTCCGCCGGGCTTGGACTGCGCCGTGCCGAAATGACCTCGGCAGCGCAAACATCGGTACCGGCTGAGCACCTGGTACAGCCAGGGCTCGATATTCAGCAGGCCCAGGCCGGACGGCTGGTGCATGGCGACACCTCGCAACTGCAAGACCAACAGGTGGCGGCCGGGGTGATGATGGGCGATATGCTGGCGTTTGGCGGTCTGGTCGAGCGGGCGATGGAGGTTTTCGTGGTGACCCTGCTCGGGGTCGTGCTGGCCGCCCATTGGGACTGGCACGCACTGGGGGTGGGTCTTATGCTGTTTGTACTCCTGCGCCCGGCCGGTGCGCTGGCAATCCCCTGGGGCACTTTGCTCGATCGCCAGCAACGGCTGCTGGTGGGCTGGTTCGGCATTCGTGGAATCGGCAGCCTTTACTACCTGTTCTACAGTCTAAACAAGGGCATCGGGCCTGAGCTCTCTAGCGCCTGCATCGACCTCACGCTTTCGGTGGTGGCCCTGAGCATCGTCGTGCACGGGTGTAGCACCCAACCCTTACTCGCTCGCTATGAAGGCGCACGCTAAATCGCCCACAGCTTTCAGGTATCGGGGTCGGCCAGTTTTTCCTCTACTGCCCTTTCCAAGGCGTTGACCTGAGCGCCATCAGCCAATGCCTGCAATGCCAGCCAGTCATCCCAGTCGATGGCCCCGTCATCGCGCAACGCCTCGGCTGTGCGAATCAAGGCCTTGTGATACAAATCAGGGGATTCACGCCGATAGCTTTCATCGTCGTACTGGGCATACCAGGCTTCAAGTTCCGGAATCGAACGTTCTATGGACATGGTCGAACGCCTCGCGGTTCGCTTCAGTGGAACAGATAGGCGTTGGCGGCCTTGACCAGATCCCGCCATTCACGGCTGTCGATCATCTGCGCGTCGAGCAAAGTATCGGCAGCCTTGAGCGCCTTGTCATAGCGCTCCTCGGGTTCCAGCTGCTGATAGGCCAACTGCAGATCCTGCCGCCATTGGGCCAAGGCTGACTGCTTGCTCTGCTTCATCATGCGCAGCTCCCCTGCAATACCTGTTCTCAGTAGAAAAGCTGCAGGGCGCAAACGTTCCAATTATTCAGCGGCAATGGCCGAATCAACGGATTGCCTTGGTGGCGTCGGGTGACTCAACTCAACAAAGCGCGACTGACCAGGGTTACGCCGCTTACCAGAATGATGATGTTGATCAACCTGACGAAGGCCTCACGAGACATCCTCAGATTGATATGACCGCCCGCCCAGAGCCCGACCACCATGGCAGGGAACAAGTAGATTGCCATCACCAGCAACGAAGCATCTGCATAGGCTCCGGCAATTACCAGCAAACTCAGGCGCAGTACCGTGCTGATACCGATCAGCGTGCTTTGCGTGGCGCTGACCTGTTCCTTGGCGACAATTCGCCCGTTCAAGTAAATCGCATAGAGGAATCCACCACTGCCGAACAATGAGCCAAACAATCCACCAAAAATCCCCAGCGGCATGGCCCAGCCAGCCGACAAGTCGAGCATGCGCAACGGCCTGATCAACATGTACAGCGCATAAGCGCTGACGAAACAGCCCATCATCAGCAATAACGCGTCGGCATTGGTCTTGAGCAACACCGTAATGCCCAGCACGCTGCCGATAGCCATGAACGGCAGCAGTCGAAGCAGTTCAACACCCACTACGTGTCGGTGGCCGCGCAGCAACTTTGCAGACGACGCAAGCAGATCGAGCACCACCAATAACGGGATGACCTGGGATAAAGGCATGTAGCGCAACAGCACTGGCCCGGCCACCAGCGCAGTACCAAACCCGGCGATGCCGAAAATGACATAGGCCGCGCTAATAGTCAGTAGCATCACCAAAAGGCTTGCGCCGGCAACCGGTGGTTGGAGTAGAACCTCAAGCATTTCATCGCCTCCGTGGCATGTGCGGCACATCCTAGCCGAGGCCGGTGAAATCCGACTAATATGAAAAATACACTTAAGCGATCACATTTCGGCATGACACAAATGATTTCAATGAAACAACTGCGTTACTTTGTCGAAATTGCTGAAAGCGGGAGTTTCAGTGGCGCGGCGCAAAGACTGTTCGTTGCGCAATCGGCCTTGAGCCGACAGATCAAAGAGCTGGAAAGCCATCTGGGTACAACGCTGTTCGAGCGCACGGCGCGTCAACCAAACCTGACCCAGGCCGGTTTGGCTTTTCTACCCAGAGCCAAAGCTATTCTGATTGATGTGGACAGCGCGGGACGTTTGGCCAGCTCGGTTGGCCAGGGTCAAAGCGGCACCCTGCGCTTGTGTCATGCCAGTACGGTGCCACTGGTTGGCAAGTTGCAAGAGGTGCTCAGCCACTACCTGAGCCTGGCTCCGGCGGTGAGCGTAGAGGTTTGTGTAGAGTCGTCGGCAATCCAACTGCAGGATCTGCTGCACCATCGTATGGATATCGGCTTGCTGCGTCTGCCGGTACTGCACCAGCCCGATGACCTGACCTTGCTTCCGTTGTTCAGGGAGCAAGTGGTGGTTGCCGTGGGCCCCACTCATCACCTGGCGAGCGAATCCAGGATTGCGCTTGCGCAGCTTCGTGACGAGTCTTTCGTGTCAGTGCCCCACCCGCAACGTGGTGGGCTCAGCTATCTGTCGTTCGAGCTTTGCGCCAAAGCCGGATTTTCACCCAAGCCTGCGCAGGTCTATTCGGTTAAGCGCACACAGTCATTGCTGGTTCAGGCAGGTTTTGGCATTGCACTACTCCCCGCCTCAACCGCTCGCGCCTCTTCCCTGCATGCAATTGAAATCACCGACGAGGGTTGTGAAAGCGAAGTGGTGCTTGCATACCGGGAGCACGCATCGCCACTGGTGGCTGCCTTCGTCGCGCACTTTAAAGAGGCCTTTTCGAGCCATTGACGCCCTTCTATTGCTCAGTTTCGCGCCGACGCTGCTCACGCCCAAGCCACCCACCGGTAAGCGCCCAGATCAACGCTATTGCTGCGCCGATAAGCATCGCCAACCCGGGATGCTCGCCGAGCAGGTCCAGCCCTCGCTTGACCCAGCCGCTCAGTGCATCACCACCCCGATAGACCACGGTATCGGTGAAGTTCTTGGCCTTGTACTTGTGCTCCGGCGCCACCACGGTATAGAGCATCTCCCGCCCGGGCCTGACCAGCGCATACTCCCCTCCACGCCGCACCACCATCACCACCACAAACACCGCAAACAACGGCGCCATCGCCAACCAGAGAAAACCGACGACCATTACCAGCGGTACTGCGACCAGCAAAATACCCACCCCCAGCTTGCGCGCCAGGTGCCCGGTAACAAACACCTGGGTAAGGATAGACAAGAACTGCACGGCGCTGTCGATCAGGCCAAATACCTGTGTCTGTTCGGTTCGGCTGGTGAAATGCTCAGCCACCAGGCGTGCCTGTTCGAAGTAAAGGAAGGTGCTGACGCTCGCCAGCAACACCACAAACAACGCGATCGCCAACAAATACGGCGAACGCAACACCTCGCTGGCACCGGCGAAGGGATTGCCGCCAAGCGGCCGGGAGCGCGGCAATTCGGCGTCAGCGGGCAGCGGATGGCGATCTCGGTACTGGTGTAGATAGGCTGCGGCGACTATGCACCCCAGCAGGCAGGCAGTGGCCAGCACTACCAGCCCACTGTGGCCGATGACCCCGACCAGCAGTGTACCCAGTAACGGCCCGACCAACCCGCCAACGCTGGCGCCGCCGGCCAGCAGGCCGAACAAGCGCTTGGCCTGCTCACTGGACAAGACATCGGCCAGCACACTCCAGGCCAGGGAAATACTCAACAGATTGAACATCGACAACCAGATGTAGAACGCCCGCGCACTCCACAGGTTGTCTGGCTGCTGGGCGAACAGCGCCGCAAATACCAGCAGGTTGCTGGCCAGAAAGCTGTAGGTCCAGGGCAGGATGCGCCGTCGCTGTACTTTCGTGGCCAGCCAGCCGAATAGCGGCAATGCGATCAGGGTCAGTACAAAGGTGCCGGTGAACAACCACTGCAGATTCTCCACGCCCCCCGCCACACCCATGGTTTCGCGCACCGGGCGCAGCATGAAATAGCCGACGAACAACAGGAAAAACAAGCTCAGCCCGGCAACTACGAGGGGGCCTTCGCCTTTGCGCACATTGAACAGGCCCGTTTTCGACGAGACCATGGCAGTCAGGCGAACTGTTCAATAAGTTGCTTGCGCTGTACGTCACTCAGTAAGGGGCCACTGCCGGCCTTGAGTTGATCGAACTGCCGGTCTGGACGACTGGTGGCCGGAATCACCGCCGTCACCGCCGGGTGGCTGATGGCAAACTTGAGAAACAGCTGCGCCCAACTGCCGATGCCCGCCTCCTGCGCCCAGGCCGGCAACGCCTGGCCCTTGACCTTGGCAAACAGCCGGCCGTCATCGAAGGCGCGATTGATAAGGACCGCTACACCTTTATCCTGTGCCAGCGGCAGGACAGTATGGGCAGCCGCTGGAGAGTTGACCGAATAGTGGATCTGAATGAAATCCAGCTGTTCATTGCGCAGGATGCCTTCAAGTGTTTCCAGGCCACTGTCTGTGTAATGGGTTACTCCCACATAGCGGGTGAGGCCCTGCGCCTTTAGTTCGCGTGCGTACGGCAACTGGCGCTGCCAGTCGCGCAGGTTATGGATCTGCAGCAGATCGACCTTGTCGGTGCGCAGGTTTCGCAAGGTGGCGGCCCACTGCGCCTCGGCCGCAGCGCGACTGTCTGCGGCGATCTTGGTGGCCAGAAAGGTTTGGCCGCGCCAGCCACCTTCCTCAAGCAACTGGCCCAGCACTGCATCGGCGCCACCGTAGTTGGGCGAGGTATCGATAACCTGGCCACCGCCGTCGAAAAACACCTTCAGAACCTGCTTGAGCTGCTGGTACTGCGCCGAATCCGCCTCGACTTCGAAACTGCCGGAGGTACCCGCTCCAATCACCGCCAGCGCCTCGCCACTGGCGGGGACCTTGCGCGTAAGCATCAGATGGCTGCTGGCAAAACCTGGGCCCGACAGCCCCAGGCAACTAAGGCCCACGGCAAGCGTGGCGCTGGCGGCTAGAAAATCACGACGGCTGGGCATGGCGGGCTTCCTGGCTAATGGCTGGGCCAAAGGAAAAGCTTAGCCTTGTGAAATTTACCCCGCCCCCTCAATCGTTACCGTATGTGTTGTTTTCGATTGGAGTACATTTGTACTCTTGCGCATTGACAGGCATGGCGCCCACACCAGCGTTTTCCTCAATGCCCACTCTCAAAGTGGCTGATTGCGCAAAAATCCGCGACCTTGCGCATACGCCGACTATATTGAGCTTGTCCCCGCCCGTAGCCTGAGCGCGCACCATGCTCGATACCGATCACCTGATCATCTGCGAACATTGCGATTGCGTTTATCACAAGGTCCCCCTCAGCAAGCACCAGAAGGCCTTGTGCCTGCGTTGTGGCGCAGTATTGCAGCGCTATAACGGCCTGACCTTGCAACAGCGTCTGGCCTTGAGCGTCACCGCCGGGGTGCTGTGGGTGCTGGCCAACTTCTATCCGGTGATGAGTATCAGCCTGCAGGGCTTTTCCAACAGTGCGACGTTGTGGGATTCGGTACGCGCCCTGGCGACCGGCCCCATCACTTTCATTGCCCTGGTGGCGGCCATCTCGATCATCATTGCGCCGATGTTCCAATTGCTGCTGCTGATCTGGGTGCTGTGCTTCGCCATGGCCGGGCAACGCTCGCCGGCCTTCCACCTGTGCATGCGCTGGCTGGAAACCCTGCGCCCATGGAGCATGCTCGAAGTCTGCCTATTGGGTGCCTTGGTCGCGGTGTTCAAGCTGGCCGGGTTGCTCGATGTGCTACCCGGTATCGGCCTGATTGCGCTGGCGGCGCTGAGCCTGTTGATGATCCGCATTGCTGGGCGTGATATCCGCGAACTGTGGGATACCCTGCCATGAGCCGCCCGCCGCTCGCCTGCGAGCTGAAGCTGGTGCTGTGCCACGCTTGCGGCAAAGCCTGTGATACGGGTCGCTCCGTGCATAATTGCGAGCGCTGCGGCGCACCGGTGCATGCGCGCAAGCCTAATTCGCTGACCCGTACCTGGGCGTACCTGATCGCGGCGCTGGTATTCTATATACCCGCCAACCTGCTACCGGTGATGAACACCAAAATGCTCGGCAGTGGTGATGACAGCACCATCATGAGTGGGGTCATCGAATTCTGGTCCCATGGTGCCTGGGACATCGCTCTGATTATCTTTATCGCCAGTATCGCCGTGCCGGCGACCAAGTTCGTCGCCCTCGGTTTACTGCTGATAACCGTGCAACGCGGCAGCAATTGGGCGCAGAAAGAGCGCTCCAAGCTTTATCGCTTCGTCGAGTTGATCGGCTACTGGTCAATGCTCGACGTTATCGTCGTGGCGCTGGTTGCAGCGCTGGTGAAATTCCAGGCGTTGGGCGACATAGAACCGCGCCCGGGCATTCTGTTTTTCGGCCTGGTGGTGGTATTCACCATGCTCGCCGCCATGAGTTTCGATCCCCGAATGATCTGGGAAAGCCGCCAACCCGAGGAGCACACGGATGAAGTCAGCAGTCACTGAGGAGCCGCCAGTGCCAGGCCCATCGACGGTAAAGACCCGACGCTTCAGTGTGTCGCTGGTATGGATCGTGCCGATCATTGCCGTGTTGATCGGCGTTTCACTGGTCGTGCATAACTGGCTGCAACAGGGGCCAACTATCCACATTACCTTTAAGACCGGCGAAGGGCTGACCGCCAACAAGACCGAGGTCAAATACCGCAACGTGGTCATCGGCCATGTGACCACGGTGGAGCTGAGCCAGGATCAGAAAAGCGTCACCGCCACTGTCAGCCTGGTCAAGCAGGCTGACAATTTCACCCGCGAAGACTCCAAGTTCTGGGTGGTGCGCCCACGCATTGGTGCCGGCGGGGTTTCCGGGATCGATACGCTGTTTTCCGGCGATTTCATTGGTGCCGATTTCGGCCAGTCCAACACCCGCGCCAAGGCATTCAAGGGCCTGGAAATGCCACCGCCGATTACCTATGGCGAACCTGGCAAGCGTTTTACCCTGCATACCGACGACCTGGGCTCGCTGGGGGTGGGTTCACCGGTGTACTACCGCAAGATACCCGTAGGCCAGGTGGTGGCCTATGAACTGTCCAAGGACGGCAAAGGCGTCGATATCGAAGTTTTCGTCCACTCCCCCAACGACACATTCATTACCGACAACACCCGCTTCTGGAATGCCAGTGGCATCGACGTCGAAGCCGGCGCCAATGGCTTTGCTGTACGTACCGAGTCGCTGTCGTCGCTGCTGGTGGGCGGGATCGCCTTCCGTGCCCCGCAGTACAACCCCGAAGACCAGGTAGCCGCCGAAGACAAGGTGTTCGAACTGTTCGAAGACGAAAAGACCGCGCTCGCCCCACCCAACGGTAAACCGCAATACTTGGCCCTGCGTTTCGACCAGGCCCTGCGCGGCTTGAGAGTGGGTGCGCCGGTGGAATTCCTCGGTGTAGAGATTGGCCGCGTGGTCTCGGTGAACCTGGACTTTGATGTCGAACAGCGCTCTTTTCCGGTCAACGTCGGTATCGTGATCTATCCGCAGCGCCTGGGCAGAGCGCATACCAAACTGCTCAAGGCACTGCATCATGACCCTGACGATGAAAAGGCCGCCGCGCAAGTACTGGGCACCTTTATCGAGAACGGCCTGCGCGCCCAGGCGCGCAGCGGCAACCTGCTCACTGGGCAGTTGTATATCGCTCTGGATTTCGACCCCAAGGCTGCGAAAGTGGCGTTCGACCCGACGGCGCGGCCAATCACCATCCCTACGGTGCCGGGCAGTCTTGAGCAGCTTCAGGAGCAGTTCCAGGCCATGGTCGAACGCATCAACCGCCTGCCCATCGAGCGTATCGCCAACAACCTCGATGCCAACCTGGTGGAACTGCGCAAGGGCCTTGCACAGTTCAACTCGCGCACCTTGCCAGGGGTCCAGGGCACCTTGCAGGAGGTCAGCAAAACCCTGCAGTCGGCCAACTCGACCTTGGCCGACGACTCGCCGCAGCGCGAACAACTGACCCAGACCCTCGATGAACTGGGCCGTATGTCGCGCTCGATGCGCGAGCTGGCTGATTACCTGGGGCGCAACCCCGAGTCCTTGCTGCGCGGCAGACCCAAGGATGCCCCGGCTGACCACCTGAAACCCTCATCCAGCAACTGACGCAGGAGCACCGATCATGGCGAACGCCACAAAATTCGCAGTGCTGGGTCTGATTGTGCTGCTGTCTGCCTGTCGCAGCGACCCCATTCACTACCACACCCTGACCCCGCAACAACCAGCATCGGCCAGCAACGCCGACATCCAGTTAGAGCGCATCAGCGTGCCGCCGCAGGTCGACCGACCACAAGTGGTGGTGCGCCAAAGCAACAGCAGCCTGGCAATCCTTGAGACCGAATGGTGGGGCGCAAGCCTTGCCGACGAGTTGCAAAACGCCCTGACCAACCAGTTCACCGGCAGCAACCAGCCACGCCTGGGGTTGCGCGTGGATGTGCAGCGTTTTGACTCGGTACCGGGCCAGTACGCGCTGTTCGATGCGCGCTGGCGCCTACGCGCAGCAGGGGGCAGCGAAGCCAGCGCGCTCAACTGTCGCAGCGTCATCCAGACCCCGGCCGGCGCCAGCATCGAAGACCTGGTAGTTGCCCACCAACAGAACATCAAACGCTTCACCGAACTGGTAAGCCAGGCTGCCAGCGGCGGCGCCAACCGCTGTCCGTCCGTACGCTAACATCGCCTACACAAGGAAGCTGCCATGACTGAGCAACGCCCGATACAGTTTGGAAACGGCAGAGAACTGCTGGATGTTCTGATCAGAGCAGGATTGATTGCGGTACTGGTGATGTTCTGCTTCGAGATCTTCAAGCCATTCCTGAGCCTGATGCTCTGGGCGGTAATCCTGGCGATCACCCTCTACCCCTTGAACCAGCGTCTGGCCAGCATCCTTGGCAACCGCCCCGGCTGGTCGGCGACTGTTCTGGTGATTATCGGCCTGGCGTGCCTGATCGGCCCCTTGAGCCTGCTCGGCACCTCAGTGGCCGAGTCGGTCAGGCTGGGCATCCAGGGCTTCGAAGACCAGGTCATCGAAATACCGCCACCGCCCTTGAACGTCCGCGACTGGCCGCTGATCGGCGCGCCGCTCTACCGCATCTGGGAGCATGCCAGCGGCGACCTGAGTTGGGCGTTGTCACAGGTAGCCCCGCACCTCAAGGGCGTGAGCAAGACGGTGCTGACTCAACTGGCGGGTGTCGGCTCGGGCATCCTGGTGTTCGTACTGGCCCTGATCGTTGGCGGAATAATAATGGCCAAGGGCGAAACCGGTCACCGCACCGGCGTTGCCATCGCCACGCGTATTTCCGGCCCGCAGCGTGGCCCACAACTGGCAGCCCTGTGCACCGCCACCATCCGCGCCGTCGCCCAAGGCGTGGTCGGCATTGCCTTTATCCAGATGCTGCTGGTGGGCATCGGCCTGGTGGTCATGGGCGTACCGGCAGCCGGCGTACTGGCCTTGCTGGTACTGCTGCTGGGCATTACCCAACTGCCAACCCTGCTGATCACCCTGCCGGTGGTCATCTACGTATTCGCCCACGACGGCGTCGGTGTCAGTACCGTCCTTTTCGCCATCTGGACCATCCTCGCCGGCCTCTCCGACAACGTCCTCAAACCCCTGCTGTTGGGCCGAGGCGTAGCGGTTCCCATGCCAGTAGTCCTCATCGGCGCCTTAGGCGGTATGCTCACCAACGGCATCATCGGCCTATTCATAGGTCCAGTATTACTGGCAGTGGGGTATGAACTGTTCATGAGCTGGGTTGCCCAACCGCTGAGCGAGCCTGCCCCCATCGAGGAAAAACCTTGATCTGCGCTTGATCGCTACCCGCCCCGTCAAGCACAAGGCCCCACAGGAGCCCCACAGCGCAGCGAAGGGTCCTGGTGGGCCACGCCCTTCGCTTATGGGGCGACTGCCAAAGCAAGGCGTCGCCAAGCCACAACAGAGACCAGGCACGGCCCTAAATACTCATCAGCAACTGCCCGCTGTCGACCCGCAACTCAACCCCATTGATCGCCCGCGACTCATCACTGGCCAGGAACAACACACTGGCAGCGACATCCTCTGGTAGACACATGCGCTGCATCGGATCGCTGTCAATAGTCATCCGCTCAGGGGCCAAACCTGCCGGCCAACTACCGCGCGTCATAGCGGTGAGTACACTGTCCGGGTGCAAGGTATTGCAACGAATACGGTACTTGCGCTGGCGACAATGCACCGCCACCGAACGCGACAAAGCCGCCACTGCGCCTTTGGAAGCGCTATAGGCCAGGTAATCACCGCGCCCACCCAACGCTGCAATAGATGACATATTGATGATCGAGCCACCCGTTGCCTTCATCAGCGCAATGCCCTCACGGCAGCCGAGAAACACGCTGTCGCTGTTCACCTGCAGTACCCGATGCCAGTCATCCAGCAACGTATCTTCAATCGAGCCGCTGCGCAGGATGCCCGCGTTATTGAACAGAATATCCAGGCGCCCATGCCGATCACGCAAATAGGCCATCACCTGCTGCCAGTCGCTTTCACTGCTGGCATCGTGACGAACAAAGGCGGCGGCCGGGCCTATCTCGGCGGCAAGGGCCTGGCCTGCTTGTTCATCAATGTCGCTGATCACCACCTGCGCGCCTTCTGCCGCCAGCAACCGTGCGCAAGCGCGGCCAATACCGTTTGCGCCGCCTGTGACCAAGGCAACTTTGCCCTGTACTCGTCCACTCATATACCGGTCCTCGTTGGAATTGCTTGCGCCGTATCGCGGGGCAGGCCCGCCTCTGAAACCCTCACTGAAGCGGCGGCGCAACCGGCCCGGCGCCCGGAAAACACGCAGTCCGCCAAGGACAGGCCACTGATGTACAGGTGCGACGGAATGCCCAGCGCCGTGCGTCCGGCGGCGTACAGACCGGCAATCGGCTGACCGTTGCTGTCCAGCGCCGCGCCGGTGTCTTCGTCCACTTTCAAGCCGCCGAGGGTCAACGCCCCGAGGGGGAAAATCGGATTGCCAACGGAAATATCACAGGCATAGAACGGCCCCTGATCGAGCACCTCGCGACAGCCGGTGGACTTGCCGAACTCGTCCTCACACTCGCCTCGGGCGGCGCTGTTGTTGCGCGCCAGCGCCTGGTTCAAGGCATCGACCTGCATACCGGCAGCCTTGGCCAGTTGCGCCGGGGTCTTGCCCTTGCGCGGCTTGAACAACATCAAGGCCAGTGCCGGTAAAGCCTGGAACCACCAATAGCCACCGAACAGCGCCTGCCTGATCGCCTTGGTCCGCAGTCGCGCATCGAGCACCAACCAGGCGCGCCCACCCTGCTCTTCCATCAGCGGCTGGCCAAGCGTGGCCCCATAGACTTCCTCGTTGCAGAAGCGCTTACCATCGCGATTGACCACGATGCCTTCGGGCCAACAATGCGGTGGGTTGATAAAGCGCCATGCCGAAACACGCTCAAGCCCGGCACTGGCGGCGCCAGCGCTTTGCCCCAGGCGCAGGCCGCTGCCATCGCAACCGGTGGCGCCGACCTTGAAGTTGCGGCGATAGGCGGGTGCATGCTCGCGCATCAACTCTCGGTTGAAGATAAAGCCCCCAGTACTGAGCACCACGCCCTGCCGTGCGCGCACCCGGTATGCCTGGGCGTGCTCTCGCTCCAGGCGAGTGGCGCGCTGGCGTAACTTGTCACAGTAGCCGGGTGCGAGGTTTTGCCAGCGTTCGGCGCGTGCCATCAGCCGCGTATGGGCCTTGGCCGCCTCGCTACCCGGCAGCAAGCGCCACAACTCGGCACCGATCACCCGGCCTTCGCCGTCCTGCACCAGGCGCCGCGCCGCCGATTGCAACAGCGGACGGACACCCGCTTTCAGGCAGGCTGACTGCAGATGGCTGTACAGCACAGCGCCGCACTGCCCTTTGCCCACTGTACGATGACCGCGGGCTGCCGGGGCCAGCGTACCGGTATGCGACGGCACCAACTCATTGCCGGAGTAATAGAGAAAATAGCCATCTGCAGGATAGGAGGTCTTCCCGCCGGGCGGCATCTGGTGACCGAACGGCGCACCGTGGCTTTGCAGCCATTCCAGGTTGGCCACACTCTGTTCGCAGAATCGGCGCAGCGTGCTGTCGCTGACCACCCCGCAGGTTTCGTGCTTGAGGTAATCGAACATCGCTTGTGGACTGTCGCTGATGCCGGCGGCCTGCTGCTGGCGGGTGCCTCCCCCGGCGTAGACAACGCCACCGCTTTTAGCGCTGGCGCCACCACCGGTGAAACGGTCGGCGATCAACACGTCGGCGCCATTGGCCCGCGCCTCAAGGGCCGCGCAGGCTCCCGAAGCGCCCCAGCCAATCACCAGCACATCGCACAGATCGTCCCACTTCAACAGCTTGCTGTCGCTCACTCGCAAGGGTGCCAGGATGGTGCTGCAGGTTGAATCCTTGTTTATTGGCTGCATGGTGGCTCCTAACGTTGGCTGGCGAGGTGGTTGGCGGCGATAAAGGCGAAGGTCAGCGCCGGCCCCAGGGTGCCGCCGGCACCGGGATAGCTGGTGCCCATCACCGAGGCCGAGCAGTTGCCAATGGCATACAAGCCGTCGATCGGCTGGCCGTCTTCGCGTACCACCTGGGCGTCGGCGTTGGTCAACAGGCCACCCTTGGTGCCAATGTCACCCGCATCCATGCGCATGGCGTAGAAAGGCCCTTTGCGCAGCGGCGCCAAGCACGGGTTGGGTTTGATATTGCTGTCGCCGTAATAGCGGTCGAAGACATTGCCGCCGCGGCCAAAGTCCGGGTCTGTACCGTTGCGCGCATAGTCGTTGACCTTGGCCACGGTATTCTCCAGGCCATCAGCGTCTACACCGATCGACCGAGCAAGCTCGGCCAAGGTCTCGGCCTTGAAGTACAGGGTGTTGCGCCACTCCTTGGGCAAGCGGCTGTCGGGCATCACCTGTGCCGGCATCAGCGGGCCCATGGCATAGTGCTGGCGAAAGTGGCCGTCAAAAATCACCCAGGCTGGCACACTGTGGCCACCGGTTACCTGGTTGTCGCGGTACATAGCGTCGACGAACTCAAGGTACGGCGCGGCCTCGTTGACGAAACGCTGGCCGTGGCCATTGACCACAATGGCACCGGGGAATGCCCGTTCGGCAAAGATGCCACGTGGTTTGTCCTCACCCGGTACGGCAATGGTTGGCGCCCACCACGCCCAGTCCATCAGCGCTGTTGCCGCGCCCTGGGCGATCCCGGCCTGCAGCGCTGCGCCGGTATTGTTGCCCGGCGGGGTTGCACTCCAGGCCATGCGCGTAGGCTGCGGCAGGTACTGTTCGCGCAATGCCTGGTTCTGTTCGAAGCCACCGGAGCCGAGGATGACCCCAAGACGTGCCCGAAGCGTAAGCGGCTGCCCGTCTCGCATCACGTTGACGCCAGCAATGCGCTCGCAATCGCTAAGCAAACCGGTGAAATCGGTGTTCAACCACAGCGGCACATTGCGGTCCATCAACGAGCGCCGCAGCGCAGCGACCAGCGAACTGCCCAGCGCCGCGCGACGGTCGTACTTGCTTTTGCGCCGCCATTTGAAGTCCAGTTTGTAGCGCAGCATCAAACCGAGAATCAGCAATTGCCAACCAAAACCACGGGCCATGGCCTTGTGGGCGTCGCGTGCGGTCCAGGCAATGCGCCCCATGAGCAAGGTGGTGGGTGAAGGCTTGCGCAGGTGGTCCAGTTCCTCGCCCAGTTCACTGGTGTCGAACAACTCAGGGTCCAGGGTGCGGCCACCTGGCAAGGCACCTGGAAGGTGCGGGTAGTAATCCGGGTATTTGTCGGCCACCGCATAGCGCACTCGGCTGGTACGGGTGAGGGTTTCAATCATCTTCGGTGCGTTGTCGAGGTAGGCGCGCAAGCGCCCCTCGTCCACCTGATCACCTGCGGCCGCCTGCAAATAGGTCAAGGCCAGTTCGGCACTGTCTTTGCCACCCTTGCGGGCGAAGTAATGATTGTTGGGAATCCAGATCCCGCCGCCAGAAATCGCCGAAGTGCCGCCGTACTTGTCGCTCTTTTCCACGATCAGCACGCGCAACCCCTGGTCGGCGAGAAACACCGCCGAGGCCATCGACCCAGCGCCTGAGCCGACCACAATCACGTCATAGACAGTTGGAGCCTGAACTTGAGCAGTCATTGTTGTTATGCCATTGGCTGAAATTCAGTGTGGATCATCGACCCGGCGCAGACCGTGCTCATCGTCAAAGCGGACTAGATGCAACGCCGCGCAGGGCTGGCCTCAACGGTAAAAAGCGTTAGTCCATTAAGACGATGTGTAGACAAGACCCGCGCCCAATACTGGCACCACGAAATCCCACCCCATGAGGACATGTCATGGCTACGCCAAACATCGGTTTCGACCCTCAAGCCTTCCGCAATGCGCTGGGCACGTTCACCACCGGGGTCACTATCATCACCACCCAGGCCGAAGACGGCTCGCCAGTGGGAATCACCGCCAACAGTTTCAACTCGGTATCGCTCAATCCGCCGCTAGTGCTCTGGAGTTTGTCGAAAAAAGCCCGCAGTTTGCCGGTATTCAGCACCGGCAAACACTGGAACGTGCACGTGCTGTCTACCGAACAAGAGTCGCTGTCTGGCCGTTTTGCCACTCAGGGCGAGGACAAGTTCGCCGAAATCCAGTTCGACAGCGGCATCAGCGAAGCCCCCTTGCTACAGGACTGCACCGCGCGCTTTCAGTGCCGCACCGCGTTCCAGTACGAAGGCGGCGATCACGTGATTTTTGTCGGCGAGGTGCTGGCATTCGATCACAGTGAGCGTGCGCCGCTGGCGTTCCAGAGCGGCCAGTACGCCCTGGCCATGCGCAAACCGCGCAGCGAACTGCGCCTGGCTACTACCCCACCGCCGCCCGAGTGCAGCTACACCGAAGACCTGCTTGGCTATTTGCTGGGGCGCGCGCACTATCAGTTGCTCAACGCTTTGCGCCTGTTGTTGAACAACCAACAATTGGATGAACAGGCGTTTTTCATTCTTTCGGTACTGTGCATCCGCGACAACCTCAGTCTGGAAGAGATCAACACCTTCGTGAACTACACCGGTCACGAAGTGACACTGCCAAGCATGCGCTTCCTTGAGCGACAGAATCTGGTAGCCATTGAAGGGGGTCCAGGCCAACAGCGCTTTGTGCTTACCGCCAACGGCCGCGAAGCATCGCTGCAACAATTGGCCCTGGCCAAGCTGGTCGAGGAGGATTTGTCAGTTAAATTGGGCCCGGCTGACGCTCAGGCGTTGAAGGTGTTGCTCAAGCGTCTGATCGTGGTCAGCGACCCAGGTCTGCCCGACTTGTGGGCGCCGCGCTGACGCGCACTCACCGCTTGGCCCGCAACTGTTTTACAATGCATGGCGCTCGAGGCCTCTCATTTTCAGCCTCGAGCACCGAGGCGGGTAATGAACACCATCGAGCGCTATCTTCAGGCGGCCACCCGCGACAACACCCGACGCAGTTACCAAGCGGCGGTCCAGCACTTCGAAGTAAGCTGGGGTGGCTTTCTTCCCGCCACCGCCGACAGTATTGCCCGCTACCTGGCCGACCACGCTGACACCCATGCAATCAGTACCCTCAAACAGCGCCTGGCGGCGCTTGGGCAGTGGCATGTCAGCCAGGGTTTTCCCGATCCGACCAAGGCACCGGTGGTACGCCAGGTGCTAAAGGGTATTCGAACCCTGCACCCGGCCGAACCCCGGCAAGCGGCGCCGTTGCAAATCCAGCACTTGCAGCAAGCCATTGCGTTCCTGGAGCAAGAAGCCCGCCAGGCCCGCGAGCGTCACCACCTGCCCGAGCTGTTGCGGGCTCGACGCGATGTGGCGTTATTGCTCATCGGCTTCTGGCGTGGTTTTCGCGGCGATGAACTGGCTCGTCTGCACGTCGAACATATTCAAGCTCAGGCCGGCAAAGGCATGCACATTTACTTGCCACGAAGCAAAGCTGACCGCCAGGCACTCGGCACTCGCCATCAGGCGCCAGCACTGAAAGTGCTGTGTCCAGTGCAGGCCTACCTGCAATGGATCGAAGTGGCAGGCATCGCGCACGGCCCGGTGTTCCGCAAACTCGATCGCTGGGGCAACCTGAATGAGGCTGCGCTCAACAGCAACAGCCTGATCGCCTTGTTGCGGCGCATCCTGGAACGCAGCGGGATCTCGGCTTCTTCATATACCAGCCACTCGTTGCGCCGCGGCTTTGCCACCTGGGCTACCAGCAACGGCTGGGAGATCAAGGCATTGATGAGCTACGTCGGCTGGAAAGACGCCAAGTCGGCGTTGCGCTACATCGATGCCTCGGCCTCTTTCGGCGAACTGGCTGTGCTCGACAAGCCACTCGAGCAGCCTGCAATCATCGGTTAGACGCTGATTGATGGGCACACGACCACAAGCGCGCAACATCGCCAGCACGATCCCGCAATAACTCTGCGGCATTACCACACGCCTGTTCGAGGCTCATCGGCCCACTGGTTACAGCGAATGCTGCATCAATGCCGTGGCCGTACAATTGCTGGTAACCTTCTCCCAGGGTTCCGGCGATGACCAGCACCGGTACACCGTGGCGCTTGGCAACCCGAGCGACACCGAAGGGTGTTTTGCCCCGCAATGTTTGCGCATCGAAGCGCCCTTCCCCGGTAATCACCAGATCAGCGCCTTGCACGGCCGATTCCAGGCCGGCCAACTCTGCGACCACGTCGATACCCGGCCGGAAGGTCGCCTGCAGGAACGCCTTTGCCGCAAAGCCCATGCCGCCGGCGGCGCCGCAGCCTGGAAAGTCACGCACGTCTTCGTTGAGCCATGCTGCGCAGTGGTCGGCAAAGTGACCCAAGGCCTTGTCCAGCGACAGCACCTGTTCGGCACTGGCACCTTTCTGTGGGCCGAAGATAGCCGACGCGCCATTGCTGCCGCACAGCGGGTTGTCGACATCGGCAGCAACCTCCAACTGCACCCGGGCCAAGCGCGGGTCCAGCGCGCTGGCATCAAGGCGCGCCAGTTGGCTCAACGCCAGGCCACCCTCGGCCAGCGCCTGATCCTGCGCGTCGAACAGGCGCACGCCCAAGGCCCTGAGCATGCCGCTGCCACCGTCGTTGGTGGCGCTGCCGCCGATCGCCAGAATGATCCGCTGCGCACCGGCATCGAGGGCAGCGCTGATCAACTGGCCGGTGCCAAAGGTGCTGCTGCGGCACGCGTCACGCTGTCCAAGGCCGAGTAACTGCAGGCCGCTGGCCTGGGCCATTTCGATAATCGCCGTGTGGCTGTCGGCCAACCAGCCCCAGCCGGCTTGCACTGTCTCGCCCAGCGGGCCTTGTACGTGCTGACGACGCAGTTCACCACTACAGGCCGCAATAATTGCCTCCATGGTGCCTTCACCACCATCGGCCATCGGCCGCTTGAGCAACTGCGCGTCAGGCCAGACCTGGGCCAGACCCAAGGCGATGGCATCTGCCACACCTTCAGCGCTGAGACTGTCCTTGAACGAGTCGGGGGCGATGACGATTTTCATGGGGGTTCTCCTGCTCCAGTTCGTTGCATGCTGACAGCTAGCGCGTGCGCGGGCTTCTGGCGGATGCACAAAAGCTGCATATGTGCATTGGGCAGTTTGCCAATCAGGCGTTTACCGGCAGCAGTTGCAAGCCCAAGTACAAACTCAGCATGCCGTCCAGGCGCAGCGGATCGACCTCGCTGAGTTCGGCAATACGCTCCAGGCGATAACGCAAACTGTTGCGGTGAATTCCCAGGGCGTCGGCACAGGCCTGGCTTTGCCCGTCATGGGCGCACCAGGCGCGCAGTGTCGCCAGTAGCTGACCACTGTTGTCCTTGGCGCGGATGCGTTGCAGGGGTTCGAGCAGCTCATCCAGGGCATCATCGTTGCGATGGCGCCACAGCAATGCCGGCAGCCGGTAACGCTGCAGCGTGAGCGTTTGCTCGCCCGGCACCACTTCGCGACCATAGGCCAGCAGGTCTCGCACGCGTCGATAGCCGCGGCGCAATTGTTCGATGCTTTGGGCGGGCAGACCTGTTGCCAGGCGCTGCACCTGCCAGCCATGACGCTGCAACCGTTCCAGCAGCCGCGACTCGTCCATGGCAACATTGGCCGGGCGGCACCATAGCAATGAGTGACGCGCCGGGCTCACACACCAACTGTCGGGGTAACGGCTCATCAACCAGCTGGCCAACTCTTCGGCTGCAGGCCCGTTGTCCAGTTCGAACAGGCATGGAACGCGCGCCAGTTGCGGCTTGAGCCCCAACTGGCGGGCCTCGTCGAGCAGACGCGGCGAATCGCCCGAACCGCCCAGTAACAACGCGAGCAGATCGTCACAGCGTTGTCGTCGCCATTGCTGCTCCACCTGCAGGTGGCGCTGAGCCAGGAGCATTTCCGCGGTCATGCACACCAGTTGCGCGTAGGTTCGCAGGTGCTGCGGGTCACCGGTAAGCCCCAGCACCCCCATCAAGCGTCCGTCGAGCAACAAGGGGACATTGATTCCCGGCTGCACCCCTTTCAGGCATTTGGCGGCCTCGACATCAAGTTCGACGATGCGACCATTGGCCAACACCAGCTGCGCGCCCTCGTGGCGGGTGTTGATGCGCTCCGGCTCGCCGCTGCCGAGGATCAGGCCCTGACTGTCCATGACGTTGACGTTACACGGCAGTATGGCCATCGCCCGATCGACGATATCCTGCGCCAGATCATGGTCCAGTTCGAACATGAGAGGATCCTTGTTATCGCAACAGTTGGTCCGGGGCACAGCAGGTCAGTCGATTTGCTGTGCAAAAGCACAAAGACAGCCACGGCCCGCTCACTGAGACTCGTCGCAGCAGCCACATTGACGCTGACTGCGGCGATAAACATAAAAACAGAGAGAGAATCATGTCATACAGCTCTGCCCCTGACCAAGGCCAAGACGTCGCCCGCAATGCCCTTTACCGGCGCATTACCTGGCGACTGATTCCCTTCATCTTCATCTGCTATCTGTTCAACTACCTGGACCGGGTGAACGTCGGTTTTGCCAAGTTGCAGATGCTTGATGCTCTGAAGTTCAGCGAAACCATCTACGGCCTCGGCGCCGGGATCTTCTTCATCGGCTATGTGGCATGCGGCCTGCCCAGCAACCTGGCGCTCAACCGCTTTGGTCCACGACGCTGGATTGCGTTGATGATGATTGTCTGGGGCACGTTATCGACCTGCCTGCTGTTTGTAACTACACCGATGGAATTCTATGCCCTGCGCCTGTTTACCGGTGCGGCTGAAGCAGGCTTCTTCCCCGGCATCGTGTTGTATCTCTCGCGCTGGTTCCCGGCCACGCGCCGTGGTCGGATCATGGCTCTGTTCATGTCGGCGATCCCGGTTTCCGGCTTGCTGGGCGGTCCGTTTTCCGGCTGGATCCTCAACCACTTCGCCGCCGGCCAACATGGCATGGCCGGCTGGCAATGGATGTTCCTGATCCAGGGGCTGCCCACCGTACTGCTTGGTTTCCTTGCGATCTTCCTGCTCAGCGACGGTTACGCCACCGCCAAGTGGCTGAACCCGGCTGAGCGTCAGCTCATCAAAAGCGACCTTGACGCCGATGCGGCAAGCAAACCAGTGACCACCAGCGACAGCCTGTTGTCGGTGTTCAGCAACCCGATCATCTGGACTTTCGGCTTTGTCTACTTCTGCATCCAGAGCGGCGTGTATGCGATCAACTTCTGGCTGCCATCGATCATCAAGAGCCTGGGTTTCAGCGACGCCTTGCTGATTGGCTGGCTGAGCGCGATTCCTTACTTGCTGGCGGGGGTCTTCATGCTGCTGGTGGGCCGTTCGGCAGACCTGCGCAACGAGCGACGCTGGCACTTGGTCGTGCCCATGTTGATGGGCGCGCTGGGGCTGCTGATTGCGGTGAACTTCGCGCATAACCCGGTGATTGCCATTATCGGCCTGAGCATTGCCACCATGGGCGCCCTCACCGGCCTGCCCATGTTCTGGCCGATGCCGACCGCCTTGCTCAGTGCCGGCACTGCGGTGGCAGGGCTGGCAATCATCAACTCGGTCGGGCAGATGGCAGGCTTCCTCAGCCCGTACCTGGTTGGTTTCATCAAGGACCAAACCGGTTCAACCGATGCAGCGCTGTATTCGCTGGCCGCCTTGATCGTGGTGGGCAGCCTGGTGGCATTGCGCGTATCACGCGTGCGCACGCTCGGCACAGTGGGCGAACAGGCTAACTGAAGGTGACTAAAGAGGCCGGTCGTGGTGGACCGGCCTGCTTGTTCAGCACTTGCCCTTACTCGAACATCACCTTGCCACGGTCGTTACGCCAATGCTCGAACGGGTGGTTCGCTATCAGAAATGGAATTAATCATCGGCTAATCCGTTCTGATGATAGATAGCCCATTGCGAGTATCCTGCGATGTTTCCAATCACTCCCGACCGTCGCTACCTCGTCATCCAGGGACAGTTGTGGCGATGCAGCAACCCCGGCTTGTCCCAGGAGCAGCGCCAACGACTCGTCGACAGCCTGATGAGCGCCCGCCGCCAGATCAGACAAGCCAAGGCAACCCATGACGCTCCCTTGCTCACCAACGCGCGCAAACAAGTGCAGGCCGCCAAGGTTGCCCTGGGAGAGCGAGGCCCCGTGTGGTGGACTGACGGCGCCCCCGACTACAACCGCTACAAGATCGAGAACACACCCTATGTGGACTGGTTCAACGGGCTGACAGAAGACCAGAAACAAGGATGACAGTTACCCAAGACAACGGCGACGGCGGAGCCCGTTTGATCGAACACCGCCGTCATACCGGCGTTATACCGAAGGCGCCAACACCACCTGCCGTTTGCGGTTAATGACGAAATACGCCGCGTAGCACACGGCGATGAAGCCAAAACCCCAGTACAGCGACGGCCGCTGTGTCTCATCCAGTGCCAGGAACACGAACAGCGAACTGCACAACGTGATGCACAGCAATGGTACCAGCGGGTACAGCGGCGCTCGGTACTTGAGGTCGCTCAGTTTGCCACCCTCAGCCAAAAAGGCACGGCGGAACCGGTATTGCGCCAGGGCAATGACAATCCAGGTCACGGTACCCGACATTCCGCTTACCGCCATCAACACCATGAACAGCGTGTCGGCCGCGATGAAGCTGGTCATCAGCGACACCAGGGCAAAGCACAGGGTAATGCTCAACGCCCGCAACGGCACACCTCGCTTACTCAGCGGCGACAAGCTCTTGGGCGCCATGCCCGTCTTGGACATCGCCCAGAGAATACGCGTCGAGGCATACAACCCGGAGTTGCCCACCGAGAGAATCGCCGTGAGGATCACGAAGTTCATCAAGTCAGCCGCGTAAGGGATGCCGACCATGTCGAACACCTGCACGAACGGGCTTTCCATCAGACCGGCCTGCTGCCACGGAACGATGGCCGAGAGCACCACAATGGCCAACACATAGAAGATCAACACGCGAAACACCACGTTGCGTACCGCACGTGGAATGCTTTTTTCCGGTTGGTCGGTTTCACCGGCCGCCACGCCCATGATCTCGCACCCCTGGAAGGCATAGACCACGGTCATCATCACGGCGAATACTGCCGATAAGCCGTTGGGGAACAGTGAATCACCAATCAGATTGTTCATCATCGGTGCCGGCTCACCACTGGTCAGCGGGATAGCACCGAAAATCACCAGTACACCGACGATGATGAAGCCCAGGATCGCCGCGACCTTGATGCCCGAGAACCAGTACTCCGCCTCACCAAAGGCGCGCGTGGCCAGGGCGTTGAGGCCGAACAGCACCACCACGAACAATGCCGACCAGTACCAGATCGGGACCTCGGGGAACCAGCGCACCATCAACATGCCAGCGGCGGTGAACTCCAGGCCGACCGTGGTCGCCCAGCTCATCCAGTAGACCCAGCCGATCATGAAGCCGGTGGCCGGACCGATGTATTTGGTGGCGTGGGCCTGGAATGAGCCAGATACCGGCATCTGCACCGATAATTCGCCGAGGCAGACCATCACCAGATACATGAGGAAACCTGCCACCAGGTAGGCCAGGATCGCCCCCACAGGCCCGCCCTGGTTAATGGTCACCCCCGAGCCCATGAACAGGCCGGTGCCAATCACACCGCCCAGCGACAGCATGAAAATGTGTCGGCTCTTAAGAGCCCGCGTCAGGTGTATGCCTTTACGATCGGTTGATTCGCTCATGTCGGCACCTCAGCAGTGGCGCAAAAGCGAAAGGGAAATACGGTGGCGCGGGGACGGATCAGCTATACGGCAGTTCATTATTATTATCTCCAATAAGCTTCGAAGACCGCGTGCAGCGGTTAGCGTCGATTATTGGAAAGCAATGTAAGGTGCGGTTGTACGTAAAGATCGAAGATGTAAAAAGTCGTAAGTTTTTTGTACATCAGCGTCGAAGCAACTGCTCCAACAACTGCAGGGCTCGCTGAATCTGCGCGAGTAGCGGTTCATGCAAACGCTCGAGCGCTATTATGTCACGTGCCATTGCCGCCTCTTCCAGGGCGCGCAACATCCGCGCCAGGCCACAGAACCCCAGCGAGTCGCTACTGCCCGCCAGGCGATGGGCCAAGTGCGCAACCTCGGTGCAGTCCTGCGCTGCCAGCGCCTCGGCCAGCACGCCTTGGTGCTGGGTTATCAAGCCCTGCAACACCGCCAGCAACCCTTGCAGTTTTTGTTCCCCGAGCAGTTCTCGGTGGGTCTGTAACAGCGACTGGTCGAGGTCCTGGTCCTCGACATCCGCTTCAGGCAGAGGCCCCTCGGCGGCCAGTGCCTGGCGCAGATTTTCCAGTTTCAGTGGTTTGCTCAGCACCCCTTGCATACCCGCCTCAAGGAACCCCTGCACCAACGCCGGTTGTACACTGGCAGTCAGCGCCAGTATACGTGAATGACGGTTCAGCCCCGGCGTTGCACGTAGCCGGCGACACAGTTCGACACCGCTGATACCGGGTAAATGCACATCGAGCAGGATCAGATCGAATCGCTGCTGACGGCACAATGCCATGCCCTGCTCCGCATCCGCTGCCAGCCAGACCCGATGGCCATCGCGCTTGAGCAATCCCTGAACCACATCTCGGTTCAACGCCACATCTTCGACGACCAGCACATCCAGGGCAGCAACTACAGGCGCCACTGGCAGTGCCAGCGCCTGTTGCTGTCCGGGGGCAAGGCTAAGTTCGAACCAAAAGCAACTGCCCTGCCCCTCTACGCTGTGCAAGCCGATCTTACCGCCCAGTTGCTCCACCAGGTGCTTGCTGATCGCCAGACCCAGGCCGGTACCGCCGTAGCGCCGCGCCACGGCTTCGCTGGCTTGGGTAAAGCGGTCGAAGATCTTCGCCTGCATGGCCTCGGCAATCCCGATACCGTTGTCGGTGACACTCACCCGCAGCTGTTGCTCGCCGTCTTGCTCGCCGAGCACCCTCACCTCAAGGTTGACCTGGCCTTGCTCGGTGAACTTGATCGCATTGGCCAGCAGGTTACTCAATACCTGACGCAGGAATTGCTCGGCGCCATGTTGGCGTGCCGCCAGCCTCGTATCGATGTCACATCCAAGCGTACTGGTGTTGGCAAGCGCCCTGGGTTCGAGCAAGGTCATGACCTCGTCGCACAGCTGACGCAGAGAGAAATCGACAGATTCAGGATGGCTTTCGCCTTCCTCCAGACGCGCGAAGTACAGCACTTCGTTGAGAATGGTGAGCAACCCTTCGCCGGCCTTGTACAAAGCATCCAGACGTTTGCTGTCCTGCCCCTCCAGCTCGGCACCACGCAACAGCTCGGCCATGCCCAGAATGCCATTGAGAGGGGTGCGCAGTTCGTGGCTCATGGTCGCCAGAAAGCGTGACTTGGCGAGGTTCGCGGCTTCTGCCTCGTTTTTGGCGCGCATGAGACTGGCAGTACGCCGCTCGACCATTTTCTGCAGTTCATCGCGCTTGTCCTGCAACGCCAGACGATCGACTTCGCGCCGTTCGATATCACTGAGAATGGCCCGACGCATGTCGTCCAGAGCATGCGCTACGGTGTCGATTTCATCGAAACGCGCCGAGCGCCGCTTGTCCAGGCGCAACGGCTCCTGCCAGCCACCGGCCCCGACGCGGCGGGCAAACTCGGCCATGACCTGCAGGTGACGGGTGACCAACCGATAGAACAGCCCCGACAAGGCCACCGCCAGGCCGCACAGAAACACACTCATCCATAACAGGCTGGTGAGTCCGGTGGCGAACAAGCGTCGATGCACAGCGCCCAGGTCGATGCTGACTTCAAGCTCACCCAGGTGACGCACAGGCCCCGAGGGCGGCTGGAAGTCGAGCGGGAATCGCTCAATACGCAGCGGTCCCGGCGGGTTGGCCTCGCCTTGGAGCAGGTTAAAATCGCTGCTTATCAGACGCACCCGGGCCACGTCGGAGAAGTCCACCAGGCCACGCAATTGCACACTGATCTGCTCCTGATTGAGGTCCCACAAGCTACGTTCCAGGCTGGCCAGGTAGCCGACGCGGATCAACGCCATGCGGGCATCAATGTCACGCATCTCACGGCGGTACTCAAAATACAATTGAACCGTACTGGCCACGACGGTAAAGCATAAACTGAACAAGAGGATAAACAGCAGGAGCCGACGCAACAGGCCATCAGGCTGCAGGCGGATCATCGCGCATCTGCCGGCAAGTTGGTCATGTCACGGTAGGTTACTTCGCTCTGATGCAGCCAGCGTTCGATCTCGCCCGCGTCGGTCATGCGCTGCAATTGCTCATCGATCTGTGCCATATGCTGACTCAAGGGTGAGTGACGCGAAACTGCAACGCGCAGGTAATCCACGCTCAGGGCGGCTGGCAGCGGCTGAATATTTTCGGCACCCGGCAGGTGTTCGATGAACAACTGCCCGGTGCGACGTTCCTGAATGACAAAGTCGATCCGCCCGCGAATCAATTTGCCGAAATTCTGTTGGCTCGACGACACCCATTCGATGTTCTGCTGCCTGGCAACGAACTGGTCGAACTGTGCGCCGTAGCTTTCACCGAACAACAAGCCCCCGCGGTAGCCCGCCAGGTCCTGCAGCCGTTCGAATTTCACCGGCCGCTGACGGTTGACGAACACCGCGACTTCTTCGCGCAGCACCGGCACCCTGGAAAAGCGCATGTTCTGATCACGCTGGTCACTGTTGTAGGCCAGCACCACGTCCACGCGGCCCTCGGCGGCGTCGAGTAGACAGCGCTTCCAATTGCCCAGCACGACCATCTCGACCTCGTAGCCCAGGCGCCCGAACAACTCGCGCACCACCGTTGGCGCCAGCCCACGCACATGCTTGCCGTCACTCCAGGAAATCGGTGGATACACTGGGTAGTCGCAATAGCGAATACGTTCGCCAGCCTGCAGCAACGGTGCCAGCAACAGGACTACCAGGCCCCACCAGCGCAGCATGCTGGTCAGGCCGCGACGCTGGCGGTGAACAGGTAGCCGGCGCCGTGAATGGTAATGATCAGGTGTGGCTCAGCCGGATCATCATGCAGCTTGCGCCGCAGGCGACCGACCAGCACGTCGATGGAGCGGTCGTTGGGCACCCATTCACGGTTGCGGATCTGGTCCATCAATTGGTCGCGGCTCAGGGTGTGGCCGCTGTTGCGCAGGAACACGCTGAGCAATTGGAATTCGCCATGGGTCAGCAGCGTTTCGCCACCCTGGGGGTCGATCAACCGGCGGCGGTCGGTGTCCAGTGCCCAATCGGCGAACTGTTTCAGCGCATGGCTGCTGGCAGCCAGCGGTTTCGAAGCCTGGGCATGGCGAACGCGGCGCACCAGGTTCTTGGCCCGTGATACCAGTTCACGGGGGTTCAGCGGCTTGATCACATAGTCATCGGCACCACATTCCAGGCCGACAATGCGGTCGATGTCGTCGTTGCGTCCGGTGATGAGGATGATGCCGACTTCCGAACGCACCCGCAGCTCGCGGGTCAAGGTCAGGCCATCTTTACCCGGCAGGCGGATATCGAGCATAACCAGGTCAACACTGTGGCTGGCGAGAAAACTGTCGGCTTGCTCGGCGGTGTCGGCGCAGTGAACGTCGTAGCCTTCCTGAGACAGGTAGGCGTGCAGCAAGTCGCGAATAAGCGGATCGTCGTCGACGATCAGTACCCGAGGCGTCATTGCGTGTTGTCTCTTTTATAGTCGTTGTTATTTAACTCGCGACAGCAGCGTACCCATTACTGAACAATCGATCAACAGCCCTCGGTCAGGGTAAAACGCTTACGCCCCCCCGCTTGCAGACCGTCGACCCATGCCTCGCAAATCTGCACACCTTGTTCGGGCGTGAAGGTGCCGGGATTGAGCCCGGACTCCAGCCATAGACCGTCGAGCAAGGCGCTCAGGCTGATAGCAGCCAGATCGGCATTGAAAGCCTGCCAGTTTTCCTGTCTGGCAAGGTCTGCCAGCAAGCGACCGAGCTCGTTGCGGTACTCACCGTAGGAGTGATCGTGCACCTGATTGATGGCCTCGGCGGTCTTCACCGCGCCCCAGAATGCCAACCATGCATCGAGCAGTTGCGGGTCGAGCAATTCGGCACAGAACGATGCGCGAAAGAACGCCGACAGGCGCTCGCGTGCGTTGGGTGCGGCTTGGGCCATTGCTTCGCGGATCAGCCCCATGACCCGGGCGGTAACGGCCATATAGGCTTCCGCTACCAATTCATCCTTACCCGAATAGTGGTGGCTGATCAGCCCCACCGACACGCCCGCCTCGGCCGAGATCTTGCGAATGGAGGCGCCCTGAAAACCATGGCGTTTCAAACATACCAAGGTTGCTTCGACCAGGTTGGCCTTGCGCAACTCCGGCACCATACGGCTGTAACGGGCTTCCTGGGACATCGGCGGGTCTCGTGGGGAATGGGGGTGATCGCGAGGCAGGCCCGCTCCGGCGCAAGCCCCTCGACACTGTTGAACAACTGTACAACAACTCTCACTCAGTCGCGATAGCCCGGTGCCACTCTATCGAGCAGCCTGAGCAACGCCGCCCACGCCAGTTGCATGCCATCCGGATCGCTCAACTCCCCTTGCTTCAGCACCCGGGCTGGCTCGTTGAACTGGCGCTCGGTATGGGCGCAGACCGCGTCCGACGGCAACACGATCTCTCCCGCAGCTTGCGCCGCGAGCTGGATCTCGCAGGCTTTTTCCAGATAGTACATACGCAGGAACGCCTGGCTGACGCTCTCCCCCACGGTCAGTAGGCCGTGGTTGCGCAGCATCAGTACCGATTTGTCGCCAAGGTCGTGTACCAGACGCTGCTGCTCGTCCATGTCCAGGGCTACACCCTCATAGTCGTGATACGCGACCCTGCCGTAGAACTCCATGGAAATCTGGTTGACCGGCAACAGCCCGCATTGGAGCGCCGCTACCGCGCAACCGGCCTTGGTGTGCGTATGCAACACGCACTGGGCATCTTCCCGGGCACCATGAATGGCGCTGTGGATGACGAAGCCTGCAGGATTTACCGGATAAGCCGAGGGCTCTACGGCATTGCCTTGCAGGTCGATCTTGACCAGGTTGGAGGCACTGATTTCATCGAACATCAAGCCATAGGGGTTGATCAGGAAGTGATGCTCGGGGCCGGGAATACGCACCGAGATATGGGTGAAGATCAAATCGGTCATGCGAAAGTGCGCGATCAGCCGGTAACAGGCCGCCAGTTCTTCGCGCAAGCGCAATTCAGTTTCAGTCGGATTCATTGTTGTTGTTCTCAGGCAAAGGGCTGGCCAGACAATAGGGCTGGACACCGGCTGGTGTCCAGCCATCGGCATTTACTTGCTGGCCCAGGCGTTGAAGCGTTCTTCCAGTTCGTCACCGTGGTCGACCCAGAACTCGACGTTCATCGCCAAGGCCCCCTCAAGGTTTTGCTTGGAGGTAGGTACCCAATTGGCCAGGATCGAATCCAGCTTCGCGGCTGCTACCGTATTGGTCGGCCCATAGGGAATTTCATTCACATAACGCACCTGGGTATCAGGCTGGTTGGCGAAGGCAATCAAGCGCTTGGCTTGATCGACATGCTTGGACCCCTTGATGATCGCCCAGTAGTCCATGCCATACAGGCTACCTGGCCAGACCAGCGCCATAGGGCTGCCCTGCTGCGCCGCGACCGCAACCCGACCGCTGTAGGTCGAGGTCATTACCACGTCACCGGCGCTGAGCCACTGCGCCGGCTGCGCACCGGCTTCCCACCACTGGATATAGGGCTTGAGCTCAGTGAGTTTGGCAAAGGCCCGATCGACACCTTGCTTGGTCGCCAGCACTTTGTAGACATCCTCGACCTTGACCCCGTCGGCCATCAGGGCAAATTCCAGGTTGTACACCGCACGCTTGCGCAGACCGCGCTTGCCGGGGGTTTTCTGGACATCCCAGAAGTCGGCCCATGAGGTGGGCGCCTGAGCCAGCTTATTGCGGTCGTAGGCAATCGCCACGCTCCACACCAGCACCGCCGAGCCACACTCCTGGGCGGCATCTGGAATCAGTTGTTCGGCATGCCCCATCTTTGCCCAGTCGAGATGTTCGTACATGCCTTCCTCGCAGCCGCGCATCAGGTCCGGACCCTCGATCTGCACCAGGTCCCAGTCGACGTTGCCAGTATCGACCATCACTTTGATCCGGGCCATTTCACCGTTGTACTCACTCTGAATCAGTTTACTGCCGTCCTGGGCACTGAATGGCTGGAAGATCGCCGCATCCTGAGCTTTCTGGCCGGCACCGCCGTAAGCGACCACGACCATGTCCGGCGCCGCCTGGACGTTGCCAAGACCAAGGGCAAGCAGCCAGGGTGAGAGTTTGAGCAGATTCGATGTCATCGGTGATTCCTCATGCTGGTACCGCGTGGGAGGCGGTCCTTTTTCTTGTTGTTGGTGAGGTACGCCCCAGGACTCGGGGTGAATCGAAAACTAGTCAATGGCTAGTAAAAAAACAAGTTGATTTTTTACTTACGGTACACTTTTATAGAAAAATAAAAACTACAAACCGCTGGAGCCTGTACCCCATGTCGACCTTCAAGCACCTGTTCGAACCGCTGCACATCCGTGGCAAACGCCTGAAGAACCGCATCATGTCCAGCGGGCACGACACCTCGATCCCCACCGACAACCTGGTCAATGAACGTCTGATTGCCTACCACAAGGCCCGCGCTGAAGGCGGTGTCGGCCTTATCGTGCTGCAAGTGGCCGGGGTGCACGACAGTGCGCGCTACACCTCCCACGTGCTGATGGCCACCGACGACGCCTGCATCGAGGGTTACCGGCGCCTGGCCGACACCTGCCATGCCCATGGCACCGTGGTGCTATCGCAGATTTTTCACCCCGGGCGGGAAATCATGGAATCCAGCGATGGCCTGCTGGCGGTGGCGTACTCAGCCTCGGCGGTGCCCAATGAACGCTTCCGGGTCATGCCGCGCGCCCTGGACCAGGCGATGATCGACGAAATCGTCCAAGGCTACGCCGATGCCGCCCGCCGCCTGCACCAGGCCGGGCTCGATGGCGTAGAAGTGGTCGCCAGCCACGGCTATCTGCCCGCGCAGTTCATCAACCCGCGGGTCAACCGGCGCACCGATGGCTACAACGGCGGGCTTGAGCAGCGCTTGCGCTTTGTCCGTGAAGTGATTGCTGCAGTGCGCGCCGCGACCGCGCCTGACTTTATCATCGGCCTGCGTATCAGCGCCGACGAGCGCGATGCCGAAGGCCTTAGTGAAGACGAATCCTTGTCCGCGGTGCAGGCGCTGCAAGCAGCGTTGGACTATGTGCATATCGTCGCGGGCACTTCGGCCTCGCTCGGCGGCGCCGTGCATATCGTCCCGCCGATGGCCATCGAAGCGGCATACCTGGCCCGGGAAGCTGGCACTTTCAAGGCCAGCCTGGCAATTCCGCTGTTCGTCACCGGGCGTATCAACCAGCCCCAGGAGGCTGAACTGATTCTTTCCCGTGGCCAGGCCGATGTCTGCGGCATGACCCGTGCACTCATCTGCGATCCGCAGATGCCGAACAAGACCGACAGTGGTCATGCCGAGGATGTTCGCGCCTGCATTGCCTGCAACCAGGCGTGTATCGGCCACTTTCACCGCGGCCTGCCGATCTCCTGCATTCAGCACCCGGAAACCGGGCGGGAACAGCAATTCGGCGAGCTGCAAGCAGCGCCGGTGCGCAAACGCGTAATGGTTGCCGGGGGCGGCCCGGCGGGTATGAAGGCCGCCGCGGTGGCCGCCGCGCGCGGGCATGAAGTCACCCTGTACGAAGCCCGTGCGCAATTGGGCGGCCAGGTGCAACTGGCGCAATTGCTGCCGCGACGCGCCGAATTCGGCGGCGCCAGCACCAATCTGCAACGGGAGATGCAACTGGCCGGCGTCGAAGTGGTACGCAACGCTCGCGTGGATCGTGCCCTGGTCGAACGTGAAAAACCGGATGTGGTAATCGTAGCTACCGGTGCCGAACCCTACTGGCCAGCCTTCGAACGCGGTGGGGAGCTGCAGGTGGTCGACGCCTGGCAGGTGCTGCGTGAAGAAGTCAGCCTTGGCCGCTCGGTGTTGGTGGTGGACTGGCGCTGCGATTGGATCGGCCCTGGCATTGCCGAACGCCTGGTACGTGCCGGGCATCGGGTGCAGTTGGCCGTCAACGGTACGCATTGCGGCGAAAGCCTGCCGCTGTACGTGCGCGACCAGATGGCCGGAGAGCTACATAAACTTGGCATCAACATTACCCCTTACGCCCGCCTTTACGGGTGCGATGACAACACCGTGTACCTGCAACACACCGCCAGCGGCGAGCCGATGATCGTCGAGGACATCGATACCCTGGTGCTGTGCCAGGGCCATCAGCCGGTCGATACCTTGGTCGATGAGCTTGCAGGCCTGGTAGAAGTGAAGCGCATCGGTGACTGCCTGGCCCCGCGCACCGCCGAAGAGGCCATCTACGAAGGATTGAAGGTCGCCTGGACGCTCTGAGCCTGTTTATACTCCGGGGCTTTGCAGCGTGCGGTTCGGAGCACCCCATGAGCAACAGCAGCAAGATGCCGCACGCCAGCGCCGTCCCCCATCAGGATGGCACTGGTGCCCCGCAGTTTCTCGGCACCCGCATTCGCGGCCTGCGTAAACGCCGGGGCATGACCCTGGCGGAGTTGGCCCGGCAGAGCGAGCTGACCGCTGGCTACATCAGCCAGCTAGAACGCAATTTGTCCTACCCTTCGATTCCGGCGCTGTTCAACATCGCCCGCAGCCTGGGCGTGACCATTCAGTGGTTTTTTGCCAGCGAGACCAGCACCGACCCGCAGGACAACGGCTATGTCGTGCGCAAGAACAGCCGCCTGAGTGTGCATTACGAAGATGGCATCGTTGATCAGTTGCTGACCCCGCAGCCCAACCGCGAGCTGGAGATGCTCCACTCACGCTTCCCGCCTGGCACCTACAGCCAACAAAGCTACAGCCACGATGGCGAAGAAGCCGGCTATCTGTTGTCCGGCAGCTTCGAGCTTTGGGTGGGCGAACGTTACTTCCAGCTCAACGAAGGCGACAGTTTCAGCTACTCCAGCCAGGAGCCGCACCGTTACGGCAACCCAGGTGAAGTCGATGCCGTAGTGATCTGGGTGATCACACCACCCACTTTCTGAATCCAACGACAAGAACAACAAAGGCTTGCCATGAACAACCTGATAATTCACGACCTGAACAACGGCTTGCTGACCCTGACCTTCAATCGGCCAGACAAGCTTAATGCCATGAACAGTGCCATGTATACCCAACTGGCCGACCTGCTATTGGCGGCCGATGGGGACGCACGGGTAGACGTCATCATCATCACCGGCGGTGCCCAGTGCTTCAGCGCCGGCAATGACCTCAAGGACTTTCTCGACAATCCACCCTGCGACATGGACAGCCCGGTGTTTCGCCTGATGCGCATTGTCATGGCGCTGGAAAAGCCGTTGATTGCTGCGGTTTCGGGCGCTGCCATTGGTATCGGCACTACCCTGCTACTGCATTGCGACCAGGTGCTGGTCAGCCGTACAGCCAAATTGCGCATGCCATTCGTTCCCCTGGGGTTATGCCCGGAATTCGGTTCCAGCCTGTTGCTGCCACGGCTGCTTGGCCATGCACGTGCTGCGCGGTTGTTGTTGTGTAACGAGTTACTCAATGGTGAACAGGCGCTGCAATGGGGGTTGGCCAACGAACTGCATGACGATGGCGAGCAGTGCCTGAACGCTGCTGTGCAATTGGCCCAACGCCTGCAAAGCCTGCCGCAAGAGGCATTGCGGATCAGCAAGCGCCTGCTCAAAGACACACACCGCCAAGAGCTGGACGCTTGCGTGCGCCGCGAAGGCCTGCTGTTCATCGAGCGTTTGCACACCCCGCAAGCCCAGGCTGCACTGCGCGCGCTGGTCAAGGACTGAACCTGCCGGATTAACTGTGAAAGCGGGCTTGCCCCGCGCTCAGAATATTTTCACCGGTACATTGATCACCAACCGTACCTCGTCATAACTGCCATCAACCTGCCCCCCCTCGGCACGGTGGTTATAGACGATGGTGCGAAACACCGAGCGTTCAAGCCACCCTGATTGCGCTACATACGCCAGCATCAAACCATTCTCGGCATGGCTGGCGTTATCCAACCCGCGCACGTTATAGCCGGTATTACGGCCCTTGCGATCGCCGCGGTAGTGACTGCCATCAATGCTCCAGCCCTTGGCATGCCAGAGGCTCATGCTCAGCCCCGGTACCCCGAGTGGTGCGAAGTCCAGGTCATAGCGCACCTGCCAGGACTTTTCGTTCGGTCCGTTGTAATCCGAGTACAGCGAATTGGCCATGTAGTTGCCCGTCGACTCCCAGACGTAGTCGAAGTACTCGTCACCGAAGATCTGTTGCCAAGCCAGGGTCAAGCTATGCGCCTGGTGGGCCACGCCAAGGGCCAGGCTGTAAGCGTCGTTGTCGATATAGCCCAGGTGCTGCGCCCCCTGATCCTCGGTGTGGTAGTAATTGAACGCGGTTTTCAGAGCCAGGGTTGCGCGATCACCGACCTGCTGGCCGACTCCGAGGTAGGTCTGCTGCCACATATCTTCGAAGCGCGAAGCGTACAAACTCATCTGCGCACCTTGGGCCAGTTTCAGTTGGCCGCCGAGATAACTGATGCGCTCGCCCGAGTACTGGCGGTTACCGAAGGTGGTCGTCAGGCGCTCACTGCCCGTACCGGTGCGCGGTATTGCGCGCTGGAAGCTGCCCGCCTGCAGTGACACACCTTCCACCTCCTGACTGTACAGCGCCACGCCTTGAAAGCTCGAAGGCAGGGCGCGGTTGTCCTTGTAACGCAGGATCGGGTTTTCGGTCATCACCCGGCCCACCTTGAGCTCTGTATCACGCAGGCGCACCTTCACATCGGCCACAGCCAATCGACTCCAGGTGGATAGCGCATCACCGGCGCTATCAACCAGCACCCGATCAGCGCCGTTGGCGACCTTGCCGTGCCCACGCTCAAGATTCGCCGCGCCAAACACGCTGGCGTCCAATCCAAAGCCGACGACACCCGCGGTATAGCCCGAGCGCCAGCCCAGCATGGCGCTCTGCACCCAGGTTTCACGTACCCGGGTGGGCTGCAACCGGCCGGGTTTCTGAATCCCCAGGTAAGTCGAGCGCTGGGTGTGCTGATAGGCGTAATAGTGGCGCAGATCAAGATCCAGTTGACTGTCGGCAAGCAAACCACCGGCCTCCACGCCATGTGCCAGGCTACTTTGCCATGCCCAACCGCTGGCCAGTCCCAGCAGCAATAAACGAACATCCATTTCAAACAAACCTGTAGAGAGGGCATCGCTTCCTGCGTTGCGGCTTACGACATTGGCGGTGCTGGCCAATTGATGATCGGCCCCCGCCAGTTTTCATAGGTCTTGGCTATTTGCAGCAACCAATGATCAGCAAAGCGTGGTCCAACCAGTTGCAGGCCGATAGGCATACCCAGGGCGGTGAATCCGCAATTGATCGACAGCGCCGGTTGCTCGCCCATGTTCCATGGCAGGGTAAAGGCGATGTGCTCGAACGGCTGCGCCGGATCATTGGTTGGCGATGCCCAATAAGCCGGGAAAGCGCTGACCTGATTGGTGGGCGACAACAGCAGGTCGAACTCGGCAAACAATGCAGCGGCGCGACGGCGAATTTCAAAGGTCTGGTTAAAACCTTCGACAGCCTGCTGCGCATTCAGGGTCTGCGCGCTTTCGGCCCATTCGCGAATGTACGGCAACATCCGCTCCATTCGTTGCGGCACCAGTGACTGCAACTGGCTCCATTGCCGCGCCCGCCAGAAATTGTCGACCCCTTGCAGCAACGCCCGGTTCATCACCGGTGCCACCTCTCGCACCTGCGCGCCATGGCGTTCAAAAAACCGCGCGGCCTCACGAACTGCGCCTAGCACTTGATCACAGGGTTCAAGACCGACACCGGGATCAAGCATCAGGCCGACTTTCAAGCCTTGCACCGATTGCGTCGCCAACGACCAGTCGCAGGCCTGGAACGGCAGGCTGGTGGCGTCTCGTGCATCGGGGCGGCTCAGATAGCGCATCATCAATGCGCAGTCGTCCAGGGTACGGGTCATCGGACCGGCGCAGCGGCCAGTATAGTAAGGGTCGATAGGAACGCGCCCCAAGGTGGGTTTGAAACCCACCAACCCGCACCAGGCGGCGGGCAGTCGTATTGAACCGCCGATGTCGGTACCGATGTGCAACGGGCCGTAACCGGCGGCTGCAGCGGCCGCAGCGCCAGCACTTGAACCTCCGGGATTGCAGCTCAGGTCCCACGGGTTGCGCGTCAACCCATGCAGACTCGACAGCCCAGATGACAACATACCGAAGTCAGGCACGGTGGTCTTGCCGAGAATGATCGCGCCCGCCTCGCGCATGCGTGCCGCCGGAGGTGCGTCAACACGTTCGGGCACTGGTTCGATGGCCGCGCAACCAAGGTTATTGCAATCGCCCTTCGTGTTGATCAGTTCCTTGATGGTAACCGGCAAACCATCGAGCATACCCAGAGGGCGCCCTTGGCTCCAGCGCCGAGTGGAGGCTGCTGCCTGCTCATGAACCTGCTGCGCATCGAAGGTGTACAACGCATGTAGGGAAGGCTCCCAGCGCTGGATATGGGCAATCAAATGCTCATGGTATTCCAGGGGGGACAACGCTTTGTTGGCGAACAGGGCAAGCAGTCTTACAGCAGGCACATCGTGCAGGTCGCTGACAGCATTCTCATGAAGGGTGTTCATGGCGTCTCCAGATCCTTTGGGCAGCCAGTGGGTCAACCCCGGGCAGCGAGTGCGGCGCGTCGTTGCGCCCGATGACCAAAGCCGTAGAAAAAGGCGGTGCAGATGCCAACACCGCCCATGGCCAGGCTGTAGCCAACACTGGCCCAGGCACTGATAGGCATGAGTGCGATCAGCATCAACGGCGTAGTGCTTGCCCAGAGCGCGTAGGCAATGTTGTAGGTCAGCGATATGCCCGATACCCGCACCCGCGGGGGAAACAAACCAACCATCAGCGATGGCACCACACCGACCACGCCGCAGCTCAAGCCGGCCAAGGCATAAGCCAGCGCGATCAGCTGGCTGTCGTTGATCAGGGCGCTGTACAACACAATCACGCCAATGGGCAGCGACACGCTGTAAAGCATCAGGGCGCGCCAGGCGCCAATGCGATCGGCAAGCAGCCCCGCCAGTACGCAGCCAATGTTGAGAAACACAATGCCCAGGCTACTGAGCGCGAAGGTTTGACTGGCGCTGATAGCGAAGCTCTTCTGCATTACCGTTGGCGTTACCACCACCAGCACGACCACAGCCGAGGTCAGCACACAGGTGAGCAACATGGCCGGCACAATCGCGTCGCGATGCTCACGCCATACCCTGCCCAGTGGCAATTGATCATCTACACCTCGACGCTGCTGCAGGGCAACGAAAACCGGTGTTTCACTCAACCAGCGTCGCAGCCAGACACCGATAACGCCGAACACGCCACCCACCAGGAAAGGAATCCGCCAGGCAAATTCGAGAATTTCTGCGGTGCTGTAGGCGCGGGCCAACCAGGTGGCCATCAAGGCCCCTAGCAGGTAGCCAAAGGTCAACCCGGCCTGCAGCACCCCAAGGGCATAGCCCCGATGCGCCGGTGGCGCATGTTCGGCGACAAATACCCAGGCGCTGGGCACCTCGCCGCCCACGGCAGCCCCCTGCAGAACCCGGAGCAAAAGCAGCAGCAACGGCGCCAGGTAACCAATCTGGGCGTAAGTCGGCATTATCCCGATCAGCAGGCATGGCAACGCCATCATCAGGATGCTCAAGGTGAACACTCGCTTGCGTCCCAGGCGGTCGGCGAAATGCGCCATGAGGATGCCGCCCAAGGGGCGCGCCAAATACCCAGTAACGAAGATTCCGAAGCTCTGCAACAACCGCAGCCACTCTGGCATCTGCGGTGGAAAGAACAGCTCACTCAATGTCAGTGCAAAGAACACGAAGATGATGAAATCGTAGATTTCCAAGGCGCCACCCAACGCAGCCAGACCCAGCGTCTTGTAGTCGGAGCGGGAAAATCGGCGCAAGTCATCAGCGGCAGTCATGGCGGTTCTCGGTACAAGCCTTGGAAGCAGGTAATGCTCTGCGCAATCACTTCGGGGGGCAATACAGAGCGTCCGCTGGGTTGCTTTTTAGGGAAAATCTGTACATTGAGTTTTTGTTGCTTTCACCAATAATCGGGTGCTCCCACCTGCCGACTATTGAGCGCAACATGGAAGAAGTTCAGCGTAAATTCGACGATTTTTCGCACCCTGACGTAGAGGCGATCGCGGTGATTCGAGGTCGTATGCTGCAGGCGCTGCAGCAGTATCTGCTCGATCGCGACTTTAAACAGTTGCTGCCGATTCTGATGTCTCCGATCACAGATCCGCTGAACCATGCGGTCTATCCAGCCGAAATCCAGTATCAGGATCGTCGCCTGAAACTGACGGCCAGCATGATATTTCACAAACAGCTGGCATTGACCGCCAAGGGCCATGAGCGAATTTTTATCGTCGCGCCTAACATTCGCCTGGAGAAGCCGGAGATAAAGGACTCGGTCAACCATCTGTTGGAGTTTTCGCAGTTCGACTTCGAAATACGCAATGGCAACATGCAGCAGGCGATGGCCCTGATCGAAGGGCTGGTCAAGCACACACTGGCCGAGATTCGCGAGCACTGTGGGGAACAATTGACACAGTTAGGGCGCCAACTGCCGCACTTTGAAACGGCCTTTGCGGTGTACAGCTCCGATGAGTTGCGCGCCGAACACGGTGATGACTTCGAGAAAATTATGTCGGCCAAGGCCAACACGCCTTTCTTCGTCACTAACTACAAGCGCGAATTCTACGACCGGGAAACCCCGGGCAAACGTGGTCATTACAACAACTACGACCTGATCTATCCGGACAGCTACGGCGAAGCCTTGTCGGGTGCCGAGCGCGAATTCGAGTACGAGCAGATCCTCTATCGCATGAAAGAACTGTCGATGGATCTCGCACCCTTCGCCAATTACCTGGAGTTCGCAAAGCGCGGGCTGCTTTACCCAAGTGCCGGTGGTGGCCTGGGTATCGAGCGTCTGCTGAAGTTCATCTGTGGCAAACGCCATATACGCGATGTCGCCCTGTTCGATCGCACGGTCGCCAGCAACTTCCTGTTCTAATTCTCTCTTCCCTCTCTCTTACCTCATCGGCCTTGCATGGCAGATGATGGGTATCGCCTGGAGAAAGCCCATGCCCGATCTGAAAATTCACTGGTGCTCCCCCCTCGACAGCGGCCAGCAGAAGGCCAGCGACAAATACAACACCGGCGCACTGGACTTCGCTGGCATCGTTGATTTTGCCCAGGAAGCTGACGAACTGGGGATCGACTCATTGTTGATGGGTATCAGCTACCACATGCCTGACCCACTACCGATGATCGGCGCGCTGGTGCGCGAGACCAGCCGCGTCAATTTCATCCTTGCCTACCGTCCCGGTCTGCTGCCGCCGACGCTGTTCACCCAGATCGTCAACACCGTATCGTGGATGTCGGACAAGCGCATCGCGCTGAACCTGGTGGCCGGAATTTCCCCTGATGAGCAAGCCTTCTATGGCGATTTTGTCGCCCACGACGGTCGCTACGAGCGTACCCGCGAGTTTCTCGACATTCTTCATCGGTTCTGGAAAGGCGAAAGCCCACTCAGCCACCAGGGTGCCCACTACCGCATCGAGCAGGCGCAACTGGGGTTGCCCTTCAAAGACAACGAACGCCCGCGCATCTACATCAGTGGTGCTTCAGACATCGCTCAGCAGATTGCCGTCTCGCACAGTGATTGCTGGCTGCGCTATGGCGACACCCCGGAAGGCATCGCCGCCGCCAGCGGCAACGTGCTTGAGGCGGGTTGCGCGGTGGGTATTCGTATGCACATCCTCGCCCGGGAAACCCGCGAAGAGGCGCTGGCTGCCGTCGAACAGATGATGCAGAACCCCGACGACCAACACCGCGAATGGGTTCGCCAGTTTGTCGCCCGCTGCGACTCAGAGGCGGTCAAAACCTCTTTCCGCCTTGCCGAAGGCGCTGAACATGACTGGCTTTCGCCGATGCTCTGGTCAGGCGCCGTGGCCTACCGTGGGGGGCCGGCACTGTGTGTGGTAGGCAGCTACGAGGAGGTTGCCCAATACCTGATCGAGTACAAGAAAGTCGGGGTCAGCGAGTTCATTTTCTCCGGCTGGCCGACCCGCGACGAAATGCGAGGTTTTTGCCGTCATGTATTGCCGCGCCTGCGAGCCCTGGAGGCGCAACTGGAACAACAGCATGCATGACCGCAGTTGGCTTCGGTGTATTGACCGTTGAACGTGCCCGGCACGTTGTTGCAATCGACGATCCGCCGCGTTCGCGCGGCACTGGATATTTCCCCTTGCGCCATGGAGGCATATGCATGAACGGAGAACACACCTGTCTACTGGCTACCGTCGAATCCGACGCCCATATGTGGAACCTGGTCTACCTGCAGTTATGGCTGAGCGAGCACGGCGTGTCGGTGAAGAACCTGGGGAGCTGCACGCCGGTGGAAGACATTCTGCAGGTACTGGCTCAAGGGCGCACGCAGTTGCTGGTGATCAGTAGCGTCAACGGCCATGGCCATTACCAGGGTTTGGCGCTGATCGAAGAGATCCGTCGGCGCTACCCCAACCTGCCCTGCGTTATCGGCGGCAAACTCACGACTTCACAGGACCAGACACGAGCGGTTCGCCAGCAACTGCTCACGGCCGGCTTCGACCAGGTGTTCATCGAGGCCGATGCGATTGCAGCCTTCGAATGCTACCTGGACACCTTCAAAAAGCGCGCGAGGCCGCCCTTCGTGCTCGGGACAGACACTGCGCTAAGTTGGACCTGAGGCCAGCCACACTCCCTTTCAAAGGATTACCTTCATGCATATCGTCATCGTCAACCGCTGGCCTCGCTTCGTCGACAGTGAACGCTGGGACAACGAGCTGACCCAATACGAACATTTCTTCGATCATCACCTGCACCGCATCAGCTACGTGGTCGACGGCCCTGGCGCCGAAGGGGTGCTCACGCCTCGAGAGGACATTGCGCACCTGGTGCAAGTCCAGGACGTCAATCAGTACGAACAACTGCTGGCAGCGGTGAGCGAGATTGTGGCCAAGGTCGGCCCAGTGGATCTGCTGATTGCCCTTTCCGAGTTCACTCTGGAGATCGCTGCCCGGGTTCGTCAGACCTTGAATATTCCTGGCCACGGCCCTGCGCAGGTTGCGGTCTACCGCGACAAGGCGCGCATGAAGGAAATCCTTCAAGACCATGGCCTGGCGGTGCCGACGTTCACCCGCTGCCAGTCACTGGAACAAACCCTGGCGTTCGCGGCAGAAATTGGCTACCCGGTGATCGTCAAACCCGTGGACGGCGCCGCAAGCATTGGTGTCGGCAAGGCAACCGACGAGCCATCGCTCATAGCGCTGCTCAGTGGTGTCGAGCTGCAACGCTATGAAGTCGAAGCCTTCATCCAGGGCCAGGTCTATCACATCGACGGCTTCACCGACGAACAGGGTTGTGTGCCGTTCCAGGTGGTGTCGCGCTACATCAACAGTTGCCTGGACTTTGCCAGCAACCAGCCACTGGGCTCGGTGATCGTCCAGGACTCGCCTTTGCGCACACGGATCGAATCGTTCAGCCAACGCTGCCTTCAGGCCCTGGACCTGCACAGCAGCGCCTTTCATCTGGAGATCTTCGTCAATGACGATGGCGAACTGGTGTTCCTTGAAGTCGGCGGCCGGGTGGGCGGCAGTGAGGTGCCGCACCTGATCAACGAGATTTTCGGTGTGAACCTTTATGAACACTGGCTCAAACGCCTGATCGGCCTGCCACCCCAGGTGGTCGCGAATGCACAGGACCCCAGCGGCGGCTGGTTGATCATTCCAAAACCTGCGCAGTTGCCATGCCGGGTGATCAACGCGCAAGGACCTGAAGTGCCCAGCCTGTGGCGCTCACTGCTACCCGCGCCTGGCGAGGTACTGGAGGCCGGCGGTGGCTACGACGCACTGCACAGCGGGCGTTTTATCTTCACCGGCGCCAACGAAACGGATATCGAGCGCGACATCCAGCACGTCATCACACACTTTCAATTCCAGGCTGAACCGTTATGAACATCGCTCTGAGCCCGAGCACACTCGATGTGCCAATGCTGGAAACACTCAACGGCTACCTGAGTCCGGTCGATCGGGCCGCAGTAGTCACCCTCGGCGAGCGCCTGATCGCCGCTGCCGGCAGCGTTGCTGCCCTGCCCGCCTACAAGCTGATGGTTGCCTACGGCGGCGGCAAAGACAGCTCTTATACAGTGTCTCTGATTCGCGCGGTGCAACTGCACCTGAATGTATTGCACGGCCAGACCTTCCACCTGCGCATCGCCAACATGCGTCACGCCGGGGTACCCGACGCGGTCATGGCCAACATCGACCGGGTCTACCAGGCCTTGGGCCTGTATAACGACGCCAGAGTGGAAATGCTGGTTGTCGACCATCAGCAGATCCGTCCGTTTGCGCGTCACCTGCCATTTCCCGATGCGGTACGCGACATCAACCGCTTCGATGTGTTGATGAACGGCCACCGCACGGCGGGGGATGGACGCCCGACCTTTTGCAACAGCTGCAACCTGGCGGTGGCTGACTTCTATGGCCGTGCCGCCTGGTGGCAAGGTGGGGTCAACGCCGTGGTCACCGGCGACTCGCGCAAAGAACAGAAACATTACTTCACCTGGATCATGCGCCTGGCCGAGCGTTTGGGGTTGGACGTGGCTGCCTGTCGGCGCGAAGGCTTTCGCGGGTTGCTACAGGCGCTCGACGGCGTCGCCCAGCACTATTTCGACGAACTGTTCGGCGAGGGCTTCGACCAGCAGCGTGCCGAACGTCGCGTCGCCAGTGGTAGCGCCAGCGCCGATCCGGCGTTCATCAGCATCTATGATCTGGTCAGCTATCGGGTTGATGATCATTGGGAACTTATCACCGAGTTTCTCGACTTCCGCTTTGAGGAACTGGCCTTCAGCTTCACCGAATCGGACTGTGCCAACCCCATGCTCATGGCGCACCTGCGTGGGCTCAAGGCGCAGTATGTCCACGGCCGAGAGTACCACCAGGGCATCGACGAATACCTGGATCTGGCCCAGGCGTTGATGCGCAAGAAGGAAATGCCCGAACGCCTGCTGCAACTGGCGCTCGCCCCCTATGCCACACCTCAGGGCAAGGACGCCCGCCGGGCATTGGCTAACCGATTCGCCAGTGACGCCTTTGGCCTGAATGAAAGCCAGCTGGTGTGTATGCAGTTCGCGCCCTTCGTCGACCGTGGTCGTACCCTCTCGCAGTTCCTCACCTTGTGCCACCCGCACCGTCTGGGTGACCTGCAGGCGCTGCATGAAGTACTCGCTGCAAGCCGCCAACAAAATGACTTGGCTGTGTGGCTGAGCGAAGTCAGTGGCCTGCCTTTGAGCGCTCTGCACAGTCTCTATAACCATGGACTGATCGATTTTGACAGCGACTGTAGCCTGATCGCTCGGGTGCGCGCCGGTGACCCGCACAAGGGACGAATCGCCCGTATCGATCCGGTTACCGGTGTAGAAGTGGTCGAATTGGTTTCGGGGCGCTGATTCATGCACCAGCCAACTGGCGGTTACTTCCAGACCTTCATCGAACAGGCCAGCGCTGAAGGCCAACTTGTCGTACAGCCGCGCATGGGCTTCGCTGAGATTGAGCAGATGCGTGCCGGCCTCAGCGCGGTAGCCGAGCTCTCATGCCCGACCCTGGGCACGATCACCCTGGACAGCTACACCCGCGTCGGTGATTACCACAGCGCTGCGCAGTGTTTGAACAGCGGCAGCGCCTTGAATGGTTTTCCGATTGTCAGCCATTCGTTGCCTGCCGTGCAGGCGCTTCTGCGCGGGCTGTATGGCCCACGCTTCCCGATCCAGGTTCGCCACGGTACGGCGCAACCACAAACTATCTTCAAGCGCATGGCAGCACTGGGGCTTGACGCAACCGAAGGCGGGCCGGTGTCCTATTGCATGCCCTACAGCCGCCTGCCGCTGGTTCAAGCGGTGGCGGCCTGGGCCGAGAGCTGCCAACTGCTGGCCGATGCCAGCGCGCATGGACATATCGAGAGCTTCGGTGGCTGTTTGCTCGGGCAACTGTGCCCGCCTTCCCTGCTCATCGCCATGAGCTTGCTTGAGGCCTTGTTCTTCCGCCAACACGGCATTCGCAGCGTGTCACTCAGTTACGCTCAGGGCACGAGCATGGCGCAAGACCTGGGCGCCCTGCAGGCACTGCGTGAACTGGCGGATGACTACCTGGACGGCATTCACTGGCACGTGGTGGTGTATTCGTACATGGGCGTGTTCCCGACTTCCGACCATGGTGCCCGACGCCTGATCTGTGACAGCGCGCGCCTGGCCAGCATGGCTGGCTGCGAACGCTTGATCGTCAAGACCGTCGCCGAATCCAGGCAAATCCCGTCGGTGCAGGACAACCTCGACGCCTTGAGCATGGCGTCCGGCGTGGCTGCAGAACCACCTCTGGCGCACGACCCGGCCAGTGCAGGTTATTACCAGGAAGTCTTGTTTGAAGCCCGGCAACTGGTGGAGCAAGTACGCAACTTGCACAACGACCTCGGTGTTGCCCTGGTCCTGGCTTTCACCAGGGGCCTGCTGGACATTCCCTACTGCCTGCACCCCGACAACCTCGGACGCGCCACCACGCGCATCGATGCCGCCGGCGCACTGCGCTGGGCCAATGTCGGCAATTTGCCGCTGCCGCGCAGCAGCGGCTTGTCCGTGACCGGGCCAGGCATCCGTTCCGACGAATTGTTTGCAATGCTGCACTACACGGTAAATCGTTATGACCAACCCTTGCATTGACTCCGACCTGGCGCCTTTGGTGTTGGTCGACGCGTACTCGACCGGTGCCATGTTGGCGCGCATCCTGGCCGCGCAGCGCCCGCTGTTGCACGTCACCTCGCGCAGCGATATGCCCGACGCCTTCGCGGCAAGCTGCCCGCAGGAATGCTTCCAGGCCCACTACAGTATCCAGGCGCTCGGTATTGAAGCACTGGTCGAGCAATTGGCTGCCCAGCAACCGGCGGCAGTGCTCACCGGCAGTGAGTTTGGCGTCGAACTGGCAGACTATCTGGCGGCAAGACTGGGGTTGCCCGGCAACGACCCCGAACACTCTGCAGCCCGTCGAGACAAATCACTGATGGCCGAACAGGTTGCCCGTGTCGGCCTGCCGGTAGCAGAGCAGCTACGCACCGATAGCCCCGCACAAGCCGCCGCGTGGTTCCTGGCGCGAGCAAGCAAGCCGGTGGTGGTCAAGCCACTGGACAGCGCGGGCTCCGACAACGTGTTCATCTGCCACGACATGACGCAGCTGCAACACGCAGTCGCCTGCATTCTTGGCACCACCAACCTGATGATGTGCGCCAACCAGGCGTTGTTGCTGCAGGAGTACCTGGAAGGTGACGAGTACATCATCAACACTGTCAGCCATGAGGGTAGGCACTGGATTACAGATGCCTGGAAAAGCACCAAGACCCTGAGTGCCGACGGGCGCAAGATCTACGACCGCGAACACTTGCTGCCCGCTGATGCCGAACAACTGGATGGGTTGATCGATTACGTCGAAGGCGTGCTCGACGCCCTGGCCATTGCTCATGGACCCGCCCATACCGAGGTCATCCTCACCGCCAATGGGCCGCGCCTGCTGGAAACCGGCGCACGTGTTTCCGGCCTGGCCAACCCCGACGCCCTGCAAGCGGCCACCGGTAATGATCAAGTCAGCCTGACATGCCGCAAGTACTTGACACCCCATGCACTTGCGGCCGTGCCCCGCCGATATCGCCTGCTCAACCATTGCTGCACGTTGAACCTGATCACTCGGCGCTCCGCGCCGTTCGACCTGGCCTGCGTACAGGAGCAACTGAGCACCCTGGCCAGTTTCCACAGCGCACGTTTTCGTTTCGCCGATGGCCGTCAGACAACCCCGACCATCGACCTTAACAGTTCGCCGGGCGCGGTGTTCCTGCTGCACCCGAGCGCCGACTGCATTCACCAGGACCATCACGCCTGGCGTACATGGGAGCAAGACTGGCTGTAACGCCCGGATGTCCCCGTCCTGAGGGGCTCAACCACATCACAGGAAACCACTGATGAGCACACTTACCCGTAGCAAACGCATGACGGTTCCACAGCTGGTCGCAATGAAAGGCCAGGAAAAAATCGTGTCGTTGACGGCATATACCAGCTCGATTGCCAGGCTGATCGACCCTATCGTCGATTTCATCCTGGTCGGTGACTCCACGGCGATGGTCGCCTATGGCCGCACCTCGACGCTGAGCATGCAGTTGGAGGAGACCATCGCCCATACCCGGGCGGTAGTCGACTGCACCAAGCTTGCCTGTGTGATAGCTGATATGCCGTTCGGCAGTTATCAGGAATCCAGCGAGCAAGCCTTTCGCAACTGTGCCCAAGTGCTTTCGCGTACTGGATGTGACGCAGTCAAGCTAGAAGCCAACAAGGCCCTGGCGGGAACCATCGAATTCCTCGTCCAGCGCGGCATTCCGGTAATGGCCCACGTCGGGTTGATGCCACAGTTCGTCAATACCATGGGTGGATTCAAAGCCCAGGGAATGACGCCCGAAGCCGCGGCGATCATCGCCGAGGATGCCCGCGCCAACGTCGAGGCTGGTGCTTTCAGCCTGCTGCTGGAGGGGGTCGCCGAAGGCATCGCGCGCCAGATCACCCTGGACAGCAAGGTGCCCACTATCGGTATCGGAGCGTCACCGGCTTGTGATGGTCAGGTACTGGTAACCGAAGACCTGTTGGGCCTGAGTGCGGATCCTGTACCGCGATTCGTCAAACGCTACGCCGATGTCGGCGCCATCATTCGTGATGCGTGTAATCAGTATGCCGAAGAAGTACGCGACAGCCGCTTCCCGGAAATTCGTCATTGCTATGGTGTCTGACACACCTGATCGGTCGCTTGGGCCAGGCGCTGCAGTGCCTGGGGAATATCCTTGGACCAGTCCAAGGTGTAGCTCAACCGCAGATGATGCCGCCAGGCGCCCTGCAGGCTGAAGATTTCCCCAGGCGCAATGACCACGCGCTGCGCCAGCAAGCTATCGAACACGTGCCGCATGTCCACCGGGCGTGCGGCCTCGAGCCAGAAGGTCGCACCCCCATGCGGTTCGACAATGCGAAATTGCTCTTGGACATGCTCGTGCAACAGCGCCTTCATGCAGCGCATACGCTCATGCAGCAGCGCCCGCAAAGCGATCAGATGTTGGTCGATACGTCGCGAACTGTACAACTTGGCAATGGCCTTCTGGCGAATCGGTGACAAGCGAAATGCGCGATCCAGAAACAAGCGATGCAATTGCGGAACGTACCTTCGGCAGAGCAAGTAACCGAATGGCGCCTCGGAGCCGACGATCTTGTCGATCGTGGAAAATACCAAGAGCCTCTGCGGGTCGGCGAAGTCGCGAAAGCGGCTTGCGCCGGGGGTGAAACAAAACTCGCCATAGCTGTCATTTTCAAACAGCCAGATGTCTCGCTCCGCCAGCCAACGGCAGATCTGTTGCTTGTCCTGCGCTGGCATCAAACCGCCATGTGGGATACTCATGGTCGAAGAAAAGACGGCAAGGCGCACTGGCTCCTTGCGCAGGGTTTGCTCAAGGGCTGCCAGATCGAAACGGCCATCTTCCCCCAGCGCTACTTCGATCACGCGAATTCTGGCCGCCTGCAATTGACGTAACACTGCCCACGAACAGGGCGACTCGACCAGCGCCACGCTTCCTTCGAGCTGCAATGCACAGAGGGCGGTGTCCAACACACTACGCAGGTCCGAACCGATATAGACGTGTTCAGCCTGCCAGTAACTCTGGGTCGAACAGGTGTACCGATCGGCCAGGACACTGCGCAGCTCCGGCTCTCCGAACGGTTGATAGAGCGGTGCATGGGAGCGCGGGTACTGGCGCGCCAACTCCCGCTCTATCATCAGCAGCGGCTTTTCCAGCGATAACAGCATGGCCGGGGCGTCACTGCTCAAGGCAAGCATTCCCGGCTGACGGGCATTGGTGAAGACATTGTCCAGCAGGTTAGGCGACTCTTCCCCAACGAGGGTGCCGGGCATGGTCCGAGTGAAGTAGCCGTACTTGGGCCGGGCGTAGATCCTCCCCTCGTCCTCGAGCAGGGAATAGGCGTATTTAGTGGAAGAAACAGAAACATTCAGTCGCAATGCAAGCTGCCGCAACGAGGGTAATCGCTGCTCGATTTGCGGATCGCTGGCCTCTATCAGCTCGACGAGGTAGCGATACACCGCTTGATAGGTAAAGGTTGACGGTCTCTTGGTGTCCATACTCACTTACTTTCAGGTCAATGGCGAATCTCTTCCATGAGCGGTGATGTCATCCTGAGACCACGTTACCGACTCAAGCGCGTCACCGCCAGCTGATTGCAACAAGCCGTATAAGCTGCAGGCTAGACACTTCGGCGCACTTTTCTGGGGCAGTGTTCACTGATGCGTGTTTTCGGGTTGAAGCGAGGGATTCAAGTACTGAATTGTCGTAGCTAAGTGGCTAATCGATATCTAACTGCTAGCGTTGACAGCAAACCAACTGTCGAGGTTTCACAGCGATGAAGCAAACCCTGCGTTCCACTTTTTTATGTGCTGCGCTGATTGCCCTGGCCGGTTGTAGCAGCTCCAGGGTCGACCCCAGCCAATATTCCGGATTTCTCAAGGACTACAGTCGCTTGCAAAAGGCCGAAAGCCTCTCCGGTGCGCCGGTCATGCGCTGGATAGACCCCAACCTGAAAACTGCACACTTCAGCCAGGTGTACATAGAACCGAGCCAGTTCTATCCCAAACCACAGCCTACGGCGGTAATCTCGACGCAAACACTGCAAGACATCACCCGCTACTACGACACGGCACTCAAGCGTGAATTGGGGGCGGTGGTACCACTGGCGAGCAAAGCGGGCCCGAATGTCCTGGTGGTACGTCCGGCGATCACCGCCGTGGCCACTCATACCGAAGGGCTCAAGCCTTATGAGGTGATCCCGATTGCCCTGGTAGCGGCGGCAGTCAATACCGCAGCTGGGGGCCGCGACCAAGATGTGGAAATCGCCACCGAAGCAGCGTTTCTCGACGGTGGTAGCAACACCGTGGTCGCCCAAGTGGTACGCAAAGGCGCTGGCAGGGAGCTGGAAAACGACACTACCAAACTGACCATGGAAGACGTCAAGCCGGTACTCGATAGCTGGGCCACCGACATGCGCCACAGCTTCGTCAAGTTCAAGAATGAAGCGCGTTAGTCACTCAATTGACTGTCAATGACAATGCTGCCACTGAGCAACTTGTGCACCGGACAGGCATTGGCAATACCCAGCAAACGCTCACGCTGCGCCGCATCGAGATCACCGTGTAATTCAATGACACGTTTGATTTCGGTGCGCATGGGCGTGGTTTTCTCTTCTTTGACAATATCCAGTTGCACATGCACATGCTGCAGCGGCCACTCCTTGCGCTTGGCATACATCGACAGTGTAATCGCAGTGCATGCACCCAGCGCCGAGAGGAGCAACTGATGAGGGTTGGGGCCAGTATCGTGGCCACCAAGCGCCTGATTTTCATCCGCCAACCACTGATGGACACCAGCGGACAGGTTGACGGTGTAGGGAATCTCACCCAGCTCGGCGTGGACGGTCGAATCGCTCATCTGCAGCAGTTTCCTTTGCGATGCCCAAGCCAAAACGGCCTGGCGCGAGAGTGTTAACACTAGCGCCGCAGCGTACGCATGGGAAGGCCCGCGTCAGTCAACACATGACCTGGAACAGGCCCTGACCAATCGCGGCGCTGACTGACTTCAGCACTCGACAAAAGCCACAGCCAAGCCACCACGCGAGGTTTCCTTGTAGTTGGCATGCATATCCGCCCCTGTGTCACGCATGGTTCGAATAACCCGGTCGAGGGAAATAAAGTGCTCACCATCACCGCGCAACGCCATCTGCACTGCGTTGATCGCCTTGACCGCAGCAATCGCATTACGCTCGATACACGGTACCTGAACCAGCCCGCCCACCGGGTCACAGGTCAGCCCCAAATTATGCTCCAGGGCGATTTCAGCCGCGTTTTCCAGCTGCATCGGCGTGGCCCCCAGCACCTCGGCAAGCCCTGCCGCCGCCATGGAACACGCAGACCCCACCTCCCCCTGACAACCCACTTCAGCGCCGGATATCGATGCATTTTTCTTGCACAGAATCCCCACGGCAGCAGCACTGAGCAGGAAGTCGACCACGTCGCTGTCAGCCGCATCGGGGTTGAACTTCATGTAATAGTGCAGCACCGCCGGAATGATCCCGGCCGCACCATTGGTAGGTGCAGTCACCATCCGCCCGCCAGCAGCATTTTCTTCGTTGACCGCCAGGGCAAACAGGTTGACCCACTCCAGCGCGCCCAATGTCGAACCGATGACATTCGGCTGGTCCAACTCCTGCAAGCTACGGTGAAGCTTGGCGGCGCGACGCTTGACCTTGAGCCCGCCCGGTAGAATGCCCTCGTTGCGCAGGCCATTGTCGACGCACTCGCGCATGACTCGCCAGAGTTGAAGCAGGCCGCTGCGAACTTCAGCCTCCGCACGCCAAGCCCGTTCGTTAGCCATCATCAATTCACTGACGCGCAGGTTGTGCTGTTTGCACAACGCGAGCAGTTGTGCGGCGCTGCTGAAGTCATAGGGCAGTTGCACCGGCTGATCTACGTTGCCATCAACGCGAGCCAACTGCTCCGCTTCGACAATAAATCCACCGCCCACCGAGTAATAGGTTTGCTGCAGCAACAACGTACTAGCGTTGCTGGCCTCAAGAGTCATGGCGTTGGGGTGGTACGGCAGGCTCTCATCGAGCAGCAACAAGTCGCGATCACACGCGAAGGCAACCGGGTGACGGCCATCGAGTTGCAGTACCTGAGTGTCGAGCAACTGCTTGATCAGCGGCTCAATGCGCTGCGGTTCGATCTGGTCGGGCCACTCACCCATCAAGCCAAGCAAAGTAGCGCGGTCGGTGGCATGGCCCACCCCGGTTGCCGAAAGCGAGCCATACAGACGCACCTCTACACGACTGACTTGCTCCAATAACCCCTGCTCGCGCAACGTTTGTGCAAAGGTCGCAGCCGCCCGCATCGGGCCCACGGTATGAGAGCTCGATGGCCCGATACCCACTTTGAAAAGATCGAAAACACTGATAGCCATACTAATGCCTGCACACTCAAGCGACGAATGCCATGCTGAGGTGGTGTGAAAAAATTGAAGGGTGTCGCGAAGTTGCGCGATACTGCCCGGCCTCGATGGCATTGACCAACGAAAATTCCTAAGCAAGCCTTTAGCAGAACTAAACGATGAGACGACAAATGAATGGCCAGGTGTATGTCTGGCTGCACGTGTTTTCCTGTGCGGCCCGCCACCTGTCATTCACCCGCTGTGCCGAAGAGCTGCACATCACCCCAGGGGCGGTCAGCCAGCAGATTCGTCAACTGGAAGAGCGCCTGGGCTTTCGTTTGTTTCTGCGTCGTGCCCGCGGTGTTGAGCTAAGTGCCGAAGGCCAGCGCCTGGCACTGACGGTCCGCGAAGCCTATGGCAGCATCGACGCCGAACTGGTGCGCCTGGACGCTGGCGAAATCCGTGGCACTTTGCGCCTGCGTTCGATCCCATCGTTTCTGGCCAAGTGGCTGACCCCACGCCTGCCGCGCCTGCAACAACGCTATCCGGATATTCAATTGCGCCTGGTTGCCGAGGACAGTAGCCAGGCCTTGCATGAAGGCGACTTTGACCTGGCCATCGACCTCAATGACGGCAGCTACCCCGGTATGCATTCAACGCCGCTGCTCGATGAACAGATCTTCCCGGTGTGCTCGCCGGCACTGCTGCGGGGACGCCCGCCCCTGCATGGCCCGAACGATCTGGTGCATTACCCATTGCTTCACGACATCACCGCCTGGCGTGGCAGTTCGGAGTACGCCGAGTGGGAATTTTACCTGGAGGGCATTGGCGCAAGTGGCCTGGACGTGCGCCGTGGACATACATTCAACCGTAATCACCTGACCATTGAAGCCGCCATTGCCGGAATCGGCGTGGCCATCGCCCGGCGTACGCTGCTCAATGACGAACTGGAGCGCGGCACATTGATCGTACCGTTCGGCCTGCCGGTAGCCAATCACAAGCGCTACGTACTGCTGTATCCGCCCGGTGGCCTGGCGCATCCAAGCGCCCGGGCGGTACATGACTGGCTGGTTGAGGAGTCCGCAAACTTCCGTGCCCTGCATGCTCAGGTGCTGTAGCCAGTCGTGAGCTCTACCCTGCTCACTCAAGCCCTGAGTGTGCTTGCCCAAACAAAGAGTGGATGCTTAAGTTGACTAAGTCGAGGCGCTGTCGATCGAGGGCGCGTGCTCGTCTCGCGTCTCGACTGCCGCACTTACTCTAAGAATCCAGGGGCTGAACACGATGTGGAAGAGACCATACTTATTAAATATCACTCTCCTTCTTGCTGTTTCGCTTTTACTTGTACCAAAAATCATCCTGATAGAATTTTTCTCTTATCGCTGGATAGATACCGGGGCGGCCAGTGTTTTTTTATTCCTATTGCAAGATGTGCTGCTGGCAGCAGTCATTTACCTTGCCGCCGTCGCCTTGATAAAAAGAAACAAATACTATTTCTTTGCAGTCAGTTTCTTCACAGGTGTCGTACTCCTGGGCCTGTTAGTGGACATGCGCGTGCGCCAGCTTTGGCTTAAACCTCTGGACCTGCAGCTCATACAATACAGTCTGGAAAACTCGAGCAACCTACTCTCGGGCGCTGAAATATTCTTCAAACAATCTTCAGGCTTTGGCTATACCTTCCGATTCATCCTGTTCGTTGTTTTTCTTGCCTACCTCGGCACCTGGAGTCTCGTCGGCCTTGCGACGTATAAGCTGCCGCGGAATTCGAGCGTCGCCCCCGCGAAGAAAGGTAACTACGCGACTGCTTTTGCAGCGCTTCTGGTCAGCCTGTTCTTGTGGTCAATCTATGCCGGTGACGTGCGCTACGATCTGAACAAGAATATTCTCGTCAACCCGTTGGTTGCGACACTCAGAAGCAGCATATCCCTGACCGCCAACCCGCATAAAGCCCTGCCCGGGTTCGAACAGCCCGCGTACCCGTTATCCGCAATCAATACGGTGCAAAAACTGCATACCCAGCCCCTGCCAGAATTCAAGAACCTGGTATATATCGTTCTGGAGTCAGTTCGCTGGAACAGTATTTTTGGTCCGGGCGTGAAAACTGCTGAGCAATACCCGACCTTTGAAAAGCTCGCTCAGGAAGGAATGCTGTTCAAGTCGTACGTATCAGTGCCTCACTCCTCCAAGGGCTACTACTCGATTTTCACCGGGCTTCACGCATACCCGGACATTGAGATCAAAGAGGCGATGCACCTCTATCAACCGAGCATCATCCACGAGCTGAAAAAGCGAAAAAACATGGAGTCCGTTGCGTTCAGCTCACTGTTTCTTCAATTTGAGAACATGGATGGTTTTCTGTCATCGATCGGTGTACCGAACGCTCATGCGGTCGCTGATATGATTCCGAACACAACCAATGCACAAAACAACAACAGCTTCGGCGAAAGTGACGAGCACTTGTTCTCTCCCAGTGCTTCGCACCTGGCGGGCATCAACAAACAAGGCAAAGGTTTTGTCGCACTCTATTTCCCGATGGCAGCGCACTACCCGTACAACTGCAGCAACGACCCAGCGCCTGAGGCAGCGATTGGCCAATACGAAGCCTGCATAGCGAAAACAGACACCCTGCTGGGTGACATGCTGGAGACCTTCGATCAGGCTGGCATTCTCGACTCGACCCTGTTCGTACTGGTCGGTGACCACGGCGAGTCGTTTGGCGAACACGGGGTATTCATTCACAACTCTTCGATGCATGAAGAAGAAGTTACCGTACCGTTGATCTTCTGGGCCAAAGGCAATGTCCTGCCTAAAAACACCTCGAGCACCAGTCACCAGGTGGATATCGCCCCGACCATTGCCGACTTTTTTGGCCTGACCGATGCTGCTATCAATGTCCAGGGCGTCAGCTTGCTGAGGGCGCAAGAGAAGCGCGCGTACTTCATGTCCACGTTCTTCGACCAGCTGTCATCCGCGCTGGTCGAGCATCCGTACAAATACATCTACGAGTACAGCTCAGACACCATCACCAAATACAACATCGAAGTCGATCCGCACGAAAAGGTCCCACATCCGGTGATAGGCGACGAGTTCACCGCAATCAAAAACCGCTTGCTATCGTTCAACCTGTACCAGAAATCCATGTTTGAAAAGGCGCCTGAGCAACCTGAATGACATGGCCCTGCACTGTGACGATAAGGTCCACCCCATTGTGGATCTTATCCAGGCCCTACGCCTGGACGCGCAGAGGGCCGGTAGGAATCATCGACGCACTAGTAAGCCTGCTTGCCGGTAAAGGCGTTCAGGGTCCGTACCAGAATCACGAAATCCAACCACAACGACCAGTTGTTGATGTACTCGATATCCGAGTCGACCCGCTGGATCATCTGCTCGATTTCCTTGGTTTCGCCTCTGAACCCACGTACCTGGGCGAGCCCGGTCATGCCCGGCTTGATGTTGTGCCGGGCAAAGTAGTCAACGATGTCCTGGGAGTACTGGGTGTCGTGCTGCAGCGCGTGGGGGCGCGGCCCTACCAATGACATTTCACCCATCAATACGTTGAACAGCTGGGGCAACTCGTCAAGGCTTGTGCGGCGAATAAACGCCCCAACCCTGGTCAGTCGAGAATCATTCTTCTGCGCCTGTTTGACCTCTCCATTTTCCTGATGAACAAACATGCTTCTGAACTTCCAGATACGGAAGGATTCCCCTGTCCAGCCCATGCGTTCCTGACGAAAGAACACCGGCCCCGGGCTATCGAGTTTGATACACGCGGCAATGGCCAACAGTACAGGCGATGCCATCAGAAGGATGAGTGCCGCCAGTACTTTGTCTTCGAGGTTTTTCAAAAACAGGCTGGTGCCCGTCAGCGGTGTCTCGGACAACGTCAGCACCGGTATTCCGGAAATTTCACGCACGCTATGATTGATCAAGCGCAGTGAAAAGATATCGGGCACCCAATTGACTGCGATGCATTTGTCGAGCAGTTTCAGATAGACGTCATTGATAACCTCCGAGCCACTTAAAGGCGTTACCAGGTACACCGTTCTAATTGCATGCTGGACGACAATGTCATCAAGATCATCGATATGTCCCAATACCGATAATCGCTGCTTTCCCTCCGCACTCATCTTTGCATTGTCGTCGCCCTCCCCCACCAGTACACAGCCGACAACGCGCTCACCGAACCAGGGATTATTACTTATTTTCAAGTACAGAAAGTTCGCCAAATCACCAGCGCCAATAATTAGCGCATTTTCCAACCGGTAGGAGTGTTCGAGAAATTTCTTTTGCACCTCACGTACAACAAAGTGTAAAAACAATTGTACGAAATAACCAATGACAAATAACTCACCCACCAGCATGCGTGAATACTTCTCACTTTGCTTGGTGAGGAAGGCCATGACCACAAGAAAGCAAAAGGTTGCCGACCACGCCTTGAACAGCCTGAACGCTTTGATGGAAAGCCCGACATTGCTGCGGTAAATGGCGTAATGGTCATAGATGACGGCCAATGCGCCAATCAACAACAGCAGCATGATGACGTAATCAGAGGTTATATATCCGATCTGGTCGTAGATCAGGTACCAGGCCACTCCGGTCACAGCCACGCCGTCGAGGCCTGCTTGAATGGCGTTACTGACACTGCTTCTTCGCTGGAGCAATGAGCGGCTACTTCTGGGCTCGAAAACCATTATCAAACCTCATTGACGTGAGATGCCTAACGCTTTTCAACAACCAAAGAAATACTAAAAACCAAGTACGGTTTTATAAGGGAAATTAATAAATATGAAGCTGCTATTTCGCCGCCAAATCTTTCTCGGCCATAAGGGAGCGCTTGATATCACTGTAGCAGCACATTGCTGATCTGGTGGGCTGATTCTGCCTTGCCACGGGTTTTCAACCATTGCCACCATCGTCGATAACCAGCCGCTCTAGAAAAGCCTGGGCGTTCGTCGATCATCCTTCATCGCCGCTTTGGTGCAAAAAAGCATACGCAGCAGGAACAGAGGGTTGCCGACCACATAGCGCATGAACAAGCGCTTGGGCTCGCGTAACAAGCGGAATATCCACTCGCCACCCACTTTACGTAGCCAAAGCGGTGCCCGGGTGACCTTGCCGCCAAGAAAATCCAGAATCGCGCCTCCACACACGATCAGGCAAGGCACACCTACCGCCGTCAACCGCGCCGCAACGACTTCCTGCCGGGGCATGCCCATGCCCAACACAATCAATTCCGGCTGCAGGTGCCGCGCCAGATAGATGTAGGTGTCCACCTCGGCAAAGCCATGATGAACCGATACAACCTCCACGCCGAATTGACTTTCGCTGCGCTGCACTGCCTGGTTCAAAAATGGTTCTTCCGTGCCCCAGAACGCGACACGTCGGCCTTTGAACGCGGTGAGTAATTCTGGAATGAAGTCGGTGCCGTTCATGTTCAGGCCAGGGTCCAGGCCTAGGCGCCTGAACAGAATCGCCATACCGATACCATCGCGTAATAACACATCCGCGGCCGAAAGAACGTTGGTGTAATCGGTATGATCTGCTACCAGGTTCATGGCATGGGCATTGACGAAGCCAAGCACTGTCGGCACCTCGGGATCGGCCAAGGCCTGAAGCAAACCTTGCTTGTCCCCAGGGTCACTGACCACTCGAAGTTTACCGATAATCCTCTTCCAGCTTGTCTGCGCGGTCTCGGTCATTAGCTGTCATCTCGCTTTGAGCGCACCCATTCAACTTGGCGCTTGATCAGAAAGCCCAGGTACAACGGTATTTTCCTTGCCGCATAGAACGGCGCATACAACAGCACTGAAAAGGCGATGACTTCGCGAGAAAACTGGCTCCAGGCCAATAGAACCGCAGCACCCAACATGACCATCGCGCCCGACGCGATCAGCGCCGGAGCCAGTACATCGAAAAGCGCGAATGCCACCCACGAGACGCTGAAGATCGCCACCAACGTCAGCACCAACAACGCCAGTGGCGGCACCATCAGGTCGATGGTCATGGCCAGCAGGTTCCAATTGCGTCGGGCAATGGACTGCAGGACCAATCTTGGCGCATCGCCCAGGAGCATACCCAGATGGCCATGTTCCCATCGGGTACGTTGGGAGGTCAGGCCTTCATCACTGCTTGGAAAGTAACTGGTTACCTGCGCGGCAGGACAGAACACCGGCGGCTTGCCATTTTGGCAAAAATCCACGCCCATTTTTATGTCCTCTACCAGGTGACCGTTGGCCAAGTCGATCAATGCCAGATCCTCCCAGGCAATCGCCATTCCCGCGCCCATCAGTTGGCAGGGCAAGCCGACACGCGCAGAGCCTCGCGGCCGTACCAGGTTCTTTACCCGCCAGGCGAACTCGGCAACCTGCACCTTAAGTCCGGCGCCTGCCGGAGCACGGGTCAGATACAACGCCTGAGCGGGCCGGCCGGTGCCGGCGCAGCTGCGGGCCAGAAGATCGATGGCCCCTTCGCCGACCTGACAATCGGCATCGACAATGATCACCACCTGCGGCGGCGTATCGGCCAGATGGCGCACGCCAAAATCCAAGGCATACCCCTTGCCCCGACGCAGTGCGTCCTGACGCTCCACCACCTGCGCTCCCGCCGAACGGGCCAGCGCGGCGGTGTCATCCGTGCAATTGTCGGCAACCACCAGCAACTGATCGCCTTCCTGCAACTGACCGTGAATACTTTCAAGTGCCTTGAGTATGATTGGCGACTCGTTGTGCGCAGGCACCAGCACCGCTACACGCGGCCGTGAACTGCTCAATTGCACCGCAGGCCGCCCAGGCAGACAGGCGAGCAGAACCTGCGCGAACAGCACCAGCACCGGTAACAAGGCAAGAACCGCCAATGCCCCCAGGAACCAGCCGACTAACCCAGTCAATAACGTAATCATGCATAAGCCTTGAAGTAACTGAGCAACTTTGCCGCTTCGGTATCGATATCATGCCGCTGCAGCACGCGCTGATAAGCCGCGTCACCCATTCGTTGCAAAACCTCGACAGGTTGCGCAATGCAGTCCGCCATCGCAGCAGCCAATTCGTCTACAGCGCCCGCAGGAAACAGCCAGCCATTCTCGCCCTGGCGAACCAGTTCGGGAATCCCGGCGACAAAGGTCGTGAGCACTGGCCGGCGTAACGCCATGGCCTCCATGATCACCACCGGCAAGCCCTCGGCGAAGCTGGGCAACACCAAGGCACGGGCGGCAAGGATTTCTTCGCGGACCTGAGCGCTACTGATCCAGCCCGTTATGCGCACCTGCGCCTGCAAACCATGTTCAGCGATCAGCGCTTCGATCTGTTCGCGCATTTCCCCATCGCCAGCCAGAACGATCTCGAATGTCAACGACTGCGCGGCCAGTACCCGCGCAGCCTCAAGTAGAAAAAGCTGGCCCTTCTGCTCGCACAAGCGGCCTACGCACACCAGACGCGGTACCGAAGGCGCTGCCACCGCAGCAATCTGGTGAAACGCGGGCTCAAGACCGCAGTGCACCACCTTCACTTTCCCCCAGTGCCCGTGCGCTACCCAGCGAAACAGCTGGCTACGCCCAAATGAGCTGACGGCGGCTACAAATGCTGCGCGTCGAACCTTTTCGCCCAGATGGAGGAACTGTGGTTTGTCGAATTCCTCCGGCCCATGCACGGTAAAACTGTAGGCAGGCCCGCCTAGTGCGTTTGCCAACATGACCACCTCGGTGGAGTTGGTGCCGAAATGCGCATGCACGTGTTTCGCGCCATCAGCCTGCAACCATTGCAGCAGGCGACACGCCTCGGCCAGGTAGACCAGATGATAAGGCCAGGCGCGATCGGCTCGCAGGCCCATGCGCAGGGCCAGCCACAAGGTCGAAAAAAATCGTTGCGGTCGACTGCGCAGCACCTGCATTACCGGCTTTAGCAGCCCTTTGACCCCTTCTTGGAGGACGTAACGGGTTCTATCTCGCTCATTGATATCTTCTGCATCCTGCAGGTCAGCGTCCCAACCACGCAAGGCAATGCGTTGAACCTCGACCCCCAGGCGTTCCAACGCCAGGATTTCGCGTCGAATGAAGCTGTGACTGACCTTGGGATACTGATTGATGAAATATGCAATGCGCATTAGGTACCCGAATAAATGCTCGCGTTAGGGACAGAACTCACTTGTACTCAATCAATGCCGCCTTGCCGCTACCGTATCGGTTCAACAGAAACTTGAGCTGGCCGAGCATCTCGGGAAACTTTCCAAGCACCAGGAACACCGCCTGCAGCCAGTTTTCCCGTGCAGATCGACTACCACGGCGTGCCAACCGCACCGCCTGCAGTGGGTAGATCAACCCTAGAAGGAGCCCCCAGCCGCCGAGCAGGACACTCGCCAAGACAATGCCCAGCGGTACACCAAGGCCCCAGATCCAGGCGCGACGTGATTCGCGCTGCCAATGCAGTTCTGGCGCCGCCCCATGCAGGAACGTGCCCTCGGCAAAGGCATAGCCGGTGCGCATGCTACGCCGCCACCATTGGCTGAAGCGGGTCATAGCGGCATCGTGCAGCGTCATCTCATCGGCCAGCCGCCAGATTTTCCAGTCGTTTGCGCGCAGGCGTACGCACAACTCCGGTTCTTCCCCGGCGATCAGGTCCCCGCGATACCCACCTACCGCGGTGAAGGCATCGGCGCGCATCAGCGCGTCACCGCCGCAAGCCTTGGCCTGGCCGGTGGGCGTGTCCCATTCCAGATCGCACAGCAAGTTATACACCGAGCGTTGCGGAAAGCGCTCGCGACGACGTCCACACACCACCGCTACCTCGGGGTGAGCATCGAGAAATGCCTGGGCCTTGGCCAGCCAGCCGGCATCGACCTCGCAATCGCCATCGACAAATTGCACATGGCGCATCGCTGGCAACAGCCGTTGCAAACAGGAAAATCCTTCGTTGCGAGCGCGTGCGGCAGTGAAAGGAACGCTCAGGTCCAGCGCCAGCACCTGCACCCCACGCGCCAACGCCATTTGCACTGAGCCATCAGTCGAACCGGAGTCAACATAAACAATTTTGTCCGCCCCTCCCCGCAACGACGCCAGACAATGCTCAAGCCGCTGGCCTTCGTTGCGACCGATAACCACAACACCGATACCTGTCACCATGCGCCCCACCTAAGGACTTCAACAAAACAACCGATTTAGCGTGCCACACATCGGTTGAATCATGTGTACTCCATGTTTTCTGCGAACTTTTTACTTTTTATAGTGGCCGGCACTCCGACAGCCAGGGAGTTATCCGGCACATCGATCAACACTACCGCGTTCGAGCCGATCACCACATTGTTGCCAATACGTATATTGCCCAGCACCTTGGCACCCGCACCGATATCCACGTTGTTTCCAAATACCGGCGCCGTCGGCTCGTTTACATTTTTCAAACCGACCACCACACCGTTTCGAATCCGGCAGTCATCGCCAAATTGGGCATAGCCGCTGATGATGATTCCGCCAAAATGGTCGATGACAAAATTGCGCCCGATGACCGCTTCGCACGGCAACTCTACCCCGGTGAGGATCTGCACCAGTTTGAACAGCACCTTGTAAACAAAGGAACAGAGCTTTCTCAGCAACGCCGGCCGCAGGCTGTAGCGCCAGCGTCCAAATCGGTACACCAACAGCACCCAGAATCCCTGAGCCCCCCAGTCACCTCCATGTGCACGCAAGTCCGCACGTATATTTTCAAACATGACTTCACCTACCGTGTGGGTTGGCTCGCGAACCGGGTATCGAACAGCAGCGACCAGGTGGCACGAGTATGCCGCCAGCACGACTTGATGGCCGCCCAACCACGTCCTTTCAACAACGCCTTGAGCGCCAGGAGCAGATCGCCCAGGATTACCAGGAACATGTGCAAGACCAGTCCGAGCACGCCGTGATGCTTGCGAAAATACAGAAGCTCGCTTTCGATCTGATAGGTCGACAACTGGCGACTGGCAGCCTCAAGTTCCGCAACCGATTTTGAGCTTTCACCGCCAATGTGCACGACTGTGGTATGCGGGTAGAACACCACCTTCCAACCCGCTTCCTTGACTCGCTTGCAGTGGTCGACTTCCTCGAAGTACAGAAAGTAGCGAGGATCGAACAAGCCCACCTGCTCAAGCACTTCTCGACGAACCAGGTAAAAGCAGCCAGGCAGCCAGTCGCATTCACGGACCGCATCATGCTCCCAGCTCATCTCATCGACCATCTTCAGTCCCGGGAAAAAGCGACCGAGGCCGGTCCGCGAGACGAAGATGTTCAACGGCGTCGGAAAGTAGCGACAACTGGGCTGCAGGTCGCCCTCGCGCCCCTCCAGGCGCACGCCAAGAACGCCACACTCTGGGTGGGCGTCCATGTACTCGACGGTTTTGCGCAGTGTGTCGGATGCAACGAAAGCATCGGTGTTGAGCAGCAAGGCATATTTGCCCTGCAGATGCTCGAGCAGTTGGTTGTTGGCACGCCCGAAACCGACATTTTTCTCATTGCTGAGCACCAATGCCTCTGGGCATACCCTGGCCAGGCACTCAAGCGAGTTGTCGACCGAGGCGTTGTCCACTACCAGATAACTCGCCAGTTGTTCGCTATCAGCCTGGCGCAGCGCGTCAAACATGGGCTGCAGCAACCCCGCGGTATTGAAGTTGACCACCAGCACATCGACGGGCTTTTTATCCATTACTACCTTCCCCGAAAAAGTACTGCCTGCGCTGAGCCGCCAGTGTCGGTTCAAGCGCTGGGTCGTAGGCACCTTGGCGTTGCTTCACCAGATCGATCCACGGATAGGCAGCGCAGCGTTCTTCGACCCGCCTGATCAGTTCCTCGGTCGAGCAGATGACCTTTGCCGGGTTGCCGCCAACGACCGTGCCCGGTGGCACATCCTTGGTAACCACGGCGCCTGCTGCAACGATTGAATCAGGCCCGATGGTCACCCGTGGCATGACAATCGCACCGTGCCCGATAAAGCAGTTGTCATGAATATCAATATAGCCGACCGAATCGAGTTGCTTGCCGTAGCAGACCTCAATCAGTGCAACGACACCGTCGTGGCCGATCAGGGTGCAGTCCGAGAGGCCGACGTTACTGCCAATTCGCACAAGCGTCGGGTCGGTCACGTTGCAGCCACAATTGATATGTACGTTGGTGCCGACTGAGTGAAATTTCCCCCATCGCGTCAGGAACTCTCCCCATTCTCGCCCATTCGGTTTGCAGAACTTTTTGTACGTTGAGCCTCCTCGCCCGGTTGAAATGACATAATGCGTCAAAGCCTTCCTTACCCATCTGAACATTCTGCGACCCTCGCAAATGAAGCGATTTTGGACCGTCCCTGAGACGAATTCGGTCTCGTTCTTGTTGGTACTGACCGAACTGCGCTCACCTACTTGCTACTGCTTTGTTGCCTTCAGCCCTAGCTGATTTGCCCTCGTTCAAGAAACCCCACTGCCCGCCAACCTCATTTTGTCATTCAGGTGATCCGCCAGCCTGAGCGCAAATTGCAGCAGCGGCATGGTCGGGTTGGAAGCGCCACCGGTTGCAAAAATGCTGCTTCCTGCGACGTACAGATTGTCGGTGCCAAAGACCTTGCAGTTTTCATCGACCACACCAAATTCCGGCGTCGCTGCCATTCGCGTGGTGCCCATATGGTGGGCATGCGGTGACAATTTCAGAGCCTCGGCGGTGTCGTATACATAGCTGTTGAGCTTGACGAAACCGAGCCCTACCTCGGCAAACTTCTTGGCCATTTCACCGCCAATACACTTGATGGTGCGTCGGTCATCGTCGCTCAGCACCCAATTGACATTGACCTTGGCCACGCCCAATCGGTCTCTTTCGTCGAGCAGCGAGATACGGCTCTGGGCATTGGGAAACTGTTCGATCATCGTGGTGATCACGCCGTCCCCAGGGCAACTGAACTTGGCAATGAATTCAATTTTGCTGGCAACCCCCATTTCACAGGCGAGCGTTTCGAGAAAGCTTTTCACTTCGGCGGTTCGACCGTAGGTTCTGACTTCCGACAGAACCGTCGTGGAGACATTGCCCTTGCCAGAATGATATTCAGCAATGAAAGCATCGGTGGTGTAGTACTCACGAGGCTCGGTGCCTTGTCCCTCTTTCAGGATGAAGGTGCCCATGTCGATGTTCAGGTGTTCCATGAAGCACCGGCCCACCAGCCCTCCTTTCTTCACCACACTCGCAGCCGACAGTGACTCGCTGTTGAGCAACTGTCGGGCGTTTTCGATGGCGCCCATTGCCAGGACAAAGTTGCTCGCCGCCAGGCGTTCACGCTTGAGTTCGTAATCAGACACCAGCACCGCTGCCAGGCGCCCCGAGTCCTGGTCGAACTCCAGGTCTACGCAGTTGCAGTTGATGAAGACATCCAGCCCTTCGGTTTCATTGAGCGCCTGCGCATATTTTTGCGCAAAGCGCGTCGGTGGGCTGAGCAGGAAGCGATCAGCGTCGAACTCGCCGCCTTTCAAGCCCATATTTTCGGCCCGAAACTGTGCCCCTGGGGGAAGGTCGACGATGCTCATGGCCGCGGGCAGGTAGCGGTCGATCTGCGCAAAGGGGATCGGCCAGCCCGGCAACCCACCCGCCGGTGGGACAACAAAATCGGAAGGTTCGAAAGGACGGCATCGCCCTGCCCAGTGGTTGGAGGTGCCACCTAAATAGCGCAATCGCGTTCCGTCGGGGTACAGCTCAAGCCCGGTCGAAGTGCACTGGTAGAAGTCCTGCGAGCGCGTTGAAAACTCGTGTCCGCCACCCTCGATAAGCACCACGCTCCAACCGGCGCCCGCCAGTTGCAACGCCAGGGTGATACCGGCAGGGCCAGCGCCAACGATGCAAAAATCATAGGCCTCGCGCAGGGTCTTTTGCGTCTCATAGTCCTTGATCATGCTTGCTCGTCCCTGAAGAGTTGCGAAGGCAACACCCAGCCATTGACCAGCACGAACCCGCCTTTTTCAACAGGTTTGCGCGCCGCCTGGGTTGGCACGCCGAACACCGCTGCACCAACCCCCAGCAGCACACAATTGCCCAGAAAGCCCCGGCGACCCCACAACGGCGTACAAAACTGAAGCTTCCCCATGATTCAAAGACCTATGCCATTGAAGTTTTCAGCATTTTTTTATTCGAGCTCAATACAACTGCCGACGGCTGACACCGGCTCATCATTGGAAAGTCGGTGCCGCGGCATCTATCTTTGTCGATTGGTATGCGCAGATGATTGCCGACGCGGCGGTCATTTCCAGCCCGTTCCAGATCTGGACCCACGCCGTGCAATAAATAAAGCTCAGGGGTGCAGACAAATCAATCGACGGCATGACATCAATCTCTGACTGAATCGCTAGAAGTCACTATAGTTTCATTTAGCCATGATGCTAGCCGTCGTCCACCAAGGGATAGGTGCCATAGCCAATGCCTGAACATTTTCGCGCGCTGATCGTCATTCTGTTTCTGGCAGTCGTTGTCTTTACCCTCGCGCGCCGGCCAGCGTCAGACCTGATTCCTGTTGCCGACTTCAAGCGGCGCCGTAATTTATGGTTCGCCCTGACCCTGTTGGCGTTTTTTTCCCATAGTTTTTGGGTGTATGCCGGCGTGGCGGCGATTGTCCTGACACTGGCCCGACGTCGCGAACGCAATCCCATGGCATTGTTCTTCCTGCTGCTGTTTTTAATGCCCCAGGCGGCGGTTAGAGTTCCCGCATTTGGCGCGGTCAACTACCTGTTCGACTTGAACCACGCGCGCCTGCTGTCACTGTGCCTACTGCTGCCGGTCGCCCTGGCCTTGAGCAAACAGAGCGATACGCTTTCCTTCGGTCGCACCTGGCCCGATCGATTCCTGGCCGCCAGCCTCGTGCTGATCACTGCACTGAACCTGCGCGAAACCACGTTTACCGACGCCTTGCGCCAGGCGTTTTACCTGTACATCGATATGTTCCTGCCCTATTACGTCGCCAGCCGCGCGCTCAAAGACCTGAGCGACTTCAAGGACGCCATGCTGGCCTTCGTGCTCGCAGCTTTCTTGCTGGCACTGATCGGCGTCGCTGAAACGGCCCGTCATTGGCTGCTGTACAACGCGTTGCTCGATGCCCTGGGCACGCAATGGGAAATGTCCAGCTACTTGAGCCGAGGTGGTTCGTTGCGCGCCAGCGCCACCACGGGACAAGCAATCGTGCTGGGTTACGTCATCAGCGTCGGGATCGGCTTGTTCCTCTTCGTGCAGCGCTATGTCGCGAGTAAGCTGCAGCGGTGCCTCGGCGCCCTGCTCCTGGCTGCCGGGTTGTTTGCGCCACTATCACGCGGCCCTTGGATCGGCGCGGCAATTATCATCGGCGTATTCATCGCCACCGGCCGGGGCGCAGTCAGGCGCCTGACGTTGCTAGCGCTGGCAGGTGTACTGGCCCTGCCACTGCTGAGCGTGATGCCGGGAGGGGAAAAGATCGTCGACATGCTGCCCTTCATTGGCAACCTGGAGAAAGAGAACATCACCTACAGGGAGCGCTTGATCGACAACTCGTGGATCGTCATCCAGCGCAATCCGCTGTTCGGCACCTACGACTTTCGCAACACGCCTGAAATGCAGGAAATGATCCAGGGCGACGGCATCATCGACGTCGTCAACACCTACCTGGGACTAGCGCTGCGGACCGGCCTGGTTGGCCTGGGACTTTTCGTGGCGTTTTTCGCCGCGGTGCTGTTGAGTCTACGCAAGGCCATGCGCCTGTTTCCCGACCGCGACAGTGAGCAACGACGGCTCGGGCGAGCGCTGTTTGCGACGCTGACAGGGATCCTGGTGATCATTTTTACCGTCAGCAGTATCACCTTGATACCCGTGGTCTACTGGACCGTCGCAGGCCTGGGCGTGGCATACGTGCAGATGGTGCGCAGGCTCCAACATACCCAGACCGCAGGCATTGCCGGTGCCAGTGTTCGCCTTCAACCCAGGTAATGTCGATGACCTCATTTTCCTTGCGCCCCGTCATTCGGGCTGCGGTACTCATTGGCCTGGCAATACTGCCGCTGGCCAGCCACGCTGCGGCCTGGACCGTCACCGTAGACGAACAGAATGGCTTGCCAACCCTCACCCGGGGCGGCGGCCCGGCAATGAAGTCCAAATTCAATTTCTGGGGGCCAGACTGGTCGTGGACCGGGCTTAGCGGCTCGTTCAAGGTAGACGGGCCCTATCGCTACAGCCTCACCGCCAACAACAAAGCCCTGGACTTCGACCTGACGGCCGCAATCCAGAAACCATCCGCGCAGACCTTGACCTGGACCTTCGATCTGCAAGCACACAGCAAGCAGAGGAACGTCGAGGGCGGCGGCATGATGTTTCTCTTTGACCCGACCCTGATCGCCGGGGAAATGGGCGACCCGGTGCTGCTTGGAGATAATCGCGGCTGGTCCTGGGGCAAGGACGGACAAGGCCCCTATATCGAGATGCGTTTCGAACCAGCGCTGGCCAAGGTGTACTTCGAGCGCGGCGATACTTCCGAAGTACGGGCGTTTTTCTACAAGGACACGATCGCCCCCGGCAGCCTGCAGGTAAAAGCAGTGCTGAAGGTGTCTGGTGATGTTTCGCTGGGGCAAACCGCCAGTGAGCGTTTCGGCCTCGCCGCCCCCAGCACCTGGCCCAAGGACCAGGTCGACTGGCAAACCTCACCGGTCGATCTGTCGTTTCTCAACGCCGCGGAAAAGCCAGCAGGCAAGCGCGGCTTCGTCAAGGCTTCTGGCGAACAGTTGCTGTTTGCCGACAACACCCCGGCGCGCTTCTGGGGTACCAATATGTCGGCGTACGCGATATTCAAGACGCCAGACGATGAGATCAAGCGACAAGCCAAGCGCCTGTCGAAGCTGGGTTTCAATCTGGTGCGGATTCACCATCATGATTCGCCGTGGGTATTCCCGAATATTTTTGGCGATGGCACCGTGGTGCGCGACACCCAGCAGCTAAGCGCCGAATCCTTGCGCAAGATCGACTGGTGGATCAAGTGCCTGAAGGACGAAGGCATCTATGTATGGCTGGACATGCATGTGCAGCGCATCCTTACCGCCAACGACAATATCTATGCCTTCGACGAGCTGCCCGAAGATCGAGGCAGAGCCGACCTCAAGGGCTACGCCTATGTCAACGTCACCATTGCCCAGGCAATGAAGCGCTTTACCGAAAGTTACATGAACCATGTGAACCCCTATACCGGGCTAGCCTATAAAGACGACCCGGCAATTGCTGCGGTACTGATCACCAATGAAAACGACATCACCCACCACTACGGCAATGCCTTGCTACCGGACAAAAATGTACCCAAGCACAGCCGCCTGTACATGGATGAAGCCAAGGCATTTGCCCTGCGCCACAACTTGCCAGCCGATCGAACCTGGCGCGCCTGGGAGCATGGTCCGTCGAAGCTGTTTCTCAATGACCTGGAGCGCCGATTCAACGTCGATATGATCAACCACCTGCGCGCGCTAGGGGTACAAGTACCCATCGCCACCACCAGCACCTGGGGAGGCAATGGCCTGAGTTCCTTGCCGGCCCTTACCGCCGGCGATGTAATCGATGTGCACAGCTACGGCGACATCGGCCAGTTGGAGAAAAGCCCGCTGACCAGCGACAACATGGTGAACTGGCTCGCAGCAGGGCAAGTGGCGGGCATGCCCTTGACCGTCACCGAGTGGAACGCCGAGCCCTTTCCCACCCCTGACCGTCATTCGTTGCCACTCTATGTTGCAGGCACCGCCAGTCATCAGGGCTGGGATGCAATGATGCAATATGCCTACAGCCAAGAAGGGCTGTTGCGCGAGTGGGTGTCGGCCGGCAACTGGCACGCTTATAACGACCCAGCGATGCTCGCCACTCTGCCTGCCGCGGCCCTGCTCTATCGTCGCGCCGATGTCCGCGAGGCAACAACGACGTATGTCTTCGCCCCGACCCCAGCCACCCTGTTCAATCAGTCGATCACACCGAGCAACGCGGTTGCCCTGCGCACCGCCATGGAGAAAGGCAAACTACAGATCGCGATGCCGCAAACCCCGGCGTTGCCATGGCTTAAGCCCAGCATAATTGCCGACGGCGCCAAGGTACTGAGCGATCCTGAGCAGTCGCTGCTCGACGCCAACGCCACTGAGGCGACTACCGACACCGGTGAGCTCAAGCGCAATTGGCAGCAGGGCATCTACACCATCGACACGCCCCTGACCCAAGCCGCGACCGGTTGGCTCGGTGGCACCCACGTCGACCTTGCCGATATTCAGGTCAGGGTAAAAACGCTGTACGCCAGTGTCGTGGTGCAAAGCCTTGATGCCAGGCCGTTCAACCAGTCACGGCAGCTGATGATATCCCTGGGAACACGTGCGGTGCCCAAGGACAACGAGCGCACACCGTTCTACGTCGAACCCCTGGAGGGCACGTTATCGATCAAGGCTCCTGCCGGCCTGAAGCTGTTCAGCTATCAGGCCCAGGCGCCCCTGAAAGAACTGCCAGCGACCTACGAGAACGGGCGCTACAGCATCAAATTCGACGGTAAGGAAATGTCTAACTGGCTGTTCTTGAAATAGCCCATTTGGCCTTCTACAGTCTGAGGAGACTTTCACCACGGGCGCCTCTTCAAGCAGGTTGGCGAGCGGACATGCCTCGCGTTTGTTTCCGGCGGTGAATACGCAGATACCACTCTCTGCGTCTGTGCAACAACAGATTCCAGGAGGCTTGGATGAAGTTTTTAGTTGTCGGCGGCGCAGGGTATATCGGTTCGCACATGGTCAAGCACCTGCTGTTGGCAGGCCATGAAGTCGTGGTAGCTGACGTCGCCCACGCGGGCCCCGGAATCAAATGGGTGGAACTGGACATCGCCGATGTGCGAGCCCTGGATGCACTGTTTGCCGAGTATCAATTTGAGGCGGTCTTCCACTTCGCCTCGTTCATCCAGGTGGGTGAATCGGTTACCGACCCTGGCAAGTATTACCAGAACAACGTAGCGGCAACGCTGACACTGCTCCAGGCCATGGTCCGAGCCGGCATCAGCAAGCTGGTGTTTTCCTCGACTGCCGCCGTCTATGGCGACCCACAATACGTGCCAATCGACGAGGCGCACCCCAAGGCATCCATCAACCCCTATGGTCGCAGCAAATGGATGGTGGAGCAGATACTCGAGGACTTCGACCATGCCTATGGATTGAAGTCGGTCTGCCTACGCTACTTCAACGCCGCGGGTGCAGACCCCGAAGCGCAAATTGGCGAATGCCATGAACCAGAAACCCACCTGATCCCTCTCATCCTCCAGGCAGCTGCCGGGCGGCGAGCGGCGATAACCGTCTTTGGTCGGGATTACAGCACGCCAGACGGCACGTGCATTCGTGACTATGTTCACGTTGCCGACTTGGTATCAGCACATTCGCTGGCGGTGGATTACCTGTTGGCCGGCGGTGCCAGCACGGCGTTCAACCTTGGCAATGGCCTGGGCTTCTCGGTGCAGGAAGTCATCGACACTGCACGTGCCGTAACCGGCCGCACGATCACAGTCAGCGATGCACCACGTCGGGCGGGCGACCCGCCGCGGTTGGTGGCCGACGCCAGCAAAGCCAAGGAGATCCTCGGCTGGCAGCCACAATACGCGGCGCTTGAGCAAATCGTCAGCCACGCCTGGACCTGGGAACAGAAGTACCCTTGGCACTGACAGTGTCAGTGCCAAGGCGGCTCAGGCCTCAGTAATAGGAACGAACCTGAGTGTCAGCCTTGTTCAGGACCGCACCAATCAGATTGGCCGTCGCCAGATGGTACATGCAGTCCTCGATCTCTTTCTTGTTGTTGTCACCGTTGGCAACCACCAGCAGCACACAGTCGAACTTGGGCAAAATGGTGATCGCATCATCGGAGCTCAACAGCGGGGGCAGATCGAAAATGCAAATACGTGACTCGTAGCGGTCACGCAGTTCGCTGATCAGATTGCTCACCTTGGGCGATGACAACATCTCGGTGGAATGCGCAATGGGCTCACGCGTCGGCAGCACCACAAAGCGTGGCAATGTCGGATTGACCATCACCTCTTCCAGCCACGCTTCATGAGCAAGCAGCTCATTGAGCGACTTCTCCATCGGCAGCCCCAGGCTCGCCCCTACCCGGGGACGGCGTAGGTCGAAGTCCACCAGCAAGGCGGTCTTGGTGGTGTGGTGGGCAATGCTCATCGCCAGGTTGATTGCCAATACCGTCTTACCCGCCTCCGGCGTTGGCGAGGTAATGGCAAGGGTGCGCCAGCCATTCTCCTCCATGGCCTGCAGTACTTGCGTTCGCAGCAAGTCAAACGATGAACTCATGTTCGAGTTCTTGTTGAACGCCACAATACGATTGCGCTCAAGGTGATCTGCGCGCAGCGGCACCACCTTGGTTTGCACATAATCGAACTGACCGAGGGCTTCAGGCTGTTCGGCCACTGGCGCTGCCTGCGGCGCCTCGCCAGAGCCGGGGGCGACCTGAAGAATATTTTTTCCAAAAGCTGGCGTAATCCTATCCATCGCTGCTTTTCCCTATTCAAACCGAGCCATAGCTTTAAATAGCAGTGCATCCAGAGGCATATAGAACACATGCACGATCAATAACATGATAGCCATCAACGCAGCCGCGGCGATGACCAACCACTTCAGCAACTGCTTGCGCCGCGCCGTGTCCGCCTGAGTAGGAATGTAGGGAATCGCGACCAACACGCGCCTGCCCACCACACTCTCCAATGCCCCCATACCGCGAACACGCTGGTTCAACAACTCCAGGAGCATGACCAATGCAGCGCCACCCGCCGGTGCCAACACAAGGCCCAAGGCGGCAATTTTCTTTCGGTTCGGTTTGATGGGTTTCTCCGGCATCAGCGGAGGCTCGAGAAGCACGAAGCGTTCGGCCTTGTTCTCCTGCTCGAGACTTTCAGTAATTTTCGCGCCCATTTCCTTGGCACGAATTTCTTCGTACTTCTTGCGCGCGTTGTCATGGTCGCGCATGAGGGTGACCAGGCCGCGCTCGACTTGTGGCGTCTCAAGAATCTCCGCCTCGTAGCCTTCCATTTTCTTCACCAACTGGCGTTTTTGCTCGGCCAGCGAAGCAATACGCTCCTGGGCAGCACCGATGCGGGTACGCACCCGAGCGACATCCAGGCTTACCGAGGCATTGGCGGCACCCCGGCCACCGGATGCCTGTAGCGCTTCGATCTTACGTTTCACAGCGATCACATCCGGATGCGCATCCTTATATTTGCTCTGCAGCCTGGCGTACTCGGCCTTGAGACTAGGCAAATCCTGTGGCTGCTCCACTGCACCTCGGGCGCTCTCGGCCTTGGTGGTCAGCCCGGCATTGGCGGCTGACAATTCCAGCTCCAGGTAACGCAATTCTTCCTGGGCCGTCTTGTAATCGCGATCCACTTCCCTGAACTCCAGTTCGGCGCGCGACAACATGCTCATGCGCAATGCCTGGTGCTCAGGCAAGGCATTGGCATGCGCCTGTTTGAAGTCGGCCAACTGGTTTTCCAGGCTGGCGAGCTCGGCACCGAGCTTGTTCGCTTCCTGCGTCAGGAACACGGTTGTTTCATTGGCACGTTCGGTACGCTGCTTCATGTTCTCGTCAAGAAACAGCGTGACCAATTCGCTGGCCACTTCCTTGGCAACTTCCGGACGCTTGTGCTCAAACGAAACGTTGAAGGCGACAGTCGCCTCGCCCCGCCCTTTTATGTAGGTACTCAAACTGGCGACGACAATCGAGCTGCGCATCAGGTCGATCTTGTCGTTGTCGCTGAACTGGCGGCCCTTGTCGGCATACAGATCGTACTTGTTGATGATCCGCAGCAGGTTGTCGCGGGTCATCACCCGTTGGCGAATGACTTCGATACGCTCGTCAGCAAAACTGTTGTTGTTCGCAGAGACCAGTTCCGGTGAAATCTGCTGCGATTCCACCAGGATGGTACCCGTCGATTGATAGATGGGAGGAACCGTGAGGGCGACCGCCACCGTCACTGCCAGAATGACCACAATGCTCACCCCCAGCAGCAAGGCCCGGTCTTTGATAATGGCTATGTAATCGTTAAGAGACATCTCGTATTCAGATTTCATAGTGGCCACGCTGCCGAAGTTCAGAGGTCGGGAAATCTATAGGTCAGAGTCAATCCAATGATCGTACCTGTAGCATCTGGCAAGTCGTCTTGCTGGCGTTCCTTGTACATCAACGATAGGCGCAGATCGCAAAATGGTGAAAGCTCGCGACTGGCCCAGGCGCCATAGGTCTGCAGGGTATTGGGGGTCTGTCCCTTGCTGTCTTGCCAGGCAGCATCGAGGCCCACGCGGCTGAGGTCATCAATGGCGTAGCTCCACACCCCGCGCACCGAATCCTGTTCGGTGAACCCCCCTTCTGCACTGGCGAACGTAGTCCGTTCAGCGTTAAGGCTCGCATCAGATCGCTCCCCCGTGTAGCGAAGTAAAAGCCCCCCTTCCCCTCGGCGACCGCCATCGGATCCAGAGACCTTGTTGACACCCACGTGCACCGTGCTTTCAAGGCGTTCGGTTAGCTGGTACTTCACCCCGACGCTTGGGGTATAACTGTTCGAGGCCGACGCACTGGTGTCGTCTTCGGGCTCGTAGCGCCTGGCACCGAAGTCAGTGAACAGTTGGGTACGTTCACTCCAGGCGTAAGTCCAGGTCACGACGTTGGCAATCTCGTCGTAACCGGTCAGCGAATTGATATCGTAACGCGCGTTGCTGTAGCGGGTTTCATTGGACAGCGTGTTGCGCTCGGTAATGGCCCTGTTCCAGTTCGCCGCCAGCGAATACAGCTTCTGCGTACCATCGGTGGTGACCACCCCGGTGTCCTGGACAGCGCCCGACAATGTCGAGCTCTCACTGTATTGCGCAACCAGGCCATACCCACCACGTTCGGTTTCTCGCTGCCAGCCCAGGCTGACATTGGGGTCTTCACGGTTGTCGACTATCGATGTGTCGGAGGAACGTAATACGTTCACGCCAAGATCCATGCGCAACTGATCCTGGTCGAACGTACCGACAAGACTGTAAGTGGGTGCGATGTAGGTACGCGTCACACCCTTCTCCTCAGACGTCAAGAGTAATGGGTTGCTGTCGTACTCGACAGTTGTCGGCAGTACTGCAGAGGACTGCCATATTGCGGCTTGGACCATGCCCGGAACCGGCAAGACAAGAATTGCCGTAGCAACGCCGGTTGTTCGCAGTAGAGGCACTAGAGGTCTTTTCAGGCCTGGCAAGTTAAGGCACGACCAGCGTATCGCCGGCCTGGAGTTGGATATTGGTAGACATGTCACGGCCGGAAATCAAATCCTTGTAGTGCACGGGCAATACCTGTTGCGAATCGCCCTTGAGACGGATCACCTTAATGGCGCTTTCATCTGCGAACTTGTCCAGCCCCCCAGACATACTCAGGGCCTGTAGCACTGCCGTCGGGCCTGCCATCTGCACCGGGCCAGGTTTGATCACCTTGCCTTGGACATAGAGAAGGTTGCCGGTCGTGCTTTTGACAACCACGCTGACATTCGGATCGGGGAGGAATTGTTCGAGCTTGTTCGCGACTTTTTTCTCGACTTCAGCCGTGTCCAATCCTGCGACCTGGATTTGACCGACCAAGGGGAACGTAATGCTGCCATCGGGTAGAACACTGACTTCCCTGCGCAGGTTATCTTCCTGCCAGACGGAAACCTCCACCACATCACCTGGGTTGAGCAAGTAAGTGGCGCTTCTTTCGACAGCCATGCCAGGGCCAGACCACACCACCAGCACGCAGAGTACGGAAGACATCAAACGCACCATGAGGATCCCTCCGGCCGTATGGCCATGCAATGAGCACTGAATGAGAACAACATAGAATCTCTCGCTCTCTTCGCAGCGACACAACTGCCGCGAAAGCGTCGACCTACTCCGAGGTCCGGTACTGCGACGCTGCACAACCGCGCTTCACAGGCTGCCCGAAGGCGGTTGACCAATGGAATATAGCAATGGTCCGGGAATACACAAGGTGCTATTCGAGGTCCCCGCTATATTGAATACCGCGTATCAGTTCCAGACGTTCGACTTGCTTTATCGCAACAACTGCAGCATCTGCCAGCCACCACGTTTTAAATTTTTTGTCGATTGGCGACGGCAATAAAACCAATCACTGCGAAACAAAAAATCCACCCCGCCGTCGCCACCGGCACCACACTTGTATCATTCATATAAGAATCTGCCGCCCCTGCCGCACCGCTCATGAGCACCAACAAAAAAATGGACTTTATCAACAATGTCGAACGCATAACCCCTCCAGCAAAAAAACCGGCAGAGAAAAGATATACAGCGTGCGGGCAGGAAGACTCTCTGTTTGTAAATTGAGCTTATGAGCACAATGACATCACGTCAACGATCCGACACCATAATAAATCTCAATGGGAGCCGGCCGGCCGCGTCAAATTGCCGTCAGCAAATTAAAACTGACCCGATCAATTACAGACAAACGCTCAAACTCGCGGGTTTGCCTTAGCCGCCTGGATAGAACGAAGTGCCCGCAAACGGCGACGGCTAACTGTCGAAGCTCGATCGCGGCGTAAATTACTTCACTTCTTCGGCCCTAACGTCGACGAATGGTCGCCTCACCGGCCCTTCCAAGCGACTGCAGTGTTTCATCGGTGAGAAGTTAAATACGAATCTTTTAGCTTAAGAATCGATTTATTGTGTGTTTAGCCCGGAAACAGATCCTGTGTTCGCTCTACTTGATCTATTGCTCGGCGAGCTCGAGCTCGTCGCGCAACAAACCCAAGTCTCCATCACCACCGCGAAGAATGAACACGCCGGGACCTAGGTAACCAGCGGAAACCTGGCATCAATTCCCAGACGCAGACGCTGAATTTGTTTAAGCGGGTTACTGATTCAGTTGGCCGGCACTGTTTCCATCAAGGGCGGCGCATGCAGAGTGGCGTAGCGACTTCGCAAAGTCTCAAGGAACGCGTCGGCAGAACTTTTCGCACCATAGAGATAAATCTTGTGTAGCCCGCCGAAAACCATCTCGTGATAACGGCTGGCAACTTCGTCAGCACTTGCTCCCTCTGGCAGTCCAAGGTGGAGGGTCAACTTGTTTCCTTCGACAGCAAACAGCGGAGTATCCCAGAGAAACTGGGCGGTCCCGGTTTTGGGCAAGCGAATAAACATGTACGCGTGGTTACCTAGAGCATCGATATCCCCGCCACGTCTTCTCTTCCATTTCAACAGCCCATCATCTGGGCGCGCCAGACAGAGCCCGATGTCGTAATAATCAAATCCTTGCTCAATGGCCCACTCAAGTGCCATGTAAGTGGTAATCGAATTAACGTCCCTGAGTTTTTTCGCATCGGAAAAAATCGCTTCGCGATAGCCGAACCGCAGGGTACTCCAGTAACGCTTCGTATTTCGGGTAATCTCGCAGCCAAGGTGACACGCCACCACCTCGTCGTCGAGCATGATCAGGTCCAGCCGGCCAACTGTCTTGGCAATGCGAAAAACTTCCTCGGTAGGAAACTGCGCAGCATGAATACCCTGTCTTGCCGTGGCGTAGGGTCTAAGCATTTCTTGGTCAGCCATGGCGATCTCGGCATCCGTCACAGCCTGCTTGATCCGATACAGAGGACGATTCTTGCGGATGCTTCGGCGCAACTCACTGTCGTAACGCGTGGTGATTTCTTCAAGTGAACGCCCCAGCGGCACCACCGCGCTGAGGTAGTGGGGAACATTGAGCGCCCCTGCAGTCGGCATCTCGCTGACCACTACCACATGGTTCGACACGCCGGCCCCTGGGGCTACATCCCGCAGCGCAGAAGCGCCTGGATTCTTGCCCCCGATCAACAGCTTGGCCATCTCTCGGCGCTGCTTCCTGCCGATGTAGAGGATTTCGTACGGGCTTTGCTGCTGCAGCTTGAACCGGGCCACCTCCCAACGCCACAAACAGGCACGCCCAAGAATGTCTTTGAACCGGCTCAACGACGATCGCAACGCGTAGCGCATTGAAGGAGATACGAATTTTCGAGCGACTGCCACCATTCTCTCTTTCATATCCTTTCCGACTTCCTGTGCGTTGTTGTCCAATGGCAGATCGAAAAATACTGCTGCAAACGTATAACTATTCTTAAACGTAATTGAATCAATAACTAACGAAACAGTTATCTCACATTCAGAAACAATTAAAGATCCAAGGTCAGCATTTCGCAAGGCCACATCGGCGCCTGCCAGAGATATTTCGCAGCGCAGGTTTGGCACCGCGCCAGCATCCCTTTGAGCTGCGAAAACGCTGGGCACGGCTGTGGCACTGGCGCTGATCGCTGGCAAATTTACAACCCCTGCATTTCATCCGCGGTAACGCCTAGTTCTTTAACTTCAAAAAATTATAACCCCGAGGATTCTGCTGACATATTATCGGCAACGGCAAACATTCAGATTTAAACCAAGGAGGCCATTAAGAAGCAGACTAACTCTCTCCTGCGCCACCCTACTCCGCTTATTAGTGCGTGTCACAGACAGGCCGTTATGCCGCGCGCTGATAAATACACTAACGAACGACTTTTACAGCCGCTCAGTCCTCTACTGCACGTTAAAGGAATCACTATCAATGAATGATAATGACAGCGCCTTCAACCCGGCGCACCCTCCTTTGATGACCGATCCTGATATTCTGCCACCGGACAACTCCGGTGCTTTTGTTGTCGGCAGTTATTCGATAACCAAGGATCATTTCGACCTGGTTACAGACCCGCTCTACCCTTGGCAAACGATGAATCATAATTCTCCGTCCGATTGGGAAAAGTGGAAACAAACCAAAGCCGACAAACAAGCCAACGTCGACCATTACCTGGTGTCGAGGACCCGCTACTGGCACCGCGTCAGCCGCAAGACCTACGCCAATAACGTCACGGAGCAGGTCACCAACACCGTCGGTGCCACCTATTCGCACTCGGTCGGCCACACCAGCTCGATCACCCAGCGAATCAGCATGGACCTTGGCCTGGATCTGTCTGGCGGCGACCTGTTCGCAGGAGGGGACGTGCCACCGATACCGCCGGTGATGGCCACGCAAGGCCCCTTGGCCACTGTGCCATTGGGTGCTTCGACCTTCAATCTGAGTGCCGAACTGTCCCGCACCCTGGAGTATCGCCAGGAGGACACCAGTTCCTACGAGTTCCGCCACGACGTGATGACTACAACTGACTTCCTGGCGGATTACCAATATTTGAACTGGCAGATCTGCGAAGCAATTGAACTATATCGCGTGCCTGTAAGCGGTGACATCAAAAAGCAACTAGTGAGTTCAGTCCCAGCCAATACCGCTACCACTTACAACGACCGCGTACTGATGAAGCCTGCCCCGCCACCCTCACTCTAACTGCCACGCAAGGAGCATTAGCCATGACCCAGCAAACCACACTCAATCCCGGCGGCTCTGTTGTTTACTCCACTCGTCCGGTTGGCTTGCGCACACAACTATCAGCCAAATGCAGTGATGTGGGCGATTCGAAAATAAGTTGGCACATCGAGCTGTGTTGCCAGAGCAACCATGATGTATCCCTTGAAGCGGGCCAGCCCACGACCATTGACGTTTCTGAGGGCGCCGGGGCACTTATGACTGTGTCCAATACCGGTTTCAACCCCGTGACCGTCTGGACAGATTATTAAGCCCAGCCCACGCGTTTATGCATCACGTTGATACTTCACTCACACTCAAGGAAGTCGACATGAACGCAACAGTCAGTAGCCAGGAGCACCTGGCTCACGCCATTCTCATGCCGTTCGGCAGCCAGGCCACCACACTCGATGCCGGTAACCTCAGCGCCAGGCTCGACAATATCGGCAAAGGCGTAGCAAGCATCATGGCCTTGCGTCAGCCGCTGCAAGCGGGCCAGACCAGCGTCGATGCGCAGGCCAGCGCCAACGTTGCGGCGAAGGCCAAGAACCTCGTTTCCAGCTTACGATCGATCATGCACGATTTACTGCAGACGCTGGGCACGCCTCTTGACGATTTCCTGGCTCAAGCCAGTAAACCGGGTGCTTTGCGCGATCAGTTGAAGCAGTCTCTACACAGCAGCGGCTTTAGCGCCGAGGAAGTGGAATGGGCTTTCGGCGAGCTGGACAGCATTGAGTTTCGCTTGGTCGATCTGTTGGTCAACAACAATCCACGCAACCTCGACTTGCTCCTGGACGGTATCAGTACGGGCCAGAACGGTCTGCACAATGCCGGCTTCCTGGCCTTCTCGGGCGATGCCGAAATTGACCAGGCGCTAACCTCGTTGATTACCCGATGCCGCGAAAAAGGTGTCACGGCTTCCTACGTACACGTCTTGGTACTGGCGTTTGGAGCCGCTGCAGCAGTCAATCATTACCAGACGGCCGAGAACCTCATGTTCCCCCATGTCGCCTGGACCCCGCACGCGCTGACGCAACTGCACGCGTTGCATTTGACCCAAGCCGGTCAGACCTTTGTAATCAATCACACCAACAACTGGGTGACCGGTGCCGCAAACGGTTGGGCGCTCAACACCAACCACAATACCCACGACATCACCACGGGCCTGACAGTCACTGCACGCGTGGTAGCGATCGCAGGGCCCAACAGGACCGTCAACATCATGTCCATTCAATAACCCATTAGTCGGCAAGCCCCTCCCACCCGCCGCAGATTCCCCTGCATGCCCTGGGAGCGGGTTTGCCCCGCGTTCGACGCATAACAATATTTACCACCATTCTCTCCATCCCCTGCGGCCTGCTGTGTCCCTCACAAACAGGAGCAGCAATCATGGCCTCGGTACCGCAGGAAAACCCTCACTACCTTCTTATTCAGAATCAACTGCCCAGCTGGAGTCGGGCCTCCACTGCCGATCAATGGCACGCCCTGCAGCAATCACTTCTGCCAGCACAAGGCCTGCCAGACAACCCGGCAGACTGGTTCGCCAATGCGCCCCCAGATCTGCGCGAAGCTGTACAGGCCAGCCAGGCCCGGCTGGCACGATCGCAACAAGCCATGGCCGGCGAGCTCAAAGGGTTGAAGAATATCAGCGAGTTCGCCACACCCCTGCTGGCGCAACAACTGCTGACCCAGTTTCAACTGCAGGTGCCTGTGGATACCACCGAGTTGGTCCACATCCGCCACCTCTTCACCTGGGAGGCCTACGTCAGCCAACACGAACGCCGAAGCTTGCTTGAAGCGGCCTTGCACAATTTCGAGGACGGGGTCGCATTCAGCCGCGAAAGTGCCTTGGCCCTGGCAGGTAATACCCACATCGAGAACATCCTGGTCATTGGCAAGACCACGTTGGGCGATAGCGAAACACTGGTCGATATCGAACTAGCCTCCGAAAGCTACCGCATCGAATCACTCGCTGTGACGCCAGCAGCATTCGCCGACACCTGCCGCTCCCTGGATCTTGGCCGTCTGTACCAGGAACACCTGACAAGCCTGTACGCGCCTGATCGCGTCGTCACCCAGGCCATCAGGGTCTATCGGGACCGCCTGCGCCTGGCTGCTGACCTGGCTTTTTTACGTCACCGCATGAACGGTACAGCACTGGATAGCGTGCGGGCATTCCTCGATCAGGATGCAACGCTGGCCTGCAGCCAACTGCGGATGTTTGGCATCACCGTTCACGAAGTACTGATTTACGACCTGGATAACCTAGGCCTGCTGCTGTACCTGCCCGGTCATAACGACACCTTGCAGCAATTCCAGACCATGGCAGCGTTACATGACCATTTGCGTGACGCTTTGCTGCAAGCGGACTTTCGGCAACGTTTTCTCGATTATGTCGAACGCGATCAACAATCGCTTTTCCTCAGTCGCTTGCGACAGAACCTCGACGCAACCGGTCGTTCGAGGAACGACCAGACCTGGCCATTGCGGGAAGATGCCGATCTGCATGTCGAGCGCATTGCTGTCGACGCAGAACTGTTCGGCTTTCTCTACCAGGCACATGTCACCCGTCTCAAATCCGAGGCGCGTCAGATCGCGGTGCCGACCGCCGATGCCGACGAACAGGCACGCCAGCGACGCCTTGCGCAATGGGAAGCGCTCGGCATGAATACCTTGATGCTGGCAGGCTTTGTAGTGCCCGGAGTCGGTAGCCTGATGACGGCGGTCATGGTCTATCAACTTCTCGACGAAGTGTATGAGGGCTACCAGTCGTGGTGTGTGGGTGATCGCGACCTGGCCGTGCGTCATCTACAGGCAGTGAGCTTGAACCTGGCCTTGATCGGCGGGTTGCATGTAGCCGGAAAATGGGTGCCGAAACTGTTCAACAGCCCGCTTATGGAGAGCCTCGATGCGGTCACCCTGGCAGACGGAACTCCGCGCTTGTGGCAGCCGGACTTGACCACCTACCGCAGCACCGAGCAGTTGCCGGAAACTCTCCAGCCGAACGCTATGGGCCAATATGCCTATCGAGGCAGGCACTACATCCGCATGGATGGCCAACTCTACGAACACGTGCTGGATCCCGATCAGCAATGCTGGCGAATCGCTCATCCCAGCGACGCAAAAGCGTACCAACCACGCCTGGAGCATAACGGCGAGGGCGCGTGGCGCGCTGAACACGAACAACCCCGGCATTGGTCACTGGCAATCCTGGTGCGGCGCCTGGATGCGCGATTGCAGGCACTCAGTGACGAGCGCCTGGAACAAGCAGCACGCATCGCGGGTGTCGACGCAGGCCAACTGCGCAAAGTACACCTGGCAGGTGAGCGCCCACCCGTGCTCCTGACGGACACCCTCGCGCGCCTGTCCATCGACGATCAGTTGGCGCAGCAACAACATGTCGACCCTGAACGCACTCCACAAGCGCTGTTCGAGCAGCTGTACCACGGCTCAACAGCCAGTCCGACGCAAGCGCGACTGATCGAACAGTACCCACGCATCAGTCCGCCGCTAGCTAGACGGCTGCTTGCACCTTTGCAGCCCAGCGAAGCGCAGGCTCTGCAAAGCGGAGCAACACTTCCGGCATGGTTGCAACGGGCCGCCGAACAGACCTCCGCCGACCTGCCCATGACGCGTGCACTCGAGGGCTTGTACAGTGCACGCCTGAGTAGCGCTGACAGCGAGCGACTCGCTCTCCTCGCTTTGCAGCGCTTGCCTGGCTGGACAAGCGACCTACGCCTGGAGCTGCGTGCTGGCAGTGCCGACGGCATGCTGCTGGCCACGGCCGGCGCTGAAGACGCGCCGCTGCGCCGCGTGCTAATCAAAAGCGCCGATGGCTATGAAGCCTTCGTCCACGACACGCCTCGCCCCGGAACACCTACCGACCTTTGCACTGCAATCGTTCGATCCCTGCCCGCATCACTTCGCCAAGCCATGGCACTCGAACACGTCACCGGCGATGCGCTGCGGGCTCGCCTGCTCAATACCGTCAATCAGCAGCGTACACGTTGGACCCGCAGATTATGGAAAGCAACCGAGGGCTGGCCCAGGAATATCGCCTTGCGTGGTGGCACGCCACTGGACCCGACAGAGCTCTACGTACCATCGCCACGGCTGCGCAGTACCCTTGCAGCGCGCTACCGGCGGCTGTTTCCAGGGGCCAGCGACCATGAAATCGAACAGACACTGACTCGCTGGCAACGCCAAATGCGCTTTGCTTCAGTGGAGTTGCAGGCACTCGAGGACCGCCTGGCCCAACTGCACAGCGATCTGCGTAGTTGGGCCAACGACCTACCTAATCGACAACGGGCAATCAGGCCGATCATCAACGCGTGGCGGCGTCTCTCCAACCGCGCGGTGTTCAATGGCGAGTCAATGCCGGTGCTCGAACTGGGTTGCCTTGACCTGGAAAACCTGGACATCGCCGAACTCGCCCTGCCGGATACATTCACCCATGTACAAGTCATCGACCTGGGCGGCAATCGCATGCTCAGCGAGCTGCCAGCCGAGTTCCTCGAGCGCTTCCCCAGACTGCGCTCGCTGTCCTTGCGCGGCTGTCGTTTTTCAACCATTCCACGCATCGCCAATCCATTGATGCTCAACTGGCTGGACCTCGAAGCCAATCGCATCACCTGGGACGTGCAGGCCCAGGCCGCCCTGGACAGATTGCAAGCAATGGACATGCTCGACCTTTCGGAGAATCCGCTGCTCGACGCACCCAGCTTCCACGAAATGAGGAATCTACGTGCCGTTCACCTCGCCAACTGCAGCCTTACCCAACTGCCGGAAGGCCTGCAGGCGATGGAGCAACCGATGATTATCGATCTGGAGGACAATCAGTTCGAGTCGCTCCCCGAGGGTTTCAATCTGCCCCCTGCCCATGCGGCAGCCATGCGCCTGGAAAGCGATGCGTTAAGTGACACGTTGGAGGACCAGATAAGAACGTATTACCAGCAACATGGCATCGACCTGTTGCTGACCGACGGTGACTACGACGATCTGCTGGACAACATCAGCGCCGATGAACGCGCGCTATGGGCGCGCGTGCCCCTGGACTTTCGACGCGACCTGCGCCTGATATTGCAGGAGGATGCTCACATGGCCGATCCGCAGGGCACTCACCTGGGGATATGGGCACGCCTGGAGCGCATGGATCAGGACCCTCAATACAGCCGCCTGGCCATTGAGCTTGGCGCTGAACACCTGCTGCAACTGCCTCTGTAGCCAACACCACCTGCCAGCACTCAGCTACAAGGCTGGTGTTGCCAGGTGGGGTGATCTGCAAGCCATGTCTGCAGTGCCGCTGCCGGCATTGGCCGGGCCATCAGGAAACCCTGGCCCTGGTCACAGCCGGCATTGCGCAGAAACTGGTATTGGGCTTGTGTTTCGATGCCCTCTGCGGTGATGCGAAAACCCAGGGCATGGCCCAGGTCGATGATCGCTCGGGTGATCGCCACCGCATCATCATCCATGGGCAAGTCCTTGATGAAAGCGCGGTCGATTTTAAGATGATCGATCGGCAGGGACTTGAGGTACGCCAGGGACGAATAGCCGGTGCCAAAGTCATCAACCGCTGTCGCCACGCCCATGGCCTGGAGTTCGGCCAGAACATCGCAAGCCTGCTGCTGGCTTTCCATCAACAGGCTTTCAGTGATTTCCACCTCCAGAAGCGTCGGCGGCAAGTCGTAGCGTTTGAGAATGCGCGATAGGCTGGCCACATAGTCGCTGCGTTCGATCTGCAGCGCAGCAACGTTGATCGCCAGCGGCCCTGGCAGGCAATCGGCCGCACGCCAGGCGGCGATCTGCGCGCAGGCAAGCTCCAGCACCTTCTCACCCAGCGGAATGATCAGACCCGTGCGCTCGGCCAACGGAATGAATTGCGCAGGCGACACCAGGCCATGCTCTGGATCGCGCCAGCGCAACAGCGCTTCGGCACCTTTGATACGGCCGCTGAACAGGTCGATCTTGGGTTGATACCAAAGCTCGAACTCATTGTTCTTCATGGCTCTGCGCAGGTTGCGCTCCAGGCACAGGCGTTCCTGCAGGCGTTCGGTCATACCCTGGTGATACAGTCGCCAGGCATTACGACCGGCCTCCTTGGCTGCGTACATGGCGGTGTCAGCATGGCGTAGCAGACGGTTGCTGCTCTGTCCATGCTCCGGACACCAGGCCAGGCCGATACTCCCGGTGACCAGCGCAGCGTTACCGTTCAGATCAAAAGGCTGCTGCAGGGTTTGCAACAATGCTTGCACCCGTTCGACGCACGCTTGCTCGGTGTCTAGCAGGAAAAATGCGAACTCATCTCCTCCCAGACGACAAAGACAGCCCTGACCATCGACGATCTGGGCGAAGCGTGCAGTTGCCTGTTGCAACAACAGGTCCCCCATCGGGTGCCCAAGGCTGTCATTGACCTGCTTGAAGCCATCTATATCCAGCACCAGCACGGCCAGACGTTCACCCTGATCGATCGTCTCGTGCAGGCGCTTGTTGAACAGCACCCGGTTGGGCAAACCGGTAATAGCGTCATAGTGGGCCAGGCGTTCCAGTTGTGCCTGGGATTGCTTGAGCTCTTGATTGCGCAGGTTGATCAGATAGTTGCTGCGGTTGAGCTGGGCGACGAACACGCTGAACAGTCCCGTACAGGTCAACGCGAACAGAAATAAAGGTGAAGAAAACAGGCTCATCGACGGCCAGCCACCCAAAGGGCTCGCCGCCAATTGCCAGAGGCCACCTGGCACATCGACATTGACCGTCACCGCGTGCTGGTCGAACAGCGACGGGTCGCCCCAGATCATGCCGCCCGCTGAACCCTGACCATCGGCTCCACGCAGGGCCAGTTCAAAACCTGGATCAAGGTCCAGCCCTGCAGCACTGAGCAAGCGATCGATGTCGGCCACGATCGAAACGTTGCCCCAGTAAATCTTTACACCCTTATGCCCCTTGATAAACACCGGGCGCCGGTAGATCAGCCCTCGACCTCCCTGATACAGCTGCACCGGGCCGGCCAGCACTGGACTGTAGTGATCACGGGCACGTTGCAGCATCGGGTACTGATCCGGCAAACGCCGATAGTCGACGCCAATAATGCTCATGTTGCCCTTGAGCGGATAGACATCGGCAACTACATCGTTGGGGGCAACGGAGATATGACGAATGTGCGGTACCGAGGCAATCGCCTGGCGAGCCATGTCGCGAAAGTGCTCGGGGCTGATCGCTCCATCGGCACTGATCAGTTGCGCAATGCCCTCGGTCTCACCAAAAGCCGAGCGCAGCTGGGCTTCCAGGGCGGCGCGAACTCCGGAGAGACGCGCACCGGCATTGGCCACCAGTTCACTTTCCTGGCGCTGCACATCCAAATGACCTAACGCTATAGACAGACTGATACCAATCAGCGCAAAGCCGATAGGCAGCAAGCGGTTGAGGGTTTTCCCCAGGCTGGCTGGCAGGACCACGGTGTCATCAAGGGCTAGGATTCTTGTGCTCATAGGTCCGTTATTCATATCGGATTAATACTTTATCGGCGCTTTGCGCTCAATATTGAGCAAGGCTGGCTTTTTTTCATGCGCTGGCGTTATGCTCGAACTGAAACGTTTCACCCATCCCAGAAAAAGAGGTGCTGCGCCCATGGACCGTCTGCTCGATTCGCTGTTTCCCGCCGCCAATGAGATCCCCGAAGCTTATCGCCTGGGTGAGCCGCTGGTACAACGCGAGTACCTGGTCGATGGTCAGTTGCAACGCTGGGACGGTCCCTTGGCGACGGTACGAAGCCCAGTGTGGCTCAAGCAAGACGATCAAGAGCAGCAAGTGATCCTCGGCAGCGCGCCGCTGCTGGATGCCGACACCGCCCTCACCGCCCTGGACGCCGCTGTTCGCGCCTACGATAAGGGCCGCGGAACTTGGCCTACCTTGCGTGTGGCCGAGCGAATCCAGCACGTCGAGACCTTCCTGGGCAAGATGCGCGCGCAACGCGAGGCGGTGGTCAAACTGCTGATGTGGGAAATCGGCAAGAACCTCAAGGACTCGGAGAAAGAGTTCGACCGTACCTGCGACTACATCGTCGATACCATCAACGCACTCAAGGAACTGGATCGCCGCTCCAGCCGCTTTGAGCTGGAACAGGACACCCTTGGTCAGATCCGTCGTGCGCCACTGGGCGTGGCACTGTGCATGGGTCCCTATAACTATCCACTGAATGAAACCTTCACCACGCTGATTCCGGCTCTGATCATGGGCAACACCGTGGTGTTCAAGCCGGCAAAGTTTGGCGTGCTGTTGATTCGCCCGCTGCTCGAAGCCTTCCGCGACAGTTTCCCGGCTGGGGTGATCAACGTCATCTACGGCCGCGGCCGTGAAACCGTCAGCGCCCTGATGGCCAGCGGCAAGATCGATATATTTGCCTTCATTGGTACCAACAAGGCCGCCAGTGACCTGAAAAAGCTTCACCCTCGCCCGCACCGTCTGCGGGCAGCCCTGGGTCTGGACGCCAAGAACCCAGGCATTGTGCTGCCTGAAGTTGACCTGGACAACGCGGTGAACGAAGCCGTTACCGGCGCGCTGTCGTTCAATGGCCAGCGTTGCACGGCGCTGAAAATTCTGTTCGTACACGAGAACGTAGTGAAGAGCTTCCTCGAGAAGTTCCAGTACAAGCTGGCCGCACTCAGGCCAGGCATGCCGTGGGAGCCAGGCGTGAGCCTGACGCCGCTGCCGGAAGCGGGCAAAATCGACTACCTCAATGGCTTGGTGGCCGATGCGGTGGAAAAAGGTGCGAACGTCATCAATCAGGGGGGCGGTGCCAGCCGCGGTTCATTCTTTTATCCCGCCTTGCTGTACCCGGTCAGTGCGCAGATGCGGGTGTACCAGGAGGAGCAGTTCGGCCCTGTAGTGCCGGTTGTGCCTTACCGGGATATGCAGACCGTGATCGACTACGTGCTCGATTCGGACTTTGGTCAGCAACTGAGCATTTTTGGTACCAACCCGCATGAAGTCGGGCGCCTGGTAGACACTTTCGCCAACCAGGTCGGACGCATCAACCTCAATGCCCAATGTCAGCGCGGTCCCGATACCTACCCGTTCAACGGACGCAAGAATTCTGCCGAAGGGACGCTTTCGGTACATGATGCCCTGCGGGTGTTTTCGATCCGGACCCTGGTTGCGACCAAATTCCAGGAAAGTAACAAGCAGTTGATCAGCGACATTATCCGCAACCGTGATTCGAGCTTTCTGACCACCGATTACATTTTCTGATAGCCGTCCGTCCAGCGCAGCAGGTTTCGATTTGCCGAATGCACGAAACTGTACAAATATACAGTTTCGCGCATCCATCCTGTGGCGCGCTAAGGAGGATCTACACAATGGCCGTCAAACCAATCCCCGAAGGACAACACAGCATCACCCCTTACCTGGGCATCAAGGATGCCGGCAAGGCCATCGAGTTCTACAAGGCTGCATTCGGTGCGGTCGAAATGTTTCGCCTGGAAGGCCCGGATGGCCGCATCGGTCATGCGGAACTCAAGATCGGCGATTCATCGCTGATGCTGGCCGACCCTTGCGACATGGAAGGTGGCTTGACCAGCAGTCAATCGCTCAATGGCGCAGCGATTGGCCTGCACCTGTACGTCGAGGATGTCGATGCCCGTTTTGCTCAAGCCATCAACGTCGGTGCCACACAAGTCAGAGCCGTGGAAAACCAGTTTTACGGTGACCGCAGCGGCACCTTGAAAGACCCGTTTGGCAATCTCTGGTTCGTATCCTCCCACGTCGAGGATGTCTCGGTGGAGGAGATCCGTGCCCGCGCCGCCAAGCTGTTCGGGGCATAGTCAGTCGTTGCAAGTGAGCAACATCAAGCTGCAAGCAAAAGCGCGCCGCGCTTTTACTTGCAGCTTATAGCTTGTAACTTGTCGCCGCTGACCAAGGAATGTTATGCGAATCATCGAAAAAAGCGCTGCGCTGGTGCGCACTCTTACCCCTGGCGAAGATGAACTGCTGAGCGATTTCGCTGAGGGCAACCTGAGCGGTCCGCGCCTGCTTCAGGCCAACCAATTGCTGCTCAAGATTCGCGCTGCAGGCCACTGGCTGGCATGTGACTGCCAGGCGCGTTCAATGCCGATTCTCAACGTCAACCTCAACGGCAATACCGGCACATTGTTTCTCAAGAACAACCCCGGCACTGCCGAACATGCCCTCGACTGTGCATTCATCAAGGATGAGCGTGACGCTAGCCGCGAGCAGGACCCTGACGTGTTTCCGGCGACCTGGTTGCTGCCTGATACAGCGCTGCGCCTGATCGGCGATTTTCGCCGTGCGACCTCCGGCGGTACGGGCGAAAGTAGCGAGAGCAACGGCAAACGCGAGCAGCATCGATTGCTGTCATTGCTACTGACGCTGATCGAGGCTGGTGGCTTGAATGTCTACGCCACCCACCTGAAAAAGGACCTCACCGGACAATTCGCCGAATTGCGCAGCGTTGCCAGCCGCTACCCGCTGATCGAGCGCGTACCGGCCAGTAACTACCTGGAAACGCGCCTGGACATGAAACACATGATGATGCTCAAGGCGCGCCTGCGAGACTCCAAGGTCTTCGGCAACCATCGTCGCTATGGGCTGATCCTCGACTGCGTCAGCCAGATAAAAGCGCGCAAGGTCTACAACGAACGCAGCGAAGACGGCTTCGATTTTCAAGGGCATCACTTGTTATGGGGTGGGAGCAAAACGCCCGGGCCGCTACTGGCCCTGGCTATTTATTCCCCTGCCAGCGCGGGCAGCCACTTCTACGAATTGATTCACATCGCCAGCGTGCCTGTGCTTTCGCGCGCACACCTGTTCCCGGTGTATCGCGATGAAGAGCGTGAACCGTTGAAGATGATCATCTCGCTGATCGATTGGATGGCCAGCAAGAACGTGCGAGTGATCATGCGCCGTCCGGTGATTGGTGGCCAAGGGATGGACGCATTGGTACTGAGCTCCGACCAGGACCGCGTACTATCGATATCGTTGACCGACCGCCCTTCAGGCCCGGAGCCTGAAGGAGAAACCTTCAAACGCTACGCCGACTTCAAAAGCCTCGACACCTTCCGCAAATACGTAGCCGGTTTCTTCATGCGCGGCCGCGAGTAAAAGAACCAAGCCAGCCTGCTTTTGATCTGCATTAAACGTGTGGATCGCAATGCTCTGTAGTGACACTGGAGGGTCCGAGCGGGTGGGACCGCTCAGTAATCGTACCGATCGACCGCTCGGCGCCGCTCGTTGTCGTCACGCATGTCGTAGTTGGCGGTGGTCTGGATGTTGGTGTGATGCGCGAGCTTCTGCGCAATCGACAGGTCATGTTCTTCGATGACCCGAGTGATGAAGGAGCGTCGAAAATCGTGCGGCATGATCTTCACCCCGACCTGGGTGCCACGCTGACGGGCAATGTAGTAGATCGCATGCTTGGTGATACGCTCGCGGGTGATGTGACTGCCCCGGCGGATGCGATTGAACAGGAAGTCATCGTCAGCCTGGCCTTCAGGTAGATGATCACGACGAAAGGCCAGCCAGGCATTGAGTTTCTCGAACGCCCAGGCTGGTGCATATTTGATCAGCTGTTTGTTGCCCTTGCCCAGCACCTGCAGGCTGCGTTCGTTGAAATCTACCTGATTCAAATCCAGGTTCACTGACTCGGACTTGCGCATGCCGGTGCCATAAAGCAAAGCGATTACCGCCGCATCGCGCAGCCCTTGCGGTCGTGGGTCTGCCGCACAGGCATCCATCAATTCTCGAATCAGGCTGCGCTTGAGGTTGCGCCCGCTGGGCAGACGCACGCCTTGCGCCGGCTTGACAGTACGAATGCGCAACAGCTGGTCCTGACTGATCAGTCCCAGGCGCCAGGCTTCGTTCATCACCCCACGCACCGCATTGACATACAACGATGAGGTATTGGGGGCGTAGCCATCGGCACGCAAAGCTGCTACCAGTGCCATGACATGCCCCGGTTCGAGCTGGTACCAAGGCACATCGCTGATGTCGCAATCCTCAAAGCCCAGACGATCAGCGGCATCCTGAAGAATGTACTTCATGGTCAATTGACTGGAAGGCGCCAGGCGAGCGAGGTATTGCAGCAACGGATTTTGCAGTGAATCGGACAAACCAGAAATCCTGTAGAGCTAAGTTGCGGTCAGAATGATCGCACCCTGTCATTGTGAGGCGTGCCAGCGCAGTGGCAGATGACCCAGATCATCACCAGGCCATTGATTGGTAAGCGAATTATGCTCACCAAAGTCGCTGATAGTACCTCATCACTGCAGCCGGAATCGATTGAGGGCAATATCATGGCCATGTTGTCCAGACAGAATGGCAGCGCTAATCACCTGACCGGCAGCGGCTTTTACCGCTACAGTAGCCCAAGTCCCTTCAAGCCCGAGGTAGCATGGCTTTCCATCGACTCACCCGCAGCCACCCCCGCCTGAGTATTGCAGCCCTTGTCGGCGTCCTGTGCGGCGGGCTGGTGCCGGCCAACGGCTGGGTCGAGCACGTGTTGATCGGCTGGAATGCCGGCGTCTGGCTCTACCTGGTGCTGATCCTGTGCCTGACCCTGGGAGCCAGTACCGAGAAAGTACGCAAAGTCGCCGGCATCGAGGACGAAAACGCGGGCCTGGTGCTGTTCACCGTAAGCATCGCTGCCATCGCAAGCCTGGCAGCGGTGATCCTGCAACTGGCCGTCGGAGCCAAACTTGCCGATGGCCCTACCGCCCTGCAACTGGCTTTCACTGGCTTTACCGTCGCAGGGTCATGGCTGCTGGTCGGTGCCATCTTCAGCCTGCACTACGCCCACTTGTTCTACACCGCCCACGAACACACGCCACTGCTGCGCTTTACCGACGGTGAGCGTAGCCCCGACTATTGGGACTTCCACTATTTCTCCTTCACCTTAAGTGTGGCAGTACAAACCTCGGATGTCGGCGTGGCCGGCCGCGAAATGCGTCGGGTGGTGCTGGCTCATTCACTGGTGGCGTTTGTCTTCAACACCGCCATTCTGGGTTTCACCATCAACATGGCAGCGGCGCTGATCAACTGAAGGTTGCGCTTCGAGCAGCTGGGCCGCGCACTGCGCGATACGATGGCAGGCCAGCGCCAGGCGCTCACTGTCCAGTACCAGGCCAATACGCACGTGCCCTGCCGCACTCGGCCCGAAGGCATCCCCGGCAAGCACGGCAACGCCATGTTCTTGCAGCAGATGCTCGGCAAATACCTGCGCGCACACGCCAGTTGCACGAATATCGATCATCACGAACATGCCGCCGTCAGGCTTGTGCACCTGAATACCAGGACAATTGGCAAGACATGCACAAACCCGGTCACGACGCTCGCGGTAGGTATCGCGCATTTGAGCGATTTGCGGCAACTCTTGCTCCAGGGCCACTTGCGCGGCGTCGAGGATAAAGTCCGGCAGGCCGTAGAGCATGCACAATGCAAGGTTGCTCAAATGTTCACAGAGCATCCGCGGGCCGATGGCCCAGCCCACCCGCCAGCCGGTCATGGCGTGGGATTTGGACAGGCTGTTGATGGTTACGCAGCGCTCTGCCATGCCTGGCAGGCTGGCCGGGCTGAAGTGCTCGCCTTCATACAACAGTTCGCTGTAGACCTCATCGCTGATCAACCATAGATCGTGCTCTCGACACAGGCGCGACAGATGCGCCCAGGTGCTTGGCGGCAAACTGGCGCCTGAAGGGTTATGCGGACTGTTCAATAACAAGGCACGGGTGCGCGGTGTCACCCGCACGGCTATATCGGCCGGATCGACACGAAATCCTTGTTCAGGCCGCACCGGCACCGGCACGATCTTGGCAGCGCAAGCCCCGAACACCGCCTCGTAGGTAACATACATGGGTTCGGCGACGATCACCTCGTCACCCGCATCGAACAGGCACTGCGCAACCCCGTACAGCGCACATTGAGCACCGGCGAGCACGACAACGTCCAGCGGATCGACCAATTGGCCACTGTGGCGCATCTGCCAGCGGGCAATGGCTTGGCGCAACCCAAGGCTGCCGCGCACATCGGAGTAATGAGTATTGCCTGCGCGCAAACTGTCTACGGCGGCCTGAACGATCGGCAGTGGGGTGTCGAAATCCGGATCGCCGATCGACAGCAGGAAAATTTCTCGTCCCTGCGCCTCCAGCTCGACCGCGCGATAGTGAATATTCCAGGCTGCAGCACCGTCACCAGCAATGCGATGGGTGAGCGTTGAATAACGCATGACAGTCTCCTTGACTCAACCTAGGGGTGCCATTGGTCTGAAAACCCCAGGCAAGCATCCCAGCCGACTGTCGGTAAAAATAGCAGAACAGTAATGCCCGCAATGGTGAAAGATTCAAGGCAAACGTTTGCCGCGAAGGCCGCTGTTCAGAAGGATTTTGAGGGTGGCTCAGACGTGCTTCATAAAAGCCACAAAACGGTCATGGCGATGGGCAGACACTGGCGTCAGCAGTGCTATGTTTAGGTTCTTGCCAGGTCGCCAGGACCTGAAACGCACGTCGATCCGCTCACCCTGTTGTTCACCCCTACACGGAGGCCGGAATGAACAAACTGACGTTTCCAAACGCCTGTCAGGTGATGCGCTGGTATTTTCATCCACTGGGCTTCGAAGCCAGTATGGATGCACCGCGCAGCATGGTCGCCCGCCTGTTTGACCGGGCTACGGGCGAAACCTTGCTGGCCATTGCCGGTATTCCCTGCGCCACACTGATGGCGGCCGCCGATGTCGAGCGCATCATCGAGGCGGTCGAAGCCGAGATGGACGCCTTCGAACCTTCTTGCAACCTGCGGGCTACTGGCTGATCTCAGTGGCTAGCCAATGCATGGCCAGCACGTTCGATGTCGGCAATGAAACGCTCGGGAGGAAGCGGCTGGCCAAGCAGGTAACCCTGTAACGAATCGCAGCCAAGGCGGGTAAGGAAGTTCTGTTGGCGATCGGTTTCTACGCCTTCGGCGACAATCCTCAACCCCAGGGCTTGTCCCAACGCCACGATTGCCGAGACGATCGCGGCGTCATCGCTATCTTGTTCCAGATCACGGACAAAGCCGCGATCAATCTTCAACTCATTGGCGGGCAAGCGCTTGAGGTACATCAAGCTCGAGTAGCCGGTACCAAAGTCATCGATGGATAAATCCACACCCATGTCCGCAAGCTTCTGCAACACCGCCATGCTTGCATCGGCATCGTGCATGGCAGTGGTTTCGGTGATTTCCAGGGTCAGGCTGTTGGCTGGCAATTGGTGACGTGCGAGCACGTTGGCGACACTGTCGACCAAGCCGGTATGACAGAACTGGATCGCCGAGAGGTTCACGGCGATGCGCCAGTCTACGTAGCCCTGGTCAATCCACTCGCGCATCTGGCGACAGGCTTCATCAAGCACCCATTCACCGATCGGAATGATCAGGCCAGTCTTCTCTGCCAGCGCGATAAAGCGATCAGGCAGCATCAGGCCCTGCTCCGGGTGTTCCCAGCGCAGCAGCGCCTCGGCTCCAATCGGTTGACAAGCCTGGGCATCGAACTTGGGCTGATAGAACAGGCGGAACTGCTTGTGTTCCAGGGCCAAGCGCAAATCCTGGAGCAGTTGCAGTTGCAGACGTGCATTGCTGTTCATCGATACGTCAAAGAAGCTGTAGCCATTTTTGCCCGCGCTTTTGGCGTGATACATCGCCGCATCGGCGTTGCGCAGCAACTCATGCTGATCGACGCCGTTGCCGGGGTAGAGAACGATGCCGATACTCGCGGAAATCTGCAGATTCTGCTCGGCAACACGGAAGCTACGGGAGATCAGGTTGACCTGCTTGGAGGCAACACCCATGGCGTCGTCAGGCTCCTGCAGATCCACGAGCAAGACGAATTCGTCGCCGCCGATGCGTGCCAAGGTATCCTGGCTGTGCAAATGGCCGCGTAGGCGCAAGGCAACTTCCTTGAGTAGCAAGTCACCTGTGTGGTGGCCAAAGGCGTCGTTGACCGGCTTGAAACCATCCAGGTCAATGAACATCAGGGCAAAGCACCCTCCTTGCTCGCTGACCTTGCTGATTGCCAGCTCGATGCGGTCGGCCAGCAAGGTGCGATTGGGCAAGCCGGTCAGGGTATCGTGCAGAGCGAGCTGGGTCAGCTCCTGGTTGGCCCGAGTCAAGGAGCGCGCCAGTTCCGCGGTTCGCGCCTCAAGGCGAGCATCGAGCACAGAGGTCAGCAAAGCCACAGCCAGCACTGCCAGGGTGGTGATCAGCACCAGGTAATCCAGACCATTGCCACTGAGGCCGGCGCCCAATGCGCCACAGAAACTGCCATCGGCAAAGTTTGCCGCAGCCATGCCGGTGTAATGCATGCCGACGATGGCCAACCCCATGACCACTGCAGCAGCGCCACGGAACTGGCGGACGTACAAGGTTTGATGACGCAGCCGAAAGGCAATCCACAACGCCGCCGCCGAAGCCCCTACCGCGATCAACAAGGACAGCGCGAACAGTGCCGGGTCGTAGTCGATGCCAGGCTGCATCAGCAGCGCGGCCATGCCGGTGTAATGCATGCTGCTGATACCGGCGCCCATTATCAGGGCTCCCAGGCCGAGCTGCGACCACGGTAAGGTCGGTTGGCTGACCAGCCACAGGGCAAAGCCCGAAGACAGTCCGGCGATCAACAGCGAGAGCAAGGTCAGGGTCAGATCGTAGCCCAGTGCAACCGGCAGGCTGAAGGCGAGCATGCCGATAAAATGCATGGACCAGATACCGAAGCCCATCGCAAACGCACCGCCCCCGATCCACAAGTACACCGCTCGCCCCTTGGCAGTGGCAATGCGTCCGGTCAAATCGAGTGCTGTATAGGAGGCAAGAATGGCAACGCAAAGCGAAATCAACACCAGCGAAGAAGAGTAACTACCGATCAGCATTTGGCCTTTCACAACCCTTGGGAACAGGCACTGAATGGCCCGGAAAAATCCGATGATTGTACTCAACCTTTAGCGAAACGCACGGAGTTTTCGCTGGCATTTTGCAATGACCTGAGTCGTGTCGATTTCGCAGCCTTTCGTTATATTTACATGTTAAAAATCAATAGGTTATTCTGCTTAATTAAACTCATTTTAGACACGATCGGGCAAAATGCAACGAAAGGCGTGCACTTAACTACATACTTGAACAAATTCATATAATTCAATGATTTTATTGAAAATAATGTCATGATCACTCAGCAAGCGCGGTCTGAGCATCCCAGCCACCCCCGAGCGCCGCGATGAGCTGTACACTGGCTACCAGCCGGCCCTGCAACAGCGTCAGCACACTACGTTCGTTGCTCAGCGCCGTGGTCTGCACATTGACCACGTCCAGGTAGGCAATCAGCCCGGCCTTGTATTGATTGCTCGTCAGTCGCAGCGACTCGCGCGCGGCATCGAGGGCCTCGCCGCGCACGATCGCTTCGTCTTCATAGACATCGAGCTGTACCAGGTAATTTTCCACTTCCTTGAAGCCATCGAGCACAGACTGACGATACTGGGCCACGGTCTGGTCGTAGACCGCTTCGGTACGGTCGACCTCGGCAGAACGCTGACCGCCATCGAACAGTGTCATCGCCAACTGTGGGCCCACCGACCAGAAACGGTTAGGCAGGCTAATCCAGTCGCTAAAGCTACTGCTGCTGTAGCCACCGCTCATGCTCAGGGTCAGATCGGGGAAATACGCAGCCCTGGCGACGCCGATACTGGCATTGGCGGACATCACCTTGCGCTCCGCCGACGCGATGTCCGGACGACGCTCAAGCAATTGCGAGGGCAATGCCACCGGCACCTGCGGTAGCGCCGGAATATCCTTGCTGTCTGCCAGGGCAAAGTCTGCGGGCGCCTTGCCCAACAATACGGCGATGGCATTTTCCAGCTGGGCACGCTGCCAGACCAGATCGATCAGGTCGGCCTGAGTACTTTTGAGCTGGGTTTGTGCCTGGGCCACTGCATCCTTGCCCGACACACCGGCGCGGTATTGATTCTCGGTCATGGTCAGCGAGCGCTGATAGGCCTGGACGGTAGCCTCAAGCAGGCGCTTCTGTTCATCCATCACCCGCAGTTGCAGGTAGTTCTGCACCAGCTCCGACTGTAGGCTCAGACGAATCGCGGCCATGTCTGCCAGACTTGCCTGGGCACTGGCTTGGTTAGCGGCCAGGCCGTCACGCAATTTGCCCCACAAGTCCGCTTCCCAACTGACGCCCAAAGTGGTGCTGTAGGTGTCGCGGATGCCACTGCTGTTATTGCTCAAGCTGGAACTGGAGCTGCCCGTACCCTGACTTGAGCGGGTCTTGCCGGCCTTCAGATCGAGGCTTGGAAACAACGCGCCGCGCGAGCTGCGCACCAGTGCCTGAGCCTGGCGGTACTGGGCTTCGTACTGGGCCACAGTCTGGTTGGCGGCATTGAGCTGCTCGACCAGGCCGTTGAGCTGGGCGTCGCCATACAGCTCCCACCAGGCGCCGCGCGCGAGCGCATCAGAAGGATTGGCCTGGGTCCAGCCCTTTGCATGCTTGAACGCCATCGGTGCAGCGGCTTCGGGGCGGTGATAGTCCGGGCTCAGGGTGCAGGCGCTAAGCATCGCCAGGCACAAGCCAGAGGCCAGCAGACGCGAGCCACGGGCACCGAGAAGCAACTGCAGGGGACGGTTGGAGAGAAGCGGACGTCGAGTCATAGCGGAGTTTCCAAAGCAGCATCGGTGCGCACGCCACGCCAGTGGTTGAATCGATGGCGCAAGCGGTCCAGATAGAGGTAAACCACCGGGGTGGTGTAAAGCGTAAGCACCTGGCTGAAGACCAGGCCGCCAATAATGGTCAGTCCCAACGGCTGGCGCATTTCCGAACCTTCGGCATGACTGAGCAACAGCGGCAAGGCGCCGAGGATCGCGGCCACGGTGGTCATCAGGATGGGCCGCAGGCGCAGCAGGCAAGCGCGGCGAATGGACTGCTCCGGGCTCAAGTGTTCATGGCGCTCCAGTTGCAAGGCCAGGTCGATCATCATGATGGCGTTCTTCTTCACCACGCCAATCAACAGGAACAGGCCCAGCAGCGAGATCAGACTGAACTCGCTGCCCACCACATACAGGGTAAGCAAGGCCCCTACCCCGGCCGACGGCAAGGTGGACAAAATCGTCAGCGGGTGGATGTAGCTTTCATAGAGAATCCCCAGCACCAGATACACCGCCAGCAACGCACCGAGAATCATGAAAGGCTGCCCTTTCTGACTTTCGGCAAAGGCATCACCGGTACCCCCAACCTTGGCAATCACATCTTCGGGCAAACCAACCTTGGCCACAGCTCTCTCGACAGCAGCCATAGCCTGATCCTGGCTGTAGCCTTCGGCGATGTCGAAGTTGATGCTGTCGGCGGCAAACTGGCCTTCGTGGCTGACACGATCGTCGGCCAAGCTGTTCTCGTAATGGGCGAAGGTTGCCAGTGGCACCCGGGCGCCGTCAGCCGTGATCACCTGTACTTGCTCCAGGCTGCGGGGATCCTGGGCGTACTTGGGGTTGATCTCCATCACCACCTGGTACTGGTTAAGGCTGTCATAGATGGTCGAGATCTGCCGCTGGCTGTAGGCGTTGTTGAGCACCGAGGTAACCATGTTCATGTCGATGCCCAGACGTTTGGCCTGTTCACGGTCGACGATCAGGGTTATCTGTTGAGTGCCTCCGCCTTCTCGTGCGTCGATGGCGGTCAGCTCTGGCAAAGCCTTGAAGGCCGCCACTACTTTCGGATACCACTCACGCAAGGCTGACAGCTCGCTGCTCTGCAGGGTATAGAGAAACTGCGAGGAACTCTGATCGCGGCCACCGCCGAACTGCAGGTCCTGGTCGGCCATGAGGAACAAGCGCCCGCCCGGCACTTTCGGCATTTCCTTGCGCATCCGCTCGATGATTTTCTGCGCCGACACCTTGCGTTCGCTGATCGGCTTGAGGCGCACCAGGACCATGGCATTGTTGGTGCCGCTGTTGCCGCCAATAAAGCCGGCAACGCTCTCCACAGCAGGATCCTTGAGCAATGCCTGGCGGTAGATTTCCATTTTCGGCTGCATAACCTGGAACGACAGACCATCATCGCCGCGAACAAAGCCCATCAATTGGCCAGTATCCTGTTGCGGCAGGAAGGTCTTCGGTACCACCACGTACAAGGCGATGTTCACCGCAATGGTGACCAACAGGCTGAGCAGCGTCAGGCGGCGATGACGCAGCACCCAGTCAAGACTGCGCCCGTAACTTGCCATCATGCGTTGATGAACCTGCTCGCTCCAGCGCTGCAGGCGCGTTTGCCCCTCGTGCGCCTGGGGCTTGAGCCAGCGAGCGCAGAGCATCGGCGTCAGGGTCAGGGAAACCACCAGCGACACAATGATCGCCACGGCCAGAGTGATGGAGAACTCCCGGAACAATGAGCCGACAATGCCGCCCATGAACAAAATCGACACGAACACCACCACCAACGACAGGTTCATCGACAGCAGGGTGAAACCGACTTCCTTGGACCCCAGATAGGCAGCGCGCATGGGCGGGACGCCGTCATCGATGTGCCGGGAGATGTTTTCCAGCACCACAATGGCATCGTCCACCACAAGGCCGGTGGCAAGAATCAAGGCCATCAGCGACATATTGTTCAGCGAAAATCCGAACAGATACATCGCCGCAAACGTGCCGACCAGCGACACCGGCACGGCCAAGGTCGGAATCAACGAGGCGCGCAGGTTACCCAGGAACAGAAACACCACCAGAATCACCAACACTACCGCAATGATCAGGGTGTGCTCGGCTTCACTCAGGGTTGCCTTGATGACCGGTGAACGGTCCATTGCCACATCCAGCTTCACACTGGCAGGCATCAGCGACTCCAGTACCGGCAGTTGCTCCTTGATCTTGTTCACGGTTTCGATGATGTTGGCGCCAGTCTGGCGGTTGATCACCAGTAGCACGGCATCCTGATCATTGAAGAAACCACTGTTGTAGCGGTTCTCCACTGCATCGGTAACCTTGGCTACATGTCCAAGGCGCAGCACCGCACCGTCCTGGTAACGAATCACCAGCGGCTCGTAGTCCTTGGCTTTCTCCAACTGGTCGTTGGCTTGCACCTGCCAACTGCGCTGGCCATCTTCGATAAAGCCCTTGGGCCGACGCTGGTTGGCGTTGGCGATCGTCTCGCGCACCTCATCCAGGGCAACGCCGTACTGATTGAGCAAGTGTGGCTCAAGCTCCACCCGTACTGCTGGCAACGAACTACCACCAATCTGCACCTCCCCTACCCCCGGAACCTGGGACAGGCTCTGGGACAGGATGGTCGAGGCCAGGTCATAGAGCTGGCCCTTCTGCAGCACGTTGGAGGTCAGCGCGAGCACCATAATTGGCGCCTGGGAAGGGTTGTACTTCTTGTAGGTCGGCATGCTGCGCATACCGCTGGGCAACAGATTGCGTGACGCGTTGATGGCCGCCTGCACTTCCCGGGCAGCCGCATCGATATCGCGCCCCTGGTCAAAACCCAGAATCACCCGGGTCGCACCCTGACTGGAATTGCTGGTCAGCGTGGTAACCCCGGAGATAGCACCCATGGAGCGCTCCAACGGCGTAGCCACCGTGGCAGCCATGACCTCGGGGCTGGCACCAGGCAGATTGGCCTGCACCACAATCACTGGAAACTCGATCTGCGGCAGTGGCGCCACCGGCAAGAGGCCGAAACTGACACCACCGAGCAACATGATCGCCAGGCTCAGCAACATGGTCGCCACCGGGCGGCGAATAAAGGGGGCCGACAGGTTCATGGGCGGCTGCTCCAAACGTGGAGCATCACCTGGCAAACTCTGTTCTCAGCCACCGCTATCGGCGTCTGCCACGTGCTGGCGCCCCCGGTCATACCGATTCTCCGGCCAGGCGCGGCTGGCGAAAGCGCCGTGCCAGTCGGTCGAAGTACAAATAGATGACAGGCGTGGTAAACAACGTCAGCACCTGGCTGACCAGCAGCCCTCCGACCATCACCAGGCCCAGGGGCTGACGCAGTTCTGCTCCGGAACCGCTGGCAAGCATCAATGGAATAGCGCCGAACAAGGCGGCCAGAGTGGTCATCAGAATCGGCCTGAAGCGCAGCAACGCCGCCTGATAAATCGCCGCTTGCGGGGCCATGCCCTGATTGCGCTCAGCCTCCAGGGCGAAGTCGATCATCATGATCGCGTTTTTCTTGACGATGCCAATCAGCAAGATGATGCCAATGATGGCGATCATGCCCAGGTCGTTACCGGACAGAATCAGCGCCAACAACGCACCCACCGCTGCCGAAGGCAGGGTCGAAAGAATGGTCACCGGGTGAATGTAGCTCTCGTAGAGCACGCCGAGCACGATGTACATGGTCACCACAGCAGCCAGAATCAGTAGCAAGGTGCTCGACAACGACGCCTGGAATGCCTCCGCTGCGCCTTGGAAGCGGGTTTGCACGCCCACGGGCATACCGATGTCCTGTTGCACCTGCTCGATCGCCTTGACCGCATCCCCCAGCGCCACGCCTTGGGCGAGGTTGAACGACATCATCACCGCCGGGAACTGACCGATATGGGCGATCGCCAGTTGCGCCTGACGCTGTTCGATACGGGCCAGGCTCGACAGGCGCACCTGGCCACCGTCGGTGGCCTTGACGTGGATCTGTTCAAGTACCTGCGGGCCCAGGCTGGAAGCGGCTTCAGCCTGCAGCACTACGCGGTACTGGCTGGCCTGAGTGTAAATGGTCGAGATCTGGCGCTGGCCAAAAGCGTCGTACAAGGCATTGGTGATGTCGGCGACATTGATGCCCAGGCGACTGGCAGCATCACGGTCGATCACCAGAAACACCTGCAGGCCCTTGTCCTGCAGGTCACTGGCAACATCTGTAAGCTCGGGGCGTTGTTGCAGCGCATCGACCAGCTTGCCGCTCCACAGCGCGAGCAAATCGGCATCCGGCGACGACAGGCTGAACTGATACTGGGTACGACTGACCCGGTCCTCGATACTCAAATCTTGCACCGGCTGCATGAACAGACGGATACCAGCCAGTTTATCGACCTCGGGTTGAAGCCGAGCAATGACCTGGGCGGCCGTAAGGTCACGCTCGCCGTGAGGCTTGAGGTTGATCAGCAAGCGGCCACTGTTGAGCGTGGCGTTGTCACCATCGACACCGATATAGGACGACAGGCTCTGGACTGCTGGATCCTTGAGGATCAACGCGCTGAGCTGCTGCTGGCGCTCGCTCATGGCGGCGAAGGACACCGACTGCGGCGCTTCGGAAATCCCCTGGATAACCCCGGTGTCCTGCAGCGGGAAGAAGCCCTTGGGCACCACCAAGTACAACAGCACAGTCAGGCCCAGGGTCGCCACGGCCACCAGCAAGGTCAGCGGCTGGTGCTTGAGCACCCACTGCAGGCCTCGTCCGTACCAGGCGATCATCCAGTCGATCGAGGCGCCACTGGCGCGATAGAAGCGCCCCTGCTCGTCCTCCGTTGGTTCACGCTTGAGCAACCGCGCGCACATCATCGGCGTCAAGGTCAGGGACACCACAAGGGAAATCAGGATCGCCACCGCCAGGGTAATGGCGAACTCGCGGAACAGACGACCGACCACATCAGCCATGAACAGCAAGGGGATCAGTACCGCAATCAATGAGAAGGTCAGCGAGATCAGCGTGAAACCAATCTGCCGGGCGCCCTTGAGCGCCGCCTGCATAGGTGTTTCACCCTCCTCGATGTGCCGGGAAATGTTCTCCAGCATGACAATCGCATCGTCCACCACGAAGCCGGTGGCGATGGTCAGCGCCATCAAGGTCAGGTTGTTGATCGAGAAGCCCGCCAGGTGCATGACCGCAAAGGTGCCGATCAACGACAGTGGCACCGCCACCGAAGGGATGATCGTGGCGCTGAAGCGGCGCAGGAACACGAAGGTCACCATCACCACCAGGGCGATGGCCAGCAGCAGTTCGTGCTGCACATCCTTGACCGAGGCGCGGATGGTCTGGGTACGATCGGTGAGCACGCTGACATCGAGGCCGGCTGGCAGGTTGTCGGTAATCGATGGCAGCAAGGTCTTGATACGGTCGACCACCTCGATAACGTTGGCACCGGGCTGGCGCTGAATGTTCAGCAACACCGCCTGGTTCTGGTTGGCCCAAGCGGCGAGGCGCTCGTTCTCGGCACCGTCGACGATTTCGGCAACGTCTTTCAAGCGTAACGGAGCGCCATTGTTGTAGGCCAGGATCAGGTTGGCGTATTCCTCGGGCGAGCGCAGTTGATCATTGGCATCGAGCATCGATACACGGGTTGGGCCATCGAAGTTGCCTTTGGGCTGGTTGACGTTGGAAGCACCGATCAACGTGCGCACGTCTGCAAGGTTGAGCCCGGCCGCGGCCAGGGCATCGGGATTGACCTTGATTCGCACCGCCTGACGCTGGCCACCCGCGATGCTGACCATGCCAACTCCGCCTATCTGGGCAATTTTCTGCGCTACGCGGGTGTCGACCAGGTCGTTGAGCTTGGGCAACGGCATGGTTTTCGAGGAGATGGCCAGGGTCAGCACCGGGGTATCCGCCGGGTTGACCTTGTTGTACACCGGCGGCGCCGGCAGATCGCTCGGCAGTAGATTGCTGGCGGCGTTGATCGCTGCCTGCACCTGCTGTTCGGCAACGTCCATGTTCATGTCGAGGCTAAAGCGCAGGGTCAGTACCGAGGCCCCGCCAGAGCTGGTCGAGGCCATCTGGGTCAGCCCCGGCATTTGCCCGAACTGACGCTCCAAAGGCGCCGTAACCGCGCTGGTCATCACTTGCGGGCTGGCACCCGGGTACAGGGTCATGACCCTGATGGTCGGATAATCGACCTGGGGTAGCGCTGCTACCGGCAGCATGGTGTAGGCGATCAGGCCGGCCAGGACGATGGCCAGCATGCTCAGGGTGGTGGCCACCGGGCGCAGGATGAACAGCCGCGAGATGTTCATGCGCCAGCCTTGTTCTTGCGATCCGTAGCAGCCGAGGCATCTTTGCCGTCCTGGCCCTGCAGATGCTGACCGGGCGTAACCGGTACCTCGGAGCTGTCGTTGACAACCTCCACCTCGCTACCGTCACGCAGACGATCGGTGCCTTCGAGCACGACCCGCTCGCCCTTGGCCAGGCCTTCGGTGATAACCGTGTGATCGCCGTCACTGGCGCCCAGGGTCAGCTTTCGGATCCGGACCTTTTTGTCGCCCTCCATGACATACACGAAAGACCCGTCAATACCGAACTGAATGGCCGCCGAGGGGGCCAGCACTACATTCTGCAAGGTGTCGGCGAGCAGGCGCACATTGACGAACTGGTTAGGGAACAGCGCTTCATCCTGGTTTTCGAAGAAGGCTTTGAATTTCAGGGTGCCCGTGGTTGTGTCAATCTGGTTGTCGAGGCTGCGCAATACGCCCACCGCCTGCTGCTTGAGGTCACCCCTGTCCCAGGCTTCGACCGGCAGCTTGGCACCACTGCGATAGCGCGCAAGCACGGTGTTCAATTCCGACTCGGGCAAGGTGAAGGCGACGGTTATTGGATGGGTCTGGGTAATCACTACCAATGCCGTGGTGTCGTTAGCGGCAACCAGGTTGCCGACATCGAGTTGGCGCAGGCCAAGGCGCCCGCTGATCGGTGCGCGAATACGGGTGAATTCAAGGTTCAGCTTGGCATCGCCGACAGCGGCCATATTGGTCTTGATGGTACCTTGGTACTGACCGACCAACGCCACCTGCGTGTCGAGGGTCTGCTTGGCAATACTGTCCTCGGCGTACAAACCTTTGTAGCGCTCCAGGTCGATCTGGGCGTTTTTCAGTTGCGCCTGATTCTGGGCCAGGGTGCCCTCGGCCTGCTGCAGGGCGATCTGGTAACTGCGCGGGTCAATTTCTGCGAGCAGGTCGCCAGCCCTGACCTGCTGCCCTTCCTGGAAGTTGATCTTGACCAACTCACCGCCTACCCGGCTGCGCACGTTGACCGTATTGGTCGCGGTCACCGTCCCCAGAGCCTTGAGGTAGACCGGGAAATTGCCCACGGTGGCAGGCTCGACGCGCACCGGAACCGGCCCACCGAAGGCACCGAAACCAGGTCGCCCGCCCTTGCCGCCGGGGGCGCCGGCCGCCTTGTCCGCCGCTGGAGACGGCCACAGCCACCAGCAAAGACTGGCAACCAGCAGCAGGATCAGCAGGCCAACGAGCCAGCGACGGGAGGAACGGGAACGAGAAAGCATCGGTTGATCGACCATTGGACTGGAAAGAATTCTTTTGAGGAGGCTGAACGATAAGCACTGCAGCAGGATAAGCAAAGCGCCTTTACCGGCAATTTACCTAGCGCTTACGTTGCTAAGACGATGAACTATAAATAAAAACGGCCTGGTCGAGGACCAGGCCGTAACAATTATTCACACCTGCAGGAGCGGGTGAACCCGTTCCTGCCGCTGCAATCAGATCACTTCAACACTGCCAACGCTGCATCATAGTTCGGCTCGTCAGCGATTTCGCCCACCAGTTCGGCATGCAGCACTTTGTCGTTCTCGTCCAGTACTACGACGGCACGAGCAGTCAGGCCGGCCAGTGGGCCATCGGCGATAGCAACACCATAGTTTTCGATGAATTCACGGCCACGCAGGGTCGACAGGTTCTGGACATTTTCCAGGCCTTCAGCGCCGCAGAAGCGTGCCTGAGCGAACGGCAGGTCAGCCGAGATGCACAGCACCACGGTATTGTTCAGCTCACCGGCTTTCTTGTTGAAGGTGCGAACCGAAGTGGCGCAGGTAGGGGTGTCAACGCTTGGGAAGATGTTCAGCACTTTGCGCTTGCCGGCCAGGCTGGCCAGGGTCACGTCAGCCAGACCTGCACCAACCAGGGAAAATGCTGGCGCCTGGGAACCAACCTTCGGCAGGTCGCCCTTGACTTGAACCGGGTTGCCTTTGAGAGTCACTTGAGCCATGAGCTGAGTCCTTATGCGGGATGGGTAAGGGACCAGAGTTAATCATGAAAGTGGCTCGCCACCTATGGTCGAGCAATAAATTGTTTTATTTCCACGCACATATTGTGGACAAAATATTTACCTGGGCGCTGACAATCCAGCGCCCAGGCACCCGTGGCTCAACCCATCAACGAGTAGACCAGGGCCGAGATGGCCACCAGACCTACAACTGTCACAAATACGTTGGAGATGTGACCACTGTACTTGCGCATGGCCGGCACCTTACGGATAGCGTACATCGGCATCAGGAACAGAATCGCCGCAATGACCGGGCCACCGAAGCTCTCGATCATGCCCAGGATGCTCGGGTTGAGCGTGGCAACGATCCAGCAGATCACCAGCATGAAAGCAGCAGTGACGCGATCCAGCGCCTTGGCACCCGGGCGCTTGCCGGTTTTCGCTACCAGCCCCTTGAGCCCTTCACTGGCGCCGATGTAATGCCCCAGGAACGACTTGGCAATGGCGATAAAAGCAATAATCGGCGCGGCAAAGGCGATGGTCGGATTGCTGAAATGGTTGGCCAGGTAGGAAAGAATCGACAGATTCTGTTGCTTGGCTTCAGCCAACTGCGCAGGGGTCAGGGTCAGCACGCAACTGAATACGAAAAACATCACCATCGCCACCATCAGCAGGTGTGCGCGACACAGGATCTGCCCGCTGCGCTCATCGGCATGGACGCCATAGCGACGCTTCTGATCAACCGCAAAGGCTGAAATGATCGGCGAGTGGTTGAAAGAGAACACCATCACCGGAATGGCCAGCCACAAGGTGTGCAGGAACGCTGAGCCTGACGGCAGCTCGCTGGCGGTGCTCAAGATGCCACCATTCCAGTGCGGAATCAGAAATACCGCGAGAAACGCCAGGGCGACAATGAAGGGATAGACCAGCAGGCTCATGACCTTGACGGTGGCCTGTTCACCGCAGCGCACAATGGCCAGCAAGCCGAGGATCAGCACAAATGACAGAACGATGCGTGGCGGTGGCTCGATATGCAGCTGGTGCTCCAGAAAGCTGCCGACCGTGTTGGTCAGGGCCACGCTGTAGATCAGCAGAATCGGGAAGATTGCCAGGAAGTACAGCAAGGTGATCAAAGCACCTGCACTCAGGCCGAAGTGCTCTTCGACAACATCGGTGATGTCGGTGCCATCGCGTCCGGACAACACGAAGCGGGTCAGGCCACGGTGAGCGTAATAGGTCATCGGGAACGCCAGCAACGCCAGGATCAACAGAGGCCAGAAGCCCCCTACCCCGGCGTTGATCGGCAGGAACAAGGTTCCGGCGCCGATGGCTGTGCCAAACAGGCCCAGCATCCAGGTGGTGTCCTGACGGGACCAACTGCTGAGGGCAACTGGGGTCGATTCGAAGCGTTGATCAACGCTTTGGGCCTGCTCGTTCATCCGGGTGCAACTCCACTCGCAAACTGCAACAGGGCTGAGAGTGGCGAAGCTGAGGCATCACCGCCCCTCAACCATACAAAGAGGGGCGCGATTGTGCGCGCATTGGTTGCACTTGCAAAGCCCCGACCGAGGAGCGGTTGCACCTTTTACAACATCGCGGAGCAAGCCCTTACGCACAGGTATCACCCCTGCGCAAACTGACGTGCCCCGCGATCAGTGGATGTTACTGAACCGCCGCAATAGCCTCAGCGACTTGCTGCAGGTTGTCTGGACGCAGACCCGACATGCAGACCCGGCCGCTGTCGATCAAGTACACGCCAAACTCGTCGCGCAAGCGGCGCACCTGTTCGACGCTCAGGCCGGTGTAGCTGAACATACCGCGCTGGCTGAGGAAAAACTGGAAGTCCTGACCCGGCAACAATACTGCCAAGGCATCGACCAGCCCTTGGCGCATGTCCAGGATCCGCAGGCGCATGTGTTCCACTTCAGCAGCCCACGTCGCATTGAGCGAAGGGTCCGCAAGCACGGCGGCCACCAGTTGCGCACCGAAGTTCGGAGGGCTGGAGTAGTTGCGGCGCACAGTGGCCTTGAGTTGGCCCAGTACGCTTTGCGCAGTGTCGGCATCGTCGCAGACCACCGACAAGCCTCCTACCCGCTCGCCGTACAGCGAAAAAATCTTCGAGAACGAGTTGCTCACCAGGCAAGGTACGCCAGCACGGGCGAACTCGCGGATGGCATAGGCGTCTTCGACCAGACCTTCGCCGAAGCCCTGGTAAGCGATATCAAGGAATGGAATCAGGTTGCGCGTCTTGACCACTTCAATGACCTGTTGCCATTGCGCCTGGCTCAAATCGACGCCAGTTGGGTTGTGGCAGCAGGGGTGCAGCAGCACGATGCTGTTGGTGGCCAGGCCCTGCAGCGCTGTGAGCATGCCGGCGAAATCGAGACCGCGGGTGTCAGCGTCGAAGTACGGGTAGGTATTGACCTTGAAACCTGCGCCTTCAAAGATAGCCCGGTGGTTGTCCCAGGTTGGATTGCTGACCCACACCTGCGAGTCCGGGAAATAGCGCTTGAGGAAGTCGGCACCGACTTTCAACGCACCGGAGCCGCCGACGGTTTGCACGGTAGCAACGCGCGCCCCCTGCACGGCAGGGTGATCCGCGCCAAACAACAACGCCTGGATGGCCTGGCGATAGCTGCTCAGGCCTTCCATCGGCAAATACAGAGAAGCTTCATGCGGCTGGTCGGCCATGCGCTTTTCCGCTTCGCCAACAGCAGCCAGTTGCGGCACCACGCCTGCGGCATCGTAGTAAAGACCGATACTCAGGTTGACCTTGTTGGCGCGCGGGTCGGCCTTGAAGGTCTCCATCAGGGACAGAATCGGATCGCCGGCATAGGCATCGACATGTTTGAACACAGCGTGCAGCTCCTTGGGTCTGGGCAAATACAACAAGTATCTGCCGAGGATACCTGTAGCCGCGCCGAAGCAACATGTCCCTTGATGCAACTTATCTGTGCAGCCATGCATGCCTTGGCGCGGCATCTTTAGCCCTGTGCCAGCGCCTGCAGTTGTTCCAGCTCCTGCGCGGTGAGGCTGACACCCTCGCGCGCCGAGGCTTCCCGCTCACGAAAACGCCGCTCGCCAGGCATCCGGCTGACCCCGACAGCCTGCATCTGGTCCACCAACTGGCGGCTGCGCACGGCAAACTGATTACCTTCGGCCTTGCTCGGGTCGATCACGATAATCAACTGCCCGGTCCACGGTGTTTTTGCCCCCGGGTGCTGCGACCAGTCGAACTCCCAGGAAAAGTTCCCACCGGTCAGTGCTGCGGCCAGCAGCTCGACCATCATCGACAGGGCCGAACCCTTGTGCTCGCCGAAGGGTAACAAGGCCCCCCCTTCGAGGATTTTCTGCGGGTCGCGGGTCGGTTGTCCTTCGCTGTCCACGCCGATGCCATACGGTAGTTGCTCACCTTTACGCGCGGCGATCTGTACATCGCCATGGGCCATGGCGCTGGTGGCCATGTCGAAGACAATCGGGTCACTGCCAGCGCAGGGTGCGGCAAAGGCAATCGGGTTGGTACCAAACAACGGCCGACGCGCACCGTGAGGCACCACGCAGGTCATGCTGTTGACCACGCTGAGGGCAACCAGACCTTCATCGGCGAAGGGTTCGACATCCGGCCACAGTGCAGCGAAATGGTGCGAGTTATGGATTGCCAATACGGCGATGCCGGCGCTACGCGCCTTTTCCAACAGCAACTCACGCGCCGCTGCCAGCGCCGGCTGGGCGAAGCCCCCCTTGGCATCGACACGGACAAAGGCGCTGGCGACGTCTGTCACTTCAGGCACGGCCTGACCATCGACCCAGCCGCTGGCCAAGGTTGAAACATAGCCGGGAATGCGGAACACACCATGGCTGTGAGCACCGTCGCGCTGGGCGCTGGCGCAATTGAAGGCCAGTGCGCGAGCGACCGCCTCACTGGTGCCATGACGAACAAATACGCGCTGCAACAAGGCCTGCAGATCGGCAAATTGAATCTGCGCGACAGCAGTGTCGGGACGTGCGGGCATCTGAAGCTCCCTTATTGGATTTGGAATGGGCGACCGCGATGAGCAATGACGAAACTTTCCTCTTGTGACAGCAAACTGTCAAATGTTGACTTGATGACAGAAAACATTCATTTTCTGTTTCCACGTGCCACCGTCCTTGAGAATCATCCATGAGCCAACCGATCAAGCAACGCCTGGAACACAGCCTGCACAGTGCAGCGGCTTCAGGTCGCAAGATCGCCAGCTACATGCTCGCCAACCTCAACGACCTGCCGTTCGAAACCTCCGCAAGCCTGGCGACGAAAATCGGCGTCAGTGAATCCAGTGTCGGGCGCTTTTGCCGGGCCCTGGGCTACGAGCACCTCAAGGCGCTCAAGCACGATCTCAAGGACGACCTGGGCGATGGTCCCTGGCTGGTCGGTGATCGATTGCAAGAATTTCGCCAACAGCACGGCAAGGATGATGCCGGCCTTGCCCGCAGTCTCGAACAAGAAGTCGGGGCCCTGGTACGGGTCTACGAATACAGCCGTACCGCCGCCTGGGAAACGGTCAGCCAACGCCTGGCACAGCGCCGCAAGGTTTTTATCGCAGGGTTTCAGACCGAGCGCGGTATCGCCCAATGCATGGCCCACTTACTGCAATACCTGCGTGACGGCGTGCAGGTCGTCGATGGCAGCGCTGGGCATTTCGGTGAGGTGTTGCTGAGCGACCCGGCCGATTGCGCCCTGGTGGTGTTCGAGGCGCGCCGCTATTCACGCCATGCCCTGAACCTGTGTCGCAAAGCGCACGAGGCAGGCATCCCGGTAACCCTGGTTACCGACACCTTTTGTGACTGGGCCGATGCCAACGCCGATGAGGTGTTTCGCATCCCCACCGAGTTCAATCTGTTCTGGGAGTCCACTGCGACGATGTTGTCGTGGGTACACCTGATGGTCAACGAGGTCTGCAAGAAGCTCGGACCGGATGTTGAAAAACGCTTGGAAGCAACTGCCGCTCTACACAATGAATTCGTTGGCTACACGTCAGCGAGCAAACAATAGCAAGAGTGCAAACAACAGATCGAGGTGTTACATGAAACCCGTTATCCGCTTTGCAGGCGCGTGCGCCCTGCTGCTCGCTGGCGCAACCATGGCTCAGGCCGAAACCCTGAAAATTGCTACCGAAGGCGCCTACCCGCCGTTCAACTATGTGGATTCAAACAATCAACTGCACGGTTTTGACGTCGACATCACCAAGGCGTTGTGCGAGCAGATGAAGGTGGACTGCACCATCGTCGCCCAGGATTGGGAAGGCATTATTCCGGCACTGATGGCCAAGAAATATGATGCAGTAGTGGCGTCGATGATCAACACCGAAGAGCGGCGCAAGAAAATCGCCTTCACCAACCACTACTACAAGACGCCGTTGTCGGTCGCTGTGCCCAAGGACAGCGAGATTACCGATGCCCAAACCAGCTTCAAAGGCTACACCGTCGGCGCGCAATCCTCCTCGACCCAGGCCATTTACGCCGAAGATGTCTATGGCAAGGCCGGTGCCGACGTCAAGCTCTACCCAACCCTCGATGAAGCCAACGCAGACCTGGCCGCCGGGCGCCTGGATGGCGTGATCGCCGATAAATTCCCGCTGACCGAGTGGCTCGGCAAGGCCGGCAAGGACTGCTGCAAGATTCTTGGCGACGTCAATGGCACCAAGGCCGACGCCTCGATTGCCGTGCGCAAGGAAGACCAGGCCTTGCGCGAGCGCCTGAACAAGGCCCTCGATGAAATCGTCGCCAACGGCACCTACCAGAAGATCGCCAGTCGTTACTTCGACTTCGATATCTATCAGTAATTGATCGCACGGCTGTCCGCGCCCCCAGCAATCCATTGATGTTGTGGGGGCGGACTTGCCCCGCGATACACCTGCCAAGCACCCACACTCTATTCCCGAGAGGGTTCGCCCATGCTCGAACAACTTTCGCTGTTATCTTTCGCCAGCGGCGGCTGGGGCCAAGCCCTGCTCGCCGGCGCCCTGGTGACCATTTCCCTGGCGTTGGCCTGCCTGCCCATCGGGCTGCCGCTGGGCCTGGGTGTAGCGCTGATGGCACGATCGCCCAAGCGCTTCCCACGTGCCGTGGCTACCGTCTTCTCCACCGTGTTTCGCGGTTTGCCGGAGCTGCTCACGCTGCTGATCATTTACTACGGCTGCCAGATCGCCGCGCAGAAAATTCTCGCCGCCATGGGCTACGAAGGCGAGGTGCTGATCAACACCTTCCTCGCCGCCATGATCGCCTTCAGCCTGGTATTTGCCGCGTTCTCCAGTGAGATCTGGCTCGGCGCCTTCAAGACGGTCGCCAAAGGACAGTACGAAGCGTCCCAGGCGCTGGGCCTGAGCAAGGCCACCACCTTTCGCAAGGTGATTTTCCCGCAACTGGTGCGCATCGCCATGCCGGGCCTATCGAACAACTGGCTATCGCTGCTCAAGGACACTTCACTGGTATCGACCATTTCCCTGGTCGACCTGATGCGCCAGACCAACCTGGCCGTGAGTGTGACCAAGGAGCCGATGTTCTTCTACGGCGTGGCCTGTCTTGGCTACCTGCTGTTCTCGGCCTTGTCGGGACGGGTGTTTGTGTTCATCGAGCAATACTTCAGTCGCCACCTGCGGAGTGCCCGGACATGAGTTTCGAACAACTGCTGGCCACGGTGCTCGACCCGGACCTGCTGGAGCGCTACGGCCCACGCTTTGTCGACGGGCTACTGGTCACCGGCAAGCTGGTGGCGATTTCCTTCACCCTCGGCGCCGTGCTCGGCATGCTGCTGGCGTTGGCACGGCTTTCCAACAGCTTGCTGTTGCAGCGCTTGAGTGCCGGCTACATCTACTTCTTCCGTGGCTCGCCGCTGCTGGCGCAACTGTTCTTGCTGTACTACGGCCTGGGGTCGCTAAAAGGCTTCTGGCAAGACGTGGGGATGTGGTGGTTCTTCCGCGAAGCCTGGTATTGCACCTTGCTGGCCTTCGTCCTGAACACCGCCGCCTACCAGGCGGAAATCTTCCGCGGCGCCCTGCTGGCCGTCGCGCCGGGACAATATGAAGCAGCCAAGGCGCTGAGCCTGAAGCGCTCGACCACCTTCTTCAAGGTCATCCTGCCGCAATCGATGATTGTCGCCATCGGCCCGCTGGGCAACGAGTTGATTCTGATGATCAAGGCCAGCGCCATCGCATCGCTGGTGACCATCTACGACCTGATGGGTGTGACCAAACTGGCCTTCTCGCGCAGTTTCGACTTCCAGATCTACCTGTGGGCCGCCGTGCTCTACCTGCTGATCGTCGAAATCGTGCGGCGCAGCCTGAAACATATAGAAGCCCGACTGGGCCGCCATCTGCACTGATAGCCTGCTGTGAGGACCGCTCCAATGCATTGTCAAACCATCGTTCTGGGCGCCGGTATCGTCGGCGTCAGCACGGCCCTTCACTTGCAGGCTCGCGGGCGCAAGGTGATTCTTATTGATCGCGAGGAGCCCGGCAGCGGTACCAGCCATGGCAACGCTGGCCTGATCGAGCGCTCCAGCGTCATCCCCTATGCCTTCCCGCGGGAGCTGTCGAGCCTGCTGCGCTATGGCCTGAACCGCCAGTCGGATGTGCGCTACAGCCTGACCCATATCCCTAAAGTAGCGCCCTGGCTGTTCAAGTATTGGCAGAACTCTTCGGTTGCCGGCCTGAGCGTTGCCACCCGCGCCATGCTGCCACTGGTGCAACGCTGCGTCGAAGAACACGACGCCCTGATCGACGCCGCCGGCCTTGGCGATCTGGTCAAGGCCAACGGCTGGATCGAGGTGTTTCGCAACAACGCCGCCTTCAACAAGGCCAAGGACGATGCCCAGGCGCTTGCACCCTACGGTTTGAGTTACGAAGTTCTTGACCGTCAGCAACTGCATGCCCGAGAAGCGGATCTGAGCGAAAACGTGGTCGGTGGCATCCACTGGCTCGACCCCAAGACCGTTACCAATCCCGGCGGCCTGACCCGAGGTTACGCCGCCTTGTTCGTGCAGCGCGGCGGCCAATTCATTCATGGCGATGCGCGCACCCTGCGCCAGATCGACAGTGAGTGGCAGGTAGATAGCCGCCAGGGGCCGATCACTGCATCCGAGGTGGTCATCGCCCTTGGTCCGCAATCGGCGGAGCTGTTCAAGCCGCTGGGTTATCGCATACCCCTGGAAATCAAACGCGGCTACCACATGCATTATCAAGGCCGCGACGGCGCCGAACTCAAGCACTCGATCTGCGATGGCCAGGGTGGTTACGTTCTGGCCCCGATGGCCCAAGGCATTCGCCTGACCACCGGCATCGAATTCGCTGCCAGCAGCGATGCGGCCAACGAGATCCAGCTCAAGCGCTGTGAAGCCCTCGCGCGCAAGATCTTCCCCCTCGGCCAGCGCCTTGATGCCCAGCCTTGGCTGGGGCGGCGTCCGTGCCTGCCGGACATGCGCCCGGTGATTGGCCCGGCAGCCCGGCACAAAGGCCTGTGGTTCAACTTCGGTCACGCTCATCACGGCCTGACTCTTGGCCCGGTAAGCGGTCGCTTGCTGGCCGAAATGATCACCGGCGAAGCCACCTTTACCGACCCTGCGCCGTACAGCGCGACACGCTTCAATTGATCGCGGGAGAATAACAATATGACCGCTTCACTAAGCCTTGCAGCCACCGCCCCTCAAACCGACTCACGCAATGTGGTGGTGAGCATAGAGGGTTTGAACAAACACTACGGCGCCTACCATGTGTTGCGCGACATCAACCTGAGCGTGCGCGAGGGCGAGCGTATTGTTCTGTGCGGGCCTTCGGGCTCGGGCAAGTCGACCTTGATCCGCTGCATCAACCGCCTGGAAATCGCCGAGAAAGGTCACATTCGTGTCAACGATACCGACCTTGCCCTGACCACTCGCCAGGCCGCCGATGTTCGCAGTGAAATTGGCATGGTGTTCCAGCACTTCAACCTGTTCCCGCACATGAGCGTACTGGACAACTGCACCCTGGCCCCGATGAGCGTGCGTGGCCTGTCACGCGAGGAAGCGCAAGAGCGTGCACGCTTTTATTTGAACAAGGTGGGTATCGAGAGCCAGGCCAACAAATACCCCAGTCAGCTCTCAGGTGGCCAACAGCAACGCGTGGCCATTGCCAGGGCACTGTGCATGAAGCCGAAAATCATGCTGTTCGACGAACCCACCTCGGCACTCGACCCGGAAATGGTCGCTGAAGTGCTGGACGTGCTGGTGAAATTGGCAGACACCGGCATGACCATGCTGTGTGTCACCCACGAGATGGGCTTTGCCCGCCAGGTCGCCGAACGGGTGCTGTTTCTCGATGGCGGGCAGATAATCGAAGACGCCAGCCCGGAAGCATTCTTCAACAATCCGCAGTCCGCGCGAGCCAAGGGCTTTCTTGCCCAGATCCTGCACTGAGACAAACGCGGGGCCGTGCCCCGCGTCACCCAGCGACTTGCAACAAACTGTTAAATATAATTAACCGCGATAATCGCTCGCGGCGCCGGCCGGCAAGGCTTGCGTACTCATAATTGCACCAAGGCAATGATAGCCTTCGGCCGCGCAATCTGAAGTCGTTTGACATATTAAACGGCTCTGGCAAGCTGTATCACAGGTTTCGACCGGAAATATTGGCCCTCTGCGCCCTTCCGGCAGTGCTCGAAACCTCAGGTAGCGCAAAGGTTTCAGCAGCGCGCCTGCACAATAATGACAGGCTGCGCCTGTCCAAAGGTGACATATGCCCAACAGCAACATTGGCAATAAGAAACAAACCCTTCGTAAACCCGTCGTGCTGATGACCATGGGCGCCCAGGAGCGCAAAGGTCACGATTATCAAGTCATGACTCATAAGTACATCGTGCCACTGGTTGAACACTCAGGTTGCATACCTGTTCTGGTTCCAACCTGCTGCGGCACCGAAGACCTTGAAACCTACCTGGACATGGCCGATGGTGTTTACCTGACCGGTGCTGGCAGCAACATCGACCCAGCGCTCTACGGCCAGGAAAACGAAACCCCAGGCAAAACCCAGGACCGTGACCGCGACCTGTTCGACATGCCGCTGGTCAAGGCTGCAATTGCCCGTGGCTTGCCGATTTTCGGCATCTGCCGTGGCATGCAGGAAATCAACGTAGCGCTGGGTGGTGACATCTACCAGAAGGTCTACGCAGAAGCCGGCTTCAACGATCACCGGGAAAACTCGGACGATCCTGTCGACGTGCAGTACAGCGCTGTTCACAGCGTGCGTCTGGAGCAAGGCAGCTGGTTGCAAAAGCTCCTGCAAAGCGACGAGATCCGCGTCAACTCGCTGCACGGCCAGGGTCTGAAAAACCTCGGCAAAGGTATCGAGCCTCTGGCTCGTGCCGAAGATGGCCTGGTAGAGGCTATCCACGCACCTAGCTTGTCTCCGTTCCTGTTTGCCGTGCAATGGCACCCGGAATGGCAAGCGGCCAAGAACCCGGACTCGATCAAGATGTTCCAGGCCTTTGGCGACGCCTGTCGCAAGCAAGTGGTAAAGGCTCAAGGCAGCGGCAAACTTAGCTCGGCTGCCTGATTGAGCAATCGCGGGAAAAGCCCATTCCTAAAGGGATAAACCTTTGGGGGCAGGCTTTCCCCGCGATGCATTTCCCCTCCCCCATTGACCCCGATCATAGCCATACGCGGCGCAAACGCGCACCCTGAACGAAGACTGCACGACCCACGCCCGTAAACCTGTTCAGGAGAATTGGCTATGTCCCGCATGAAAGCGGCAATCTTCGTCGAAAAGAATCGCATCGTACTGGATGAGAAACCGATCCCCGAGGTAGGCCCGTCCGATGCGCTGCTGCGTATTACCACCACCACGCTGTGCGGAACTGACGTGCACATCCTGCGTGGCGAATATCCCGTGGCCAGGGGCCTGACCATCGGTCATGAGCCGGTGGGCATCATCGAAAAGCTCGGCAGCCAGGTCCAGGGCTTCACTGAAGGCCAGCGTGTGATCGCCGGCGCTATCACGCCAAGCGGCCACAGTTACGCCTGTCTATGCGGCTGCGCCTCCCAGGACGGTCCTGGTACCCCCCATGGCTTTCGGCCCGCAGGCGGCTGGAAGTTCGGCAATACCATCGACGGCTGCCAGGCCGAATATGTACTGGTGCCCGATGCCATGGCCAACCTCTCGCCCATCCCTGACGGCCTGAGCGATGAACAGGTGCTGATGTGCCCGGACATCATGTCTACCGGTTTCTCCGGCGCCGAACGCGGTGGCGTGCGAATCGGCGACACAGTCGCCGTGTTTGCCCTTGGCCCAATTGGCCTATGCGCGGTAGCGGGTGCACGCTTGATGGGCGCTACCACTATTATCGGCGTCGACACCGTCGCCGCTCGCCTGACCGTTGCGCGCCAATTGGGCGCCACCCATGTGGTGGATTTCAAGCAAGGCAATGTCGTAGAACAAATCATGGCCCTGACCAACGGCCGCGGCGTGGATGTCGCCATTGAAGCACTGGGCACCCAGTCCACGTTCGAGTCGGCGCTGCGTATTCTGCGCCCGGGTGGCACCTTGTCTAGCCTGGGTGTGTACTCATCCGACCTGACAATCCCGTTGGCGGCATTTGGCGCCGGGTTAGGCGACTACAGCATTGTCAGCACCCTTTGCCCCGGCGGCAAGGAGCGCATGCGCAGGCTGATGGAAGTGGTCGGCAGCGGCGCTGTTGATCTCAAGCCCCTGGTCACCCACCGCTACAAGCTCGACGATATTGAAGCCGCCTACGAGTTGTTTGCGCATCAACGCGATGGCGTGATGAAAGTCGCCATCACGCCTTGAAGTTTGCCCTGAGCGAGCCTTAGATCTGTGGCCCCTGCAACCGCGGGGCCCAGTCTTCGACCTCGGCCCGCTCCAGACGCCGATCCAGGGTACGCCGCCAGGAAGGCGCCAGCGGTAACGCCAGGCACTGGCGAATCACATCGGCGTCCACCTGCTTGTCAAACAGCACCGACGACAACCGCGCCACCGACCAATGTGGATGGAGCCGTTCGATCACCTGCAGTGTATCGCCCGCAGCCAGCACACCCTCCTCCAGCACTCGGTAGTACCATCCAGTACGACCGCTCTGCTGGACCCGCAGGGACATGTCCTTTACCCCAAAGCGATCATTGAGCTTCCAGCACGGCATACGCCCCTGTGAGACTTCCAGTACCGCACTACCCACTCGCACGCGATCCCCAAGACAGACTGTCTGCTCGGTCCAACCATAGGTGCTGAGGTTTTCACCAAAGGCCCCTGCAGCCTGCAGCAATGGGTGCTCACCGAGCTCAGCGGCCCATGTCGCGTAGTGCTCGCGCGGGTAATGATGAATGGCTTTGTCCTTGCCGCCATGAACGCGCAAGTCGCCCTGCTCGTCACCCGCAAGCCCCAACTCGGTCACTGCCAGCTCGCCGCTACGGGCCTGCTTGGCGATCGCACTGCAAGAGCCTGGCCGGGTGAAGGCCACAGCCTTGCCGGTCAGGACGGTATCAAGCTTCATCGGCATTACTCCGTAAGTTCCGCGAGTTGGTGCTCGCGGCAAATCAGTTCACGCTCGGCCGACGCCAGTGGCTCCTGGGTCAGCTCGCAAAAACCACCGGAGGTCGTCTTGCGATGAAAGCGGCAGGTCTTGCACAAGCCAAAGCCCGGTACGTTTTCGTGTTGTTGGATATTGCGCAGTAAATCAGCAAGCAAAGCTTGCAAGTCATCAGCCCGCGCGCCCATGCGCTCAGTCGCCGCCAGTAGAAAATCCGGGGGCATCACCGCTGCCAGCAAGCCTCGCGCTGGCGCGGTGAGGCTCAGATGTACGCTGCGCTTGTCTGCAGCATCCTGGGTTTTGACGATCAGGCCTTTGCCTTCCAACGCCTTGAGCGACTGCGAAACCGTGCCCTTGGTCAGGCCCAGGTATTCGGTCACCGCCAGCGGTGTATTGGAGTAACGGTTGCAGCGCGCCAGATAAAGCAGTGCACTCAGTTGAATCGGCTGGATGTCGGCCAGCAGCGGGTGCTGGCGGAACCAGACACGCGTGAGGCTCGATAACCTTTCCAGCAGGTCGAATAGCACGGTGGGCAGTCCCAATTGATGGCATCGATAGATAGTATCGAATAAATACTATATTGACAAAGGTGCATTTCAGCTTAGGCTATTTGGTATCGATTCGAAACCAGACCCCACCCAGGAGCCACCCCATGAAACCTACCCTCGCCTTCGCTTTAAGCCTGCTTGCCACCCAAGTCTGGGCCCATGACAACTCTGGCATCAAAAGCGCCAAGGGCAACGCAGACGCCGCTTTCGACCTGGTTCAGACCCGGGTTTTCAAACAAGGTGAAAACCTGGTGTTCGAACAACTGGTCGACGGCAAGGCTGGCAGTCGCCTGCCCAGCGCCAAAGGCGCCTTCGCGGGTGCCGAGGTGTATAGCTACGTATGGCCTACCAGCCTGGACAGCAGCAGTGTCGGCTTTGAAGCCAAGGCCGGGATCCTGGCCCTGGCGCTGACCTCGCATCCAGATTTTGATGACACGCCGCAACTCGATGAAAACCGCGACGGCAAGACCGATAACGACGGCGGCCTGTGGCACTCCCACTGGGTAGTGTTGAGCAAGGATGAAAGCTGCGGACCCGGTGGGCTGAAGGTGCGCGATATCCCCAAAGGCGCCAAGCCGAAGCTGCCCGCCACTTGGCCAGGGGCGCCGATCTACATCGACTCTCCCGGTTACGATCTCAGCATCGACAAGAACGCGGCGCAGATCAGTGTGCCCCTGGCCGCCGTAGGCTTCCCGCAAAGCTTCAACTACGACGGAGTAACCGCGGCACTGAAGGTCAATGCCGATCTGCACAACCCGTTGCTGTGCGTCAGCAGCGTGTGGGACATCAGCTCAGGTGACCTGTCGCTGCCGGGCACCTGGAAGCTCAAGCAGAATTGAGCAACAGCCCCAGACGAGCCGCCCGACGACAGACAGCGGCTCGCCTCTGGGCAAAAGCCTGCACTCATCGCTATGCTGGAGGTCATGAATGCCACTTTGCCAACCCGCACCCCCTGCCCGCCTGGCGCCTGTGATTGCGGCCGTGAAACGCTGCAGGACCTGCGCATCCTGCTGCTGACGCGCCAGGAGGAAAAGCGCCTGATCGAACGCCTGGAAAACCTGCAGAGCCTCGCCGACCTCGAACACATGCAACGCAAGCTCTACGACAACCTGGGCATTCGCTTGCAGATCAGTCCCAGCGACAACGAAGTGCGCACCATGCGCGGCTTCAACATCCAGATTGCTGAACTACCCGGACTGTGCCGCAAGACTCGCCAGAGCATCCCCGCTGCCATTCGCCGCGCCCTGGAGCGTCAACCGGAGATTGCCTACCGGCTGCTGGACGCCCAGGACTTGTTGCGTGACGCCTGAAACCTACCAGTTGTAAGTAAGATCGGTGGTCAGCGTGCGGCCTTCACCGTAATAGCAATCGACATCACTGGTACAACGGCTGACATAGACTTTGTCTTCGAGGTTTTGCAGGTTGACCTGCAACTTGACCCCTTTCAGACGCAGCGGCGACTGCTGGAAGTCATAGGAGAGCATGCCGTCGTAGACGGTGTACGACGGGATGCTGAAGTGATCATAAGCAAAATCACTTCCGTCACTGCCACGCACATACCGCGCGCCCAGGCCCATGCCCAGACCAGCCAACAGCGTATCGCCGGTAAAGTGGTAGTCCAGCCACAGCGACGCTGTCATCGGTGGCGTCCCTGATGGGTGCCGGCCTTCACGACCATCGTTGTCCTTGGTGTAGACCACATCGTTACGCGAAACCGAGGCAATCACGTCGAGGTTGTCACCCAGACTTGCCTTGCCCTCAAGTTCCACGCCGCGCGAGCGCAATGCGCCGACCTGGACGCTGCGGGTCCAATCGCTAGGATCGGTGGTGAGGATGTTCTGCTGCTTGATCTCATACACCGACAGCTGCACAAAACTCTCCTGCCCAGGCGGCTGGTATTTGACCCCCGCTTCAACCTGCTTGCCGGTGGACGGCTCGAACGGCTTGTGGTGGATGTCCGCCCCCGTCACCGGCAGGAACGACTCGGTGTAGCTGATGTAAGGCGTAACACCGCTTTCGAAGCTGTAGCCGATGCCTGCACGACCGGTGAACTTTTCATCCTTGAGGGTGGCGAAGTTCTGGGCGATAGGTTCCCGGGTTTCGGTTTCGGCCCAGTCGTAACGACCGCCCAGGGTCAGGAACCAGTTGTTCCATTTGAGTTGGTCCTGCACATACAGGCCCGTCTGGGTCACTGTGTTATCCCAGTTGAACGGTTGGCCGAAGTTCAGCGCCTGACCGTAGACCGGCGAGTACAGGTCGATGATCGGTGGATTTCGGTCGTACAGGCCAAGGAACTTGGAATTGGAGTGGTAGTAGTCCACCCCCACCAGCAGCGTGTGCGCCACCTCGAACGTATTGAACTTGGCCTGGGCAATGTTATCGACACCAAATACTTTATTGCGCTGTTTCCAGTCGACCCCGAAGCGGGTCATGTAGCGCTGGTCGTCAAGACCCGTCTGCGGGTTGGTGACAAATGTGTAGCCGTGCAAGGGCGCCCGAAAGCGATCGTCGACATAGGCATAGCGCGCATTCTGCTTGAGGGTCCAGACATCGTTCAGTTCATGGCTGAACTCATAACCGAACGTGTATTGCTCGCGATCATAGGCGTTGATATCGGGCTCACCGATAAACCGGCTGCGTTTGATCCGGCCATTAGGGCTGGCAAATACCGTGCCGATGGCGGGCAAGCCTTGTGCTTCCGGGACACCGTTGTCTTTCTGGTAATGGCCATAGAGTGTCAAACGGGTTTGCTCGTTCGGCACCCAGGTCATGCTCGGTGCAAGCATGAAACGCTGCTGCTCGACGTAATCAATCTCGCCGTTCTTATCCAGGCCGTTGCCCGTCAGGCGGTACAGGAACTCACCTTGATCATCCATGGGCCCGGCGAAATCGAAGGCCGCGTAGCGACGATCCTGGCTACCGCCGCCAAGCAACAGTTCACGCTGCGGCGTAGCGGTCGGGCGTTTGGAAACCATGTTGATCAGGCCTCCCGGCTGGTTCTGCCCGTAGAGCACCGAGGCGGGGCCCTTCATGACTTCAATCCGCTCCAGCAGATACGGGTCAATCTGCAGTGCGCCGCCGGTGCTGCCGCCGCCGTAAGGCAAGTGCAGGCCGTCCAGGTACAACGGTGTAGGACTGAAACCGCGAGAAGTGGGTTCGTCAAAGATGCCGACCCGGTCGGAGAAGCCACCTCCGGTGATGCCGGGGGTGTAGCGCAGGGCTTGAGTGACCGTTTGCGACCCCAGGGCCTTGATTTCGTCCTGGGTAATAATGTTGATGGTCTGCGGCACTTCAAGCACCGAGGTATCGGTCTTGGTCGCCGTGCCGGTGCGCTTGGCCACATAACCCACCACCGGACCCCAGGCGTCCTCGGTCCCTTGCCCGGTGATCTGCGTGGCGCCCAGTTCCAGCGCATCGCTCTGCACCGTCGGTACCAGGTTCCAGGTTCCGCCTGCCGTGATGTTCAGGTCCAGACCGCTGCCGCGCAGTGCTTGCATGGCCGCTTGCTCGGGTGTGAGCTGGCCACTGACCCGGGCTGCCTGCTTGCCCTGCACCAACGCGGGGCTGACCGACAACACACGTCCGGACTGGCGGGCGATGCGACTGAGGCTTTCACCCAGATCACCGGCCGGGATGTCGAACGTCTGGGTGGCGCTGACGCTGCTACCGTTCTGCGCCAACGCGTACAACGGCGCACTGCTGCCCAAGGCAATGGCAAGGGCCAGCAGGCTGGGGCGGATCATGGAATCTGACATTGTGTGTAGGGGCTCGTTTGAAGTTGTTGTCCATAACCAGGACACACCAGTGACCGGATCCCCTCACGGCCGAAGATTTTTTTTGCCCCTCAGCTCACATCGATGCGCGTCAGCCAGCCGCCGAAGCTGTCAACGCTGATCGGCAGGGTTTCGCTGAGCGAAAGCAAAGTGCGGTCACTGTCATCCAGGGGGAAACTGCCATACACGCGGATTTGCGCTGCTGCCGGGCTAATGCGGAGCAACCCTGCTCGATACGGTCGCAAGGCCTCGATCAGATCACCCAGAGGTTCGTCGCGCACATCCACGCGACCATCAGTCCAACCCGCCCGGGTCCGTAGCGAAGGCGCCAGGGCAACGCTGCGCAGACCATCGAACGCATAAGCCTGTCCTTCCTCGACACGCTGTGCAGCGGCATTGCCGGTGGTCAGCAAGACCGCATGTTCCTGCACCGCAACCAGGCTTTGTTGATCGTCCTGGCGCACGGTAAAGCGCGTACCTTGCGCCTGAACCTGGCCTTGGCGCGTGGCGACAATGAACGGACGATCTGCCTCGACAGCAACCTCCACCTGTAACTCACCCTCGCGCAGCAGCACCAGGCGTTGACTGGCATTGAACTGTAGGTCAACTGCCGTACGCGCATTAAGGCGCAAGCGCGAGCCATCGCTGAGGGTCAGACTGCGACGCTCACCGGTTGCGGTGTGCACGTCGGCGAACAAATCGCCCAATGGCGTTCGCCGGTGCGCCAGACCGGCACAGCCCAACCCCAGCAACACCATGGCCAGACCACCACCGAGCACCTTGCGTCGCGATAGTGGAGGTTGCACGCGTAGGCTGCGGCTGGCAATTGCCAGTTGCCCAGGTGAGCGTTGTTCAGCTTGATGCAGACCGGCCAAAGGTTCTTGCAACAGCGCATTGACCCGCTGCCAGGCAGCTTGGTGCGTCGGGCAGTGCTTTAACCAAGACTCGAAAGCCTGATGCGTCTTGTCTTGCGCTGGGGCGTTTTCGAGTGTCAGTAGCCAGTCCACAGCCTCATGGATAGCGCGATCTACCGAAGCGTGGCTCATTCGGCCTCCACGCTCAGGCAATGCAGGAACGCTCGCCGCAAATCCCGCTCCACCGTTGCCAGTGAAACGCCCAACTGCTCTGCGATCATGGGCTGGCTCAGGCCTTCGAGACGATGCAAGATAAAGGCGTGGCGCGCTCGCTCGGGCAGGCCGTCGAGCAACCGGTCGATCTGTGCCAGCGCTTCACGCACCAGCAACACATCCTCGGCCGAAGGCATGCAGCACTCCGGTAGCCGCCCAAGCTCTTCCAGGTAGGCCTGCTCCAGGGCCCGACGGCGAAACAGGTTGCTCAACAGGCGCCGGGCAACTGTAGCCAAAAAGGCACGAGGTTCTTCCAGGGCTGGCAGGGCACTACTGCCCATGGCCCGGACAAAGGTATCCTGCGCCAGATCCGCAGCATCATCAGGGCAGTTCAACCGGCGATACAGCCAGGCGCGCAGCCAGCGATGATGGTCGCTGTAGAGATCGGCCACGATTGCCTTGGTGTCGACAGAACGGGTCACTGACGGGAATCACACGCTAATGGTAATTACTATCATTATCGTGATAGCACCGTGAATATACAATCCCTTCGTAGGAACACATGACCGATGCTTGCCTTGACCCCGCGTGAGGTTTACCAGCAACTGCGCGACGCCGCCCTCGGGATCCGCCCGATGACGCGTCTGAAACCTGCCCTTTCGAACAATCTGACATGGGTAGAGATAGAAGGCTGGCAACTGGCGCTGGACGTTGAAGGCAAGCGCCTGCACCACTGCGAGCACTGCCAGCATCCTGATGGTCGCCATGGCTCACTGGACACCTGGCAGCGCTACGGCACCGACCCGGTCAGCCTGTTGAGCACCTGGGAGCTGGCCCAGATCGAGCGCCTGCTCGACCTGTGACCGAATTACGGGTATTAGAAGGTTTTGTTGGCGCTTGCAACAACGGTGGCCGAGCACAGGTCGTCAAATCCGTACCAACCGATGCATTCGCTTTTCGACAAGTCGGTATCGATGTAGCTCAAACCCCAGGTGACTCCACCAAACTCACGGGTGAATTTCACTTCCCATTCATAGTAAGTGTTTCGGTCATCGCCGCTGGCAGACCAGAACGCAGGGTCTTTCACATCGTTACGACCGGCCCGCAGTTCCAGGCCTACCTCACCAGGCAAGGCAAAGCTGTAGCCAAGGTAGGTGTAAAGCGTGTCCTGGTCTTCGCCGAAGAAATTCGGTGTGTCATCGGAGTAATAGGCGCCGAGTTTCACTCCATACACATCGAGAATCGCGTACACCTCGCTCAAATTGAATTGCGCTTCTTTGGGATAGTCGTACTTGATGTAGCCAAGGTCGAGGCTAATCGAATCGGTGGCTTGCCAGTACCAACCGGCGTAGTACTCCAGCTCCTGGCGCGTCTTGAATTCGCTGCCGAAGTCAACGTTCGAGGTCCAGGCCCCAAGGTACAGGCCACTGCTGTGGATCAGCGTCGCCCCGCCCTGCAGTGCAGGGTCGCCGAGGGTTTGCGAAACCCCACGGCTGCGATAATCGCTGGCAGCGGTGAGCTCTACCTCCAAGAGGAAATCGTCACTCAAAGTCAGCGCTTGGCTGGTCAGTGGCGCCAGCAGCAAGCCGGCGAGGGAGAAAACGGTACGTGCGTTCATACAGAAACCCTTGTTTTTATTGTGTGCGGGCAGATTCCTGCAGGCGAAGCCAAGCCCCTCGCAAGGCAAGGAGCCAAGGCATCGTCAGCGGGGGACCTCAGGAGGCGGGGGCGTAGACCTGCTTGCCGGCGAAGAAGGTCTTCAGTACTTGAGTCTCGAACAGTTCATCGTCGCTGACCTTGAAAACATCACGGTCCAGCACGATCAGGTCAGCCTGCTTGCCGGGTGCCAATGAACCGATCTGCTGCTCAAGGCGCAGGGTCTTGGCGGCATTGAGGGTGTAGGCCTGGAACATGAGTTGGCGATCGACGCTTTCCTGGGCGTTGAGTACCCCTAGCGGCCCTTTTCGGGTGGCAGCCTGGGCGATAGCGTTCCATGGGTTGGGGCTGGACACCGGCCAATCGCTGGCACCGGAAATTGTCGCTCCAGCCTGTTGCAGGGATTTGGCCGGGTACTGATGGCTATAGGCTGAAGGGGTAATGTAAGGTTTCACCAACTCCACGGTGTAGCTCTCGCCAGTTGCCCAGAGCAGTTGCATCGAGGCGATCACGCCCAGTTGCTTGAAGCGCGGGAAGTCCTTCGGGGCGACCACTTGCAGGTGGCTGATGCTGTGGGTCTTGGGCGTGGTGCTGACCTTGCGCGCATACTCGACGCCATTGAGCGACTCGCGCACTGCTCGGTCGCCTACAGCGTGCATATGTACGATCCAGTCGCGTTTTTCTGCCGCGGCGACCAGCTCGCCGAAACGGTCGGGCTCGATCAACAACTGGCCGTTCTTGTTGCTGTTCTTGTAAGGTTCAAGCATCGCCGCGGTCTGCCCTGGATACTCCAGCACCCCATCCACGAACACCTTGATTCCCGGGAAGCTCAGGTTGGGCACGCCTTCGAACTTCTTCGCCACCTTGGCCAATACCTCAAGGTCGGCAGGTCGGCTTTTCGGGTTGGCAATCATCAGGGCCGCGACATGGGCACTGAGTTCGCCCTTCTCTGCCAGCGTGCGGTACAGCGGCAATACACCGTAGCTCTGTTCGGTCGCCTTGAAGTCAAACAACGAGTCGTCGCTGCCAGCGTTGGCCGCAGCATCCATCCAGGCAGTAACGCCATACTGGTTGTTGATCCGCACCGCTTCACGGGCAGCCTTGAGCATGAAGGCTTCGTCGGCGGCAGGAATCTGACTGCGTACCTGGTCCCAGCGCGATTCGGAGAAGTATCCGTTAGGGGTAAAGTCCGCGTCGTGCCCCACATAGCTGCGGTCCTGCTCGGACATTCCCTTGACCAGTGCCGCATCGATCTTCAGGCGCTTGAGCATGGCATTGTTAGCCCAGCCGGTGTGGCCGTCGATGCCGTTGAGCACCAGGGGTTGATCGGCCCAGCGCCCCTGATTGAACACTTGGCCCAGTTCGCGGCTTTTTTCCCAGTAGGCTGAACTGGTGCCGGCAACACTGATGACATCCCCCGCCCGCCCGCGGCCTGCCTTGACCTCGGCAAGTATCCATTGCTCAAGCTCGGGCAACGGCTTGACTTCATCTTCAAGGTTCGCGCCCAGGCTCGCAGAACCTCCTGCAATCGGATGACTGTGGGTGTCGATCATGCCCGGCATCAGTACCTTGCCGGCCAAATCGATGCGCTGGGTATTGGCGTCGGCCAACGCGTTGATCTGGGCATCGCTGCCCACTTGCAGGATCTTGCCGTCCTTGACTGCCACCGCTTGCATCAGTGCTTGTCCGGGCTCTGCGGTGTACACCTTGCCGTTGACCAATACAAGGTCAGCGGCGGCCATTGCCTGAAGTGATGAAAAGGCCAGGGTTGCGGCCATCAGGTTGGGAATCAGTCGTTGCATTGGAACGCTCTCTTGTTTTAACGGCTATGCGTACACCCTATAGCGCGAGACAAAAGAGCGGACCTCTGCAAATGAGGAGGGTCAGGCGATTTTTTCCGCAAGCGGTGTGGCCAAACGCAAGGCAGACCCCAGTTCCACCTTGCTCTTGACTCCCAACTGCACATAGCAATTGCGCAAGTAGGTGCGCACGGTCGCCGGGCTCAGCGAGAGGATACGGGCAATTTCCTTGTAGGAGTGGCCAGCGGCGAAAAGCATGGCTGCGGTACGTTCACGGGGGGCCAGCACCACGCCAGGGGCCGGGGCTTCAAGTGACAAAATGACATGATCGGCATTTGGGCTCAGGGTCAGTGTGCACCGCCCCAGACGCATCACACAGGGCACTTTGTGCAACTGCGCAATGACTTGTGCCGGCAGCACCGATCCGTCCCAGCCAGGCACCTCGCGCTGAACCGCTGCACACACGCGTGCACCGATATACAGCAGGCTGCCGTCCAGGCGCGCCACGCCGAAATCACTGGCACCGTTACCGGTGTCGATACGAATCATGTCCTGGACCTGAAAACGCCACTGTTGCAGCAAGTGCGCGCAGAACGCGGCAAACAAACCGTCTTCGGTAGCGTTGAATGCCTGCTCTTCTACGCCTCGATACAAGCAGACAAAGAAATTCAGTCCGCTCTCAGGCAGCTCGAAGGTGATGTTCATCAAATGATAGAGGTCGTAACGGCGGGCAAAGTCGTTGACCGCCTCGACAGGATCGGTGAACTCACTGTCGCGCACCACCCGACCGAGACTGGACAAGGTGTCGATGGCAAAGCTGTCCAAGCCGGCCACGTCATGCCACTCACTGGCAAACGAGGCCGGCAGATCGATACGCCCATGCATCCAGCTCTGGATCGGGGCACTGCTGTCCGCGGACATCTCTCCCCACCATGCCGAGGCAAACGGTACCAATTGGCGAAAGGCCTGCAGGCCGTCGGCAATGAAATGCGAACCGCCCTCCTCGCGGGCAAGACTGGCCAATTGCAGAACACACCGGTTGAACGCTTCCAGGGTTGCCATCGACAACGGGGAAGCACTTGCTTGGACCGCCACCATCATTTCCTCTCTAATTATTATCGCCATCACCGAGCAGGCCCTCTCCTGTCTGCCCGGCGATGCTCCTCAGAACACCGCACCCACGGGATAGACGAAGGCATTTACGTCATAAAACGGCGTACGCTGATAAAACCATTGCAACCGTGCACTGGGGCTGGCGGCGAAGGCCTTGTCGCTCTTGAGTTTCTTGTCGAACTCGGCCTTGAGCGCCGGGTTCTGAGCCAGCATCTTGCGCGCCATGGGCTCCATCACGTACTCCTCGGGCTCTTCGGCCACGACCAGCGTCGAGTTGAAGAAGCCCCAGGCCCAGAACGAGTCGGGGCTTTGCGGGTACAGCAAGTTGACCGCCAGCACGCCCAGTGGCTGGTCAAGATCGATCACCACCGATCCCGGCGCGAATGTCTGCAAACGCTCGAAGGGCTTGGCCACGCCGCTGACCGGCAGACGCCCCTCATAACCCGGAATCTGGTTGACCTGGGCGCGATCGGGCTCGAAGCCTCCGGCTATCTTGACCTCGTCCATGCGATACAGGGTGACCGGTATTGCTGTGGGTTTGTCCAGCGTGGCCATTTGAATGCCATGGGCCTTGAGGCGAACGATTACCTCGCGCCACTGCACCGGCACCACGTACTGGCGTGGCCGCTTGGTCACCAGGTCCGGCTCGGTGTTGCCGGTTACCGGCACCGTCAGTTGCTTGGGCTTGTTGCTCCAGACGATAGTCTTGGCGCCCGTGATCGGTGACTGCTCGTAGCGATAGTCGCCGACCGTGAACGGGGTAGATTCGGCCTTGCCCGGTTTCCAGGTGAGAATGACGTCCTGCTGTGCCTCGAGTCGCTCGCGGTCCTGGCGGATGGCTTCCTTGAGCGACGCCGATTGCTCGCCAATGACCTCAAGCATGCTCTTGAGCATCACATAGTTGCCCAGTACTTGAGTCTGATAGGGATGCAGGGCGTGCTGTTCAATCAGGATCGATGGGACGTTGCGAATATCACCGTACTGGTTGGAGAACCGCGCGTAGTCGGTTCGGTACGGGTAATAGCCCTGAGTCGGGTCCTGATTGTCGTTGAGGCTGATGCACTCATGTACCACATGCCCGTCTGCTTGCAGGGCCTTGTACACCGGCGCGCGCATGACGTTGTCCATCCACGCGCTACTGGCCGGCGACCAGCCGTTGCCGTTGTGACAGTAAGAGCTGTCATAAGGGTACATGGCGCCATCGGTGGAGTGGGTGTCGGCGAAAAAGCTCAAGTCGTAGGTGTTGAACACCCAGGCGACGTTGCGAATCTCGGCACTGTCGAGCTTGGTGAAGTCGCGATTGAGGTTGTAATTCAGGCCATTGACCCGCCAGCCGGTTTCCTGCGGGCCGTTCTGGTTGATCCGCCCATAAGCGCTGCGACGCAAGTCACCGTCGATATTGATGGTGGGAATGAACAGAATATTGACCTTTTCCAGCACGCCTGCCAGCGGCTTGTCACCGGTCGTCATGTCGCGCAGCAGCATGAACATGGCGTCCTTGCCGTTGGCCTCGCCGGGGTGAATCTCAGCTTCCACGAAAACCGTCGGCTTGCCCGACTCGTTCAGCCCGGCTGGCGATTTGTCGACCTCCAGTGAAGCGATCGCCATGACCATCGGGTGGCCTTCAGCGCTTTTTTCCGGCAAATCGTGCAGCACGATACTGCCGCCGGAGGCCGCCACCAGTTTGTTCAGGTAAGCGCGTGTCTCGGTGTAATCGCTGGTCTGATTGAAACCACTGGCTTCGGCCGTGGTGATCAGCGGGTTGTCCGCCTTGGCGACGTAGCGGGTACTGGCCAGGGTCTGCTCGAACATCGGCGGCAAAATGCGTTGCTTGGCGGCGTCTGGATAGACACTATCGTCTATGTAGGCAGGCGCGCCAGGCAAAGCCGCCAGCGCAGGCAGGCAAGTGCTCAACAGCATTGCGACACTGAACGGCTGCAAAAGCGAGTGTTTCATGATGATTCCCTATCATGAGTGGCAGATGCCACCTTAAACCACAATGTGGTGCCAGACGAGGGCCTTGCAACGATGCTCGACAATCTGCTCAACCCCCTCCCCCCTGCCACCGAGCAGGAACACTTCGATGAACTGCTGGCCCGCCCGGGCTTGCGCATCGAACGCATCGTCTCCCATGGCCAGGCAAGCCCCGCAGGCTTCTGGTACGACCAGCCGCAGAGTGAATGGGTATTGGTTTTGACCGGTTCGGCGGGCTTACGGCTGGAGCATGAAACCAGCGCCCGGGTGCTGACACCGGGCGACTTTGTCGAGATTCCGGCGCACAGCCGACATCGTGTGGAATGGACCGATAGCACCCGCGCCACAGTGTGGCTGGCGGTGCATTTTGGCGATGTTTGAGCACGTTCGGTCAGTGTTTTCGAGGCGCATGCATCAAGCAGTCGATCGGGACGCTCGCGCAGCGCCAAGCATTCCACGCTCAACGATAAAGTCGATAACCTGCTGCAAGCCCTGCCCGGTCTTGAGATTGGTGAACGCCCACGGCCGCTCGGGCCGCATCCGTTGAGTATCCTTCTCCATCACCTCCAGCGAAGCACCTACATAAGGCGCCAGGTCGATTTTGTTGATCACCAGAAAATCCGACTTGGTAATCCCCGGTCCGCCCTTGCGCGGGATCTTTTCACCTTCAGCAACATCTATCACATAGACCGTCAGATCGGCCAGCTCCGGGCTGAAGGTCGCACTGAGATTGTCGCCGCCACTCTCGACAAAAATCACCTCAAGATTACCGAACCTACGCGCCAGATCCTCCACCGCGGCCAAATTCATCGAAGCATCTTCGCGAATGGCCGTGTGCGGGCAGCCACCAGTTTCCACCCCGACAATACGCTCCGGTGCCAGTGCGCCAGCTTCGGTGAGAATTCGCTGGTCTTCCTTGGTATAGATATCGTTGGTCACCACAGCAATCTCATAGTGATCGCGCATGGCCTTGCACAAGGCCTCAAGCAGCGCGGTCTTGCCTGAACCGACCGGACCGCCGACACCGACGCGCAGGGGTTGCTGATAACTTTGCATGGGTTGTCCTCAAGAACGAAATAATCGGGTGTATTGGGTTTCATGTCGGGCCGAAGCAATCGCCAGCAATGGCAATCCGCCACCCAACTGATCATCGGGCACCTGCAGGGCATGCTCGAGCACGCCAGGCAGTTCTTCACACAGGTCACGCAGCAGACTTTGTGCTGCCTGTTGGCCAAAGGGCACCAGCTTGACGCCCGCCATCACTGCACCTTCGAGCCAGGCAAAGCCATGACCCAAGGCCAGATCGGGCAAAGGAATGTCCCAGTGCGCGCCCAGCCAGGCCATCCCACCCAACTGGCTCAACGCCACGCTCGGTCGCCATTGCTCCGCCTGGCACAGCTCCCAGCCGTCGAGCAGGCGGGCAAAGGCCATCCCCCGCTGGCGCTCTTCCAGGCGTAACTCGGCCGTTTCACGATTGGCCAGCAAGAACTGACTCCAGTGCAGGAATGCCCCGGCGTCGTCGTCGCAACAGGCGTGATACAGGCGCGAAAGTAGCGGCCAGTCGAGATAGCCCAGGGTGTCGTGCAACTGCTGGCGTTGCCAACTGCGAAAACCGTCGGCGCCTTGCACCCAGCCGGCCTCCACCGCCCACTCCAGCCCTTGGGAATAGGTAAATCCGCCTACTGGCAGGCTTGGACTGGCCAACTGCAGCAGTCGCAGCAGCTTCAGCTCGGTACTCATCAGCCAGCCAGCACCACTGCAGCGCCCGCCAGCAAGCCTCCACCGAAGGCTTTCTGCAAGGCGCTGTGGCGGCGCAGCAGGCACCCGCCGGCAAAGCCTGCGAGCAACAGCACGCCGCTGACCGCGACAAAGCCTGCACTGAACAACCAGAATGCCCCTGGGCTGGCTTCAACGCCGTGGGCCCAACCATGGAACAAGGCGAACACCGGCATTGCCAAGGCCAGAACCATTTGCCGGCCAGGCAGCAACATGGCGGCAGCAGCCACCAGCAACGAACCGATGATCATCGTTTCCATGCCAATAACACCGCCGAACAACTGCCCCAACAAGGCACCACCAAACATGGCACAGAGCGTCAGCAGCGGCAGTGCCAGGTTACGGCCGGTCAATGCCGCGAGCACGCCGGTACCGAGCAGCATGAGTAAGTGATCAAGGCCGGTCAGCGGGTGCAGCAGGCCATCCTGCAGGGGGTTGGCGTCATGACCTGGGTGAGCGAAGGCCGGTACGGCCACCAGCAGCAACGCGAGTGCAACAGTCTTGTTCATGGGTATTCCTTATCGACTTCAGTGGTGAGCAACGCGAACAAAGGGGTGATCGTTATGGGAGTGGCTGTGCGGTGCGCTCTGATAGGCCCCGGCTTCAGGTTCGAACGGCGCCTGCTCCAGCGTCACCTGCAAGCCCAGGCCGCGAACCATCTCGTCGAGGACGTGGTCGTGTTGATAGCGCAGCAGGCCACCATCAATCTGCAGCGGTACATGTCGGTTGCCCAGGTGATAGCTGGCACGTGCCAGCAACAAAGGATCGGCGCAACGCACCGTGGATACCGGCTCTGCTGCCGCGACCACACGTATCGCCTCGATGCCCTGCTCATCGCTCAACAATTGGCCACCGCGCAGCAGTTGGCCGCGTTCAAGCATCAGTCCAGCCTCGCGCCCATCGTCGAGGGTGACCCGTACCCGGCTCTTGATGCGGGTGTCCAGGGTGAGGGTCACCGTGGCGCTTACCTGGTCGGCTTCTTTGAGCCGTCGTGTCAGCAAAATCATGCGTGCTCCTTCAAAACAGAAAATAACGTTGCGCCATCGGCAATACTGTGGCCGGCTCACACACCAGCAATTCACCGTTGGCGCGCACCTCGTAGGTTTGTGAGTCCACTTCAATCAGCGGCAGCAGGCCGTTGTGCACCATGTCGCCCTTGCGCACAGTCCGGCAGCCATTGACGACGCCAATCAGGCTGCGTAAACCCAGTTGCTGATGGACACCACGCTCATGCGCCGAGCGCGATAGGAAGGTCATTCGGGTAGCGTTGCGTGCAGCGCCCAGGGCACCGAACATTGGCCGGTAGTGCACCGGTTGCGGCGTGGGAATCGAGCCGTTTATATCGCCCATCGGCGCCATGGCAATCATCCCGCCCTTGATCACCAACGCAGGTTTCACCCCGAAGAAGGCCGGTGCCCAGAGCACCAGGTCAGCCAGCTTGCCCGCCTCCACTGAGCCCACCTCATGGGCGATGCCATGGGTGAGTGCCGGATTGATCGTGTACTTGGCGATGTAGCGCTTCACCCGAGCGTTGTCGCTGTGGCTGCTGTCTGGAGCAAGGGGTCCGCGACGACGCTTCATCTGGTCGGCGACCTGCCAGGTACGCAACACCACTTCCCCTACCCGGCCCATGGCCTGGGAGTCGGATGAGGTCATCGAAAACGCGCCGATGTCATGCAGAATGTCTTCGGCGGCAATGGTTTCGCGACGAATGCGCGACTCGGCGAACGCCACGTCCTCGGCAATGCTCGGGTCCAGGTGATGGCAGACCATCAGCATGTCCAGGTGCTCGTCCACGGTATTGATCGTGTAGGGCAAGGTTGGATTAGTCGAGGACGGCAGCACATTGGCAAACGCCGCCGCGCGGATGATATCCGGCGCATGACCACCACCGGCCCCTTCGGTGTGAAAGGTGTGGATGGTGCGATCACCGATTGCCGCCAGGGTGTCTTCGACACAGCCGGATTCATTGAGGGTGTCGGTGTGAATGGCCACCTGCACATCCAGTTCTTCAGCCACGTTCAAACAACAGTCGATGGCGGCCGGAGTCGAGCCCCAATCCTCATGCAGTTTCAAACCCACCGCCCCGGCGTGAATCTGCTCGCGCAACGCCTCAGGCTGCGAGGCATTGCCCTTGCCGAGCAGGCCGATATTGATCGGCAGCTCATCGGCTGCCTGAAGCATGCGCGCCAGGTACCAGGGCCCGGAGGTGCAGGTGGTGGCATTGGTGCCCGTGGCCGGCCCGGTGCCGCCGCCAATAAACGTGGTGATGCCCGAGGTGAGCGCCTCTTCCACCTGCTGCGGGCAGATGAAGTGGATGTGTGAGTCGATGCCGCCTGCGGTGACGATCTTGCCTTCGGCGGCAATCACTTCGGTGCCTGCACCGATCGGCAAGGTAACCCCGGGCTGCACATCCGGGTTGCCGGCCTTGCCGACGCCGAAGATGCGTCCGTTCTTCACACCAATGTCAGCTTTGACGATGCCCCAGTGGTCAATAATCAAGGCGTTGGTCAGCACCAGGTCCATGGCCTCGTTGGCGAGCATCTGGCCCTGGCCCATGCCGTCACGGATGACCTTGCCACCGCCAAACTTGACCTCTTCACCGTAGGTGGTGAAGTCCTTCTCCACCTCGACCCACAATTCGGTGTCGGCCAGGCGTACCCGGTCACCGACGGTCGGGCCAAACATGTCGGCGTAGGCACGACGCGAGATTCGGCTCATGCCAGTGCCTCCAGTTTGCCCATTACCCGCCCTTGAAAACCGTAGACCTCGCGTTTTCCAGCGTAGGGCACCAGTGTCACCGTGCGCGCCTGCCCCGGCTCAAAGCGCACGGCGGTGCCTGCGGCGATGTCCAGGCGAAAACCACGGGTGGGCTCGCGCTCGAAGACCAGGGCGTTGTTAACCTCATAAAAGTGGTAATGCGAGCCGACCTGCACCGGCCGGTCCCCATGGTTGGCCACCGTCACACTAACGGTCTGGCAGCCAAGGTTGAGTTCAATGTCGCCCTGGGCGACCTGTACTTCTCCGGGAATCATCCTGCGCTCCTAGACAATCGGGTCATGCACGGTCACAAGCTTGGTGCCGTCGGGGAACGTCGCCTCGACCTGCACGTCGGTAATCATTTCGCTCACGCCCTCCATTACCTGCTCACGGTTGAGCACATCACGCCCCAGGTTCATCAACTCGGCGACCGTGCGTCCATCACGAGCGCCTTCCATCACCGTGGCGCTAATCAACGCTACCGCTTCCGGGTAGTTGAGTTTCAGACCACGGGCCAGCCGGCGCTCGGCAAGCAGCGCCGCGGTGAACAGCAGCAATTTGTCTTTCTCTCGCGGGGTCAGCTCCATGGCATTCTCTCAAGTGGCCCAGATACGTGGCGGGCATGGCTGCAGGCCGACCACGGCGGGCCGCAAGGCATGCCACAGGCGTTGCAGGGTGAGTTGTAGGGATTGGTTGTCGTGATCGAGCAGGCGCACTACCAGCAGTTGGCCGAGCAACGTTGCGCCAGCAGGTACGTTCAGGTCATTGATGAGGGTGCGGCACTGTTCAAGCAGGTTCTCGTCGGCCGGAAAGGCGCAAAAGGTTGCCTGCAAGGGGTAGCCGCCAAGCTTGTGCAATTGACCACCTTCAATACGCAGGCGCTCGTGCAGGCCGGGGTCGTCGGGTACATCGATCTGTAGGCGGTTGTCCAGTGCACCGTGGCTGAACGTCTCGTGCATCACCGGTCGGCCCAGGCACAGGGTTTCCCACGCCAAAAGACGTGCCCCTGGAGAGAGACTAAAGCGATTTTCCAGGCGCACACGGGCACCGGAAAAACAGATATTGCCCTGCGGCAACCACTCCAGCACGCTGTCGGGTGCCAAATGAAAATGCTGGTTGAGGGTCGAGGTATTGCCGTTGCTGCGGTAAAACTTGGTTGCCCCGGGCATGGTCATCAGCGCATGGCTGCCCGCCTCCAGGTGCACATCGAGCACCAGTTTGTCGCCGCCCACCACGCCGCCGGGAGGGTGCAACACGTAGACGTGGCACGGCGCGCCCTCGGGGTAGAACGGTCGCTGCACCAAAAGAGGACCAAAATGACGTCGCGCACCAATACAGGTCTTTTCCCCGCGTCGAACGAAGCGCAGCGACAACTCGGCACTCCAGCCGGTAGCGCACGCTGCGAGGTCGAGGGGTTGGGCAAGCGTCATGAGTCTGATCCCTGTATATGCCAATTCCGACGCTTTCAAGGACAGGTCTTACTCCAACCGGCGCAGTTGCCAGGTTGCAGGCTTGACCAATCGATCAGCAATCGATGCAGGGGACAAAGCACATAACGGGCCAGAAGTTGTCGCGCGGCCCTCCCTGGCCGCGCGCAATCACGTTAAACCAGCTGACGCAGGCAATCCCACTTGATTGGTGCAACAGGAAACAGCAGCGAACGTCAGGCGGCGGAGGCGCCGATAAAGTTCTTGCCCCGGGCGCCCCGCAAGGCATGGGCGATCATGGCCTGGGCCTCGTCGGCATCGACGCCGTAGTCGGCGAAGTCGGTCATGACCCCAAGGTTATGGAGGAACGCGCGCAGGCGTGTACTGGCCTGGTCCAGATCCGGCCCGAAGATGCGCTGCAAGGTGCAGTCGCGGGCACTGTCACGGCCCCAGGCCAAACCCAGTACCAGCGGCAATGAGAACGAACAGGCGATGCCGTGGGGCACGCCATGACGCAAGGTCATCTCGTAGGAAATCGAGTGTGCCAGCGCCGTCTTGGTATTGGAAAACGCCATGCCGGCCTTGAGTGCTGCCAGCGCCATGCGGGCGCGCAGGTCACGGTTGCCCAGGTCACGTTGCAGTTGCGGCAGGCAGTCGAGGATGTCTTCGATTGCCGATACCGCGAAGGTATCGGAGAGTGGGTTGGCATTGACGTTCCAGATCGCTTCCAACGCGTGAGACAGCGCATCGAGCCCGGTAGACACCGTGACACCGGCGGGCACGGTGAGCATTAGTTCCGGGTCGACAATCGCCGCCTTCGGCCAGGTGCACTCCAGGTGCAACGAATACTTCTTCTGCGCAGCACTATCCCAGATCGTCGCCCAGGGCGTTACCTCGCTGCCGGTGCCGGCAGTGGTAGGAGCGGCAATCAGCGCTTTGCTGCGTGCCGGAGTGAAGGGTTTGCCCAGGGCCAGAAGACCGAGCAACTCATCGAACTGCCCGGATTCGGTGCCGACGATCAACGCCTTGGCGGTGTCGATGGCACTGCCACCCCCCAGCGCGATCACCGTCTGGCAATGTTCTGCTTCTACCCAGAAGCGTTCGTAGGTACTGCGCAGGTGAGCAACATCCGGATTGGGTTGCACGTCTTCGACGATGTACACCAGACGCTCGCCCAGCAGCGCCTGGACGCGGTCAATCAAACCCAGTCCGCGCGCCTCCGGAAACGTCACCAGGGCGACGTTGTGGTTTTCACTCAAGGTGCAGATCTGGTCGAGGCTGCCGCTGCCGAAGCAGGTCGCCACCGGGTTATGGAAAAAGGCAGGCATAGCGGTTTCCTTTATTGTTGTTCTGGCTGGGGACATAGTCGTGGCCGAACAACATTCGCTCAAATCGATTGATTTAAGGCTTGCATTGGTTGAACCGATAACGGCGCAGGGCTAGTGACGGTTATCGCCCTGGATACGGCGGCGCAGGCGACTGGAAAGCAGATCAGCAGCCACGACCATCAGGGTGATGACAATGATGCAGGTGGCGGTTTCCTGGTATTTGAACAATTTCAGGCTGCTGACCAACTCGAACCCCAGCCCCCCTGCCCCGACCATGCCCAGCACCGTTGCCGAACGCAGATTGACTTCGAAGCGGTACAGCACCACCGCAATCCAGGCGGTGATCACTTGCGGGATGACGCCGAAGACGATCACCTGCAGCGGTCTGGCACCGGTGGCCTGCAGCGCTTCAATTGGCCCCTGGTCGATCTCTTCGATGCTGTCGGCGAAGAACTTGCCGAGCATGCCGACCCCGTGGAGCGCCAACGCCAATACACCGGGAAACGGCCCAAGGCCTACTGCCGAAACGAACACCAGGGCCAGGATCAACTCGTTGATGCTGCGAATCACATTGAGCAGTTGCCGGGTACCGGCATACAGCCAACGATTGCCTTGCAGATTGCGCGCGGCGAGAAATGCCAGGGGTATGGCGAAGGCAATTCCCAACAGTGTTCCCCACAAGGCGATTTGCAACGTCTCTACCGCGGGCTGCCACAGGCGCGGCAGAATGCTCAGGTCCGGTGGCATGGAGCGCGCCAGAAAGTCGCCGATCTGCGGCAAGCCGTTGCTCAATTCCGACCAGCTCAATTGTGTACCTTGGGCACTCCAGTGCAGCACCAGCACCGCCAGCAGCACCCAGGCGCCGGTGACCAACCAGCCGCGTGCGGTATCGGGGGTGCTGACCAGCCAACGGTATGTCGACGGCAGATTGTTCATCGTGCAAGCCCTCCTTGCAGTTGCAACCGCGCCATTGCCGGTTCAACCTGCTCATCGTCGAGACGTTCGAGCTGCGGGTAGATTCGCTGCAGGCTGGCCTCATCGAGGCGTTCATGATGGCTGTCGAACACCAATCGGCCATGCGCCAAGCCGACAATGCGATCAGCAAATTCCTCGGCCAGGTCCACTTGATGGAGATTGCACACCACGGTAATGCCCAACTCTCGCGTCGCATTGCGCAAGTACTGCATCACCCTGCGAGCCGTCTTGGGGTCGAGGCTGGCAACCGGCTCATCGGCGAGAATCACCTTTGGCCGTTGTGCCAGCGCTCGGGCAATCCCCACGCGCTGACGCTGACCACCCGAAAGCGAATCGGTACGTGCCTCGGCCTTGTGCTGCAGGTCGACGTGTTGCAGGCAGTTCAGCGCCAGAGCCACGTCGCTGCGACTGAACAATTGCAACACCGAAGCCAGGGTCGACAGTGACCCCAGGCGCCCGGTCAATACGTTCTTGAGCACCGACAAGCGCGGCACCACATTGTGATGCTGAAAGATCATTGCCACCTGCCGGCGCAGCTCGCGCGGACGTTCGCCGCCCATGGCGTCGATTGCGCCAATCTGCAACTCGCCACTGTCTGCCTGCACCAAGCGATTCATGCACCGCAGCAAGGTCGACTTGCCAGCACCGGACTGACCCAGCACCACGACGAACTCGCCCGCCCCGATGTCCAGGTCGATGCCCTTGAGCACCGGGTTGTCGCCGTAGTCTTTGCGTAGTGCGCGGATGCGGATCATTTCATGCTCCGCAAGTCGAGATCGAGCACTTTGGCGGTATCGCGCACCACGTCATAAGCGGCGTCGGTGGTGGGTTGAAAGCCATTGAGCAGCCCCTGATCGCCCCAAGGCACATCTTTGATATTGGCCATGGCGGCCGCCAGCTTTTGCTTCAATGCCGGGTCCAGGTTCTGGCGCCAGACCATGGGTGATTCGGGAATATCGGCCGACGACCAGACAATCTGCAGGTCGTCCGCCTTGACCTGTCCCTGGGCCACAGCAGAAGCGTAGATACGGTCGGCTACCGCTGCGGCGTCCACCTTGCGATTGGCGACGGCAAGAATACTGGCATCGTGGGAGCCGGAGAAAATCACCCGTGAAAACAACTTTTCCGGCTGGTAGCCGGCGGCTTCCAGGCCTGCCTTGGGGAACAAATGGCCAGAGGCCGAACTTGGGTCGACAAAGGCGAAGGTATGTCCCTTGAGGTCGCTCAGTTGCTCGATACCACTGTCTTTGCGCGCCACGATCTGACTGCGATAGGCGCTCTTGCCGGCCTTTTTGGTGACGGCCACGGCGAAAGCGTCGACACCCGCCACTTGATGGGCAAGCACATAGGAGAACGGCCCCAGGTAAGCGACATCAAGTTTGCCGGCGCGCAATGCTTCGATCACACCGTTGTAGTCAGTAGCCACGAACGGCTTGACCGGCATGCCCAACTGACGCTCCAGATCTGCCAGCACCTGCTTGCTGCTCTCGATCATGGCCTGGGAGTCTTCGGAGGGAATCAGGCCGATGCTCAGTGACGACTGTGCAGAAACCTGGGTACAGGCCAACAAGGGCAAAAGACCAAAGCCGGTCAAACGCAACAGTTTGGCAAACGGGTTCATGGAGGACTTCCTGCAGGTGTTGTTTAGGTCGCTCCACACTAGGGCTGTCACGTGACAGTCACAGCTTCAAATCACTATGCGTTTTCCTGCAAAACCATTGATGGAAGCTATGGATGTCTACCACCAAATTGCGCACCTTCCTTGCTGTCGCCCGCCAGGGCAGTTTCAGCGCCGGCGCTCGCGCCCTGGGTCTGAGCCAGCCGACCGTGACCACGCAGATCCAGGCCCTGGAGCGCGACTACAACGTCGAACTGTTTCATCGCCGCGGACGGCGCATCGAATTGACAGTGGTCGGCCGCCAATTGCTGCCGATTGCCCAGCAACTGGGTGTGCTGGAGCTTGAAGCGTTCAACCTGCTGCGCGATTCCGGCAAGCTCAATCGCGGACAATTGAAGATTGGCGCGGTGGGGCCCTTCCATGTCATTGAAATGGTTGACGCCTATCGTCAGCAGTACCCACAGATCGACCTGTCGATCAAGGTCGGCAACTCAGCCTCGGTGTTGGCGGACCTTGAGAACTACGTTACCGATGTTGGCGTACTCGCCGGCCTGCACGACGATCCAGCCTTCAGCGCGCAGTTGTATGCACGTCATCCAGTACTACTGTTCGCGCACGCCGACCATCCCTTGGCACGCTTCGATGAAATCCCACTGCAGGCCTTGCAAGGCCAGCCCCTGCTGCACCGCGAGAGCGGCTCCACCACCCGTCTGGCGCTGGAGAAAGCCTTGCACGCAGACGATGTCACGCCGCGGGTGGTCATGGAGATAGGCAGCCGCGAGGCATTGCGCGAAGCGGTGATACGCGGGATCGGTGTTGGCGTGGTGTCGGAGGCTGAGTTCATTGCCGACCCACGGCTCAAGGCGATCCGTTTTCGTGGCAATCCAGTGAATACCGAAACCTATCTGTACTGCCTCGCCGAACGCTGTAACAGCCAGATCATTTCGTCGTTCCTGCACCTGGTGGCTCGAGCGCAGAGTGCGTGAAAACGGCCCCGATTGCTGCATGTCATGCAGCATTGAAATGCTTTTTCATATAATTGCTGATGATCCAATCAATAAATATCCTCGTACGCAGCACTTACTACCGCGAGGAACTGAGTCATGGTCATGCACGTTTATCTTGAACAACCGGGCGCCCCACAGGTGATGCAGCTGCGTTCATCGCCAGCGCAGGCACCAGGCGCCGGAGAGGTCTGGCTGGAACAGGCAGCTATCGGCGTCAACCCTCTGGACCTGCTCCAGCGCAAAGGCGACGCCCCGCTTGCCCTGCCCTCGGGTCTGGGCCTGGAAGGCGCAGGAACGGTAACCGCACTGGGTCCCGGCGTGAGCACGCTACAAGTCGGTGACCGCGTGGGCTATGCCACCGGTCCAGTCGGCGCCTACTCCAGCGCTCGGTTGTTTCCGGCCGAGCGCCTGGTCAAGCTGCCGGACAATGTAAGTGTCGAAGAGGCCGCAGCGCTATTGTTCAAAGGAATCACCGCGCAGTACCTGCTCAAAAGCACTTACCCGGTGGGCCCCGGCACACGGGTGTTGGTCTATGGTGCGGGCGGAGCACTGGGTCAATTGCTGGTGCCATGGGCCAAGCATCTCGGGGCTTTTGTCATAGGCGTGGTGTCCAAGGCTCAAAGCCTCGACAGGGCCAAGGCTGCTGGATGTGACGAAGTGCTAGTATTCGACGCCCCGACACTGGCCGCGCAGGTACTGGACCTGACCCACGGACATAAGGTCGACGTTGTCTACGACTCGGTTGGCCGGGCATCGCTTCAAGCTTCGCTCGACAGCCTGCGCCCACGCGGTGTACTGGTGTCGTTCGGCGCGACTTCTGGTGCCCCAGAGCCGCTGGCCATGAGTACGCTGAACAGCAAGGGCTCGCTGTACGTAACCCGCCCTTCCCTGGCTGCGCACACCGCTACGGCGCAGGAATATCAAGACCGTGCGCAAGACGTGCTGGCAGCGGTGGCCGCAGGTATCATCAAGCCGCGGATCTGGAAGCGCTACCCGCTGGCCGACGTGGCCGCGGCTCACGACGACCTGCAGCAGGGGCGCAGCCAAGGCGCGATCATCCTTACCACCTGAGCGTAAACCGAGCGAGGCACAGCACCGACATGGACCCGTTCGACAGCCGCCACGCCGACGAGCTAAGTACGCTTCTGGCGCTCTTTGCCCAAGGCTCCTTCGCGGCCGCTGGCCGACAACTGCAGCGCCACCCTTCGGTGTTGTCCAAACGCCTGGGTGCGATGGAACAGCGCCTGGGAATACGCCTGGTGGAGCGCACCACCCGCCAGTTGCGCTTTACCGACGAAGGTTTGCGACTGGTGGAGCGCTTGCAACACGCAGCCAGCCTGATCAGTGATGCTGAACGAGAAGCCGCCAAGGGTGCAACCGAAGTCAGAGGACGCTTGCGCCTGGCACTGCCGTCATCCATGGGCAGAATCTGGCTCAGTCCAATGCTGGCCGAGTTTGCCCTGGCCTTTCCTCAGGTCACCGTCGAAACCCTCTACTCGGAGCGTTTTGTCGATCTGATCGGCGAAGGTTTTGATGCAGCGATTCGCATTGGCGAGCTGACTGACAGCCGACTGGTGGCCCGCAAGCTCTGCGATCACCAGCGCATCCTCTGCGCCTCACCCGCCTACCTGGAGCGCTACGGGCAGCCGCAGTCACCCGCTGATCTGGTGAGCCACAACTGTCTGGGATTCACCGAACTACGCTCCTACCCACAGTGGCACCTTTATCGCCGGGGTGAATTGCAAAGCGTAAAAGTGCAGGGCTCGATGCACAGCAACGACAACGAAGCGCTGCTTGGCGTGGCGCGAGCAGGGGTCGGGATTTTCGCCGGTGGCGACTGGCTGATGAAGAAGGATCTGGATAGCGGCACGCTGCAGCGGGTACTGCCGCAGTGGCAACTGGACAATGACGCTGGCGTCTATCTGGTTCGCCCTGGTGCACGCTTCAACACTGCCGCAACCACTGCGTTCAAGCAATGGATCGAGAGCAAGTTTGCCAATGGTGCACCCTGGCGCGCCTGCCGTTAGCCCGCTCCTACCAGGGAATGCATCTTCGCGGTAGGAGCAGAGACAGACAGCCTTAGTAGTAGGCGTTCTCTTTCTGGCTGTGGTCGGTGACGTCACGTACGCCCTTGAGCTCTGGAATACGCTCAAGCAAGGTACGCTCTATGCCTTCCTTCAAGGTCACATCAGCCTGGCCACAACCCTGGCAGCCGCCGCCAAACTGCAGCACGGCAATGCCGTCTTCAACCACTTCGATCAGACTCACCTGACCGCCGTGACTGGCCAGCCCCGGATTGATCTCGGTTTGCAGGTAGTAGTTGATGCGCTCGTTGATCGGGCTGTCTTCGTTGACCATCGGCACCTTGGCGTTTGGCGCCTTGATGGTCAGTTGGCCACCCATGCGATCAGTGGCGTAGTCGACTACTGCATCTTCAAGAAACGGTACGCTGACCGCATCGAGGTAAGCCGTAAAACTGGCCAGACCCACGGCGGTATCTTCTGGCTTTTCTTCGCCTGGCTTGCAGTAGGCAATGCAAGTTTCCGCGTAAGTGGTGCCTGGCTGGGTGATAAAAATGCGAATGCCAATACCTGGGGTGTTCTGCTTTGAGAGCAGATCGGCCAGGTAATCATGCGCGGCGTCGGTAATAGTTATGGCGCTCATGGAAGTTCCTCACAGACTTGCCGGCAGTTTACGCCAACCTGGCCGCCGAACAAAGTCCTAGTAATTATGTCGGGAAAGCATTGCAGGTACCTGCGCCCCCGCCGGCGGCGCAAACCAGTCGCGCATACGCCGGTAAAGACGCTTTTCCAGCAACTGATAGCTGGCCCAGGACAACAGCGCAATCAACGGCACGCACACGCTGAATACCGCATAGGGATTCAAGTGCAACCGTTGGCTGGCAAACCAACCGGCGTAAAGCACCAGTACATGCACCAGGTACACCGAATACGAGCAATCGCCCAGGGCTTTGAGCACGCGGTTGTCCTTGAAATAAGGTTCCAGCGATACACACGCCAGCACTATCAACGCACTCGGCAAGCCCCAATGCAGCAAGCGCTGCGAGGCGTCGAGAAAGTGAATAGCCACGCCCGCCGCCAACAGGATTGCCAGTGGCAGCCACACCCCCTGGGCAATCCAGCCCCGGCGATAAAGCACGCCAACGCCGATGCCCAGCACAAACTCATAGACAATGTTGTTACGGTAGAAGTGATTGAGCAAACCGACACGGGTCAGCACTTCGCTGACCAGCAACAGCGCAGCTGCCACCAGCAACAACCGGTGCTGCTGACGCACCAGAAACACCAATGAGAACAGCAGGTAGAAAAACATCTCGTAGTTCAGCGTCCAGCCGACGTTCAAGGTCGGGTACTGCCCATACCCCCCGGGATTTTCCGCGGGGATGAACAGCAGGGACAAGAGGAAATGCTCAAGGTCGAAAGCCTGGTGCGGCATCCACTGTCGGGCAGTCAGCAGCAGCAGGCCCATCAATGCCGTGTAAAACCAATAGGCCGGTACAATGCGCAATGCTCTATTGAGCAAAAAGCGCTTGGGTTCAATGACCTTGTCGCAGGTCGAGAGGTAGATCACCAGCCCGCTGATAACAAAGAAAACATCCACCCCCACCGCACCGCGCTCAACCAGAAAGCGGCCGATCGGCCCACTGGCGTGGAAGTCGAAAAAGATTTGCATGAAGTGATGGCAAACCACCACCCAGGCAGCAAGTGCCCTTAAAGCCTGAAGCGAAAACAACATCCGAATACCTGCGCCTGAATCCTACTCAAGCCCCGCTTGCAGGCGGGGCCATGTCAAGGACTCGGACCGCAGGTGGCCGGGAAAGGTCAGGTGACCTTCCCGGCGGTCGCTTTCAGAGGTTTTCGTAGCGGTTCATATCCAGAACCCCCTCTTCCACCGGTTCAGTCTCTTGGATATAGCGGCTGAGGTCGTGAAAGTACTGCCAGAACTGCGGGTGGCTACGACGCACACCCCAGCGCATGACCACGCGCTCGAATTTGCCAGTGTCGTCACGGGCTGCTTCCAGGTCCTCGACAAACTCCGGCACGTCGGCTGCTGGCACGTTGAACATAAAATTCGGATAGCTGCTAAGCACTCCGGGGTACAGCGTCAAGGTATCCAGTCCCGGTTGGTAGCGGTAAGCCTCACCCAACATGAACGCAACGTTGCTGTGAGCACGGTTGCGCAGCAGGCTGTAGACCAGACGCTGGCCATTCTTGTCTTCGATGCGCAACAGGGTCGCCTCGGGCAATTGACCGATAACCTTGAGCCCGGCTGCCGGACGCGACACCAGGCGACTCAAGGTCTGCTCGACGCCACGAAACTCTTCGTTCATCTGTGGTCGCGAGCAGTACGCACCCTGGCAACGGTTGATTGGATCAGGCGCGGCGTTGAGGCTGCCGGTGCGCTGGATCAGCTTTAAGCCGAAATCACGTTTGGGGTCAGATGCGTCGAGTTTCAGTGCAGTCGGGGTGTCGGTATCGATGTCCTCATAGTCCAGCCACATCTTGACCTTGCCACTGTTCTGGTACCAATCGCCAAGGATCGCGCTACGCGCATCGGCTGGCATCAGGCGCAGGAAGTTGACCTCGGCACCGTTGCGGATCAAGTCGAAGTACAAGCGCGTCTGCGCTTGATGCGAGACATTGCCATAAACGTCGAAATTGACCGCCAGCTGATAGTAGGTGCGCTCAAGCAATGGATAGTCGAACAGCCAGATAGTCTTCGGCACATCGCCAATCAAGCCCTTGGTTACCGAAGCGCTGTCGAAGTGGCGGAAAATCGTCAACAAGGCATTGTCATTACCGGCCCACAACGTTGACCAGCTCGGCGCTGGCATCTCCGCGTAGGTATCGCGGCGCAACTTCTCGTACTCGTTGCGCTTGTCGCGATAGGCGTGCCACAGACTGATGATGCTGCCTACGTCGTCGATCTGGCCCGGCATGGCCAACAAAGGTGTCGCCTGGCCCCGGTACTCGGCATCAGTCACGTAGCGATCATGCACCGGTTCCTGGAACAGCGCCCAGAACTGGTCGCGAATAACGTCGGTGGCAATCTGGCCACGGCAAACCGGGCCGCGAATGAAGGTACGGACGAAATACTCGGCGTTATCCAGCATGAACTGGTAGCGCGCCACGGCCGGGATTGCTTCGAAGGTTTCAAACGGGTTGGCGCGGTGACGCGGGCCGTAGCCTGGCAACGCATTGGCATGCCAGTCGCCGCTATAGAACAGCTGTTTGACGCGTTTGAGCTTTTGCGGGCCCATCGGGTAAGTGATGTGAGTCTTGTGCACAATCACACCCTGTACCGGCATCAGCCGATAATAAAAATCGGTGCCCGGCGGATCATTGGGACGACGCGTTGCAATCAAGTCGATCGGCTGGCCACTGGGCGTTCGCGAACGCACCCACTGGAAGAAATGCCCTGGCTCCCCACCCACGAAATAGATGTGGGCGAGGAACAAATGTTCGTATAACCACCGCCCCACCAGTGCCTCGGTAGACCCCGGACGGTTGAGCAGCGCTTCCCAATCGGCGATCTGCGCAGCTTCCGTGCTACTGGCTTGAATCGGGTTGCTCTCCACTGGTGCACCGGCTGCCAGCCAACGCTGCAGGGTCTGGTACTCGGCTTCGGTGAGGCCTGTGACGGCCAACGGCATACCTTCTTTTGGATGGGCGCCAGCATAAGCGTCGAATTCACCGGGCTGCGGGCACATATTGTTGCGGTTAAGGCCTAACACAATGTCTTCGGGCAGCTTGGCATTGGGCGTCAACGGGGTCTTGTGGCCCAATTCGAGCATTCGCGCCATCAGCGCAGCCTGGCTGCCCTGATTATCCAGCACCGAATAGAAACCCTTGCGTTGCCAGGCCTCGGTGCTGTGGGCGTCGTAGAACAGCCGGGTTGGCGCGACGGCTGTACTGCGGTCGCCTTGATAGACCGGCACTTTTGAAGCGCCGCGCGAAGCGCCTTCAGCACTGCCCAGATTCAACTGGCAGGCAGCGTCGTTGCAGGCGTGGCAGGCCACGCACTTCTGGGTGAAGATCGGTTGAACATCCCGGGTATACGAAATAGCCGAGCTCGATTGGGGGGCTTGCCCAAACGCTGCGCCGCTGATGAGCAGAGCGAATGCGCCGGCAAGTAAACGATGCACCATGTGCCAAGAGTCCTGGGTATTGAAAGCTTCACGATTCTACCGGTGCTGGCGGCGCGCCAACATGAATGAAATTCATGTAAATCCTCGACACGTCTAAAAACCGCGCAGCTTTGTTATTATTCCGCAACTTTTGTCTTTGCCCGACCAGGTAGTCCTAATGTCTGACCGCAGCGCTCGTCTCCAAGCACTTCAGCAAGCACTCAAAGAGCGCATTCTGATTCTCGATGGCGGTATGGGTACTATGATCCAAAGCTACCGCCTGGAGGAACACGACTATCGTGGCACGCGCTTCGCTGATTGGCCAAGCGATGTCAAAGGCAACAACGACCTGCTGTTGCTCTCGCGCCCCGATGTGATCGCAGCGATCGAGAAGGCCTACCTGGACGCAGGTGCCGATATTCTCGAGACCAACACCTTCAACGCCACGCAGGTTTCCCAAGCTGACTACGGCATGGAATCGCTGGTCTACGAATTGAACGTCGAGGGTGCTCGCATCGCACGGCAGGTTGCCGATGCGAAAACACTGGAAACGCCGGAAAAGCCGCGCTTCGTTGCCGGTGTGCTCGGCCCGACCAGCCGCACCTGCTCGATTTCCCCAGACGTCAACGACCCAGGTTATCGCAACGTTACTTTCGACCTGTTGGTAGAAAACTACACCGAAGCGACCCGTGGCCTGATCGAAGGCGGCGCCGATCTGATCCTGATCGAGACGATCTTCGACACCCTTAACGCCAAGGCGGCAATCTTCGCCGTGCAGCAGGTGTTCGAAGAAGACGGCCTGGAATTGCCGATCATGATTTCCGGAACCATTACCGACGCGTCTGGGCGTACGCTGTCGGGGCAGACCACCGAAGCCTTCTGGAACTCGGTGCGCCATGCCAACCCGATCTCGGTAGGCCTGAACTGCGCACTGGGTGCCAAGGACCTGCGTCCATACCTGGAAGAGCTGTCGACCAAAGCTGGCACCCATGTGTCTGCGCACCCTAACGCCGGCCTGCCCAACGCTTTTGGTGAGTACGACGAAACCCCGGCTGAAATGGCCGCAGTGGTCGAAGAATTCGCTGCTAGCGGTTTCCTCAACATCATTGGCGGTTGCTGCGGCACGACACCAGGCCATATCCAGGCGATTGCCGAGGCGGTGGCCAAGTACCCACCTCGCGTCATTCCAGACATTCCCAAGGCTTGTCGCCTGTCGGGACTGGAGCCGTTCACCATTGATCGCAGCTCGCTGTTCGTCAACGTCGGCGAGCGGACCAACATCACCGGTTCTGCCAAGTTCGCCCGCCTGATTCGTGAAGAGAACTACACCGAAGCCCTGGAAGTCGCCCTGCAGCAGGTCGAAGCAGGTGCCCAGGTGATTGACATCAACATGGACGAAGGGATGCTTGATTCCCAGGCGGCCATGGTCAAGTTCCTCAACCTGATCGCCGGCGAACCCGACATTTCCCGTGTACCGATCATGATCGACTCCTCCAAGTGGGAGGTGATCGAGGCGGGTCTCAAGTGCATCCAGGGCAAGGGGATCGTCAACTCGATCTCGATGAAAGAAGGCGTCGAAGCCTTCAAGCATCACGCCAAGCTTTGCAAACGCTACGGCGCAGCCGTGGTAGTGATGGCCTTCGACGAGGTTGGTCAGGCCGATACCGCCGAACGCAAGCGTGAAATCTGTAAACGCAGCTACGACATCCTGGTCAATGAAGTGGGTTTTCCCCCAGAAGACATTATCTTCGACCCGAACATTTTTGCCGTGGCCACCGGTATCGAAGAGCACAACAACTATGCCGTCGACTTCATTGAAGCCTGCGCCTACATTCGCGATCACCTGCCCTACGCCCTGACCAGCGGCGGGGTATCCAACGTATCGTTCTCGTTCCGCGGCAACAACCCGGTGCGCGAGGCGATCCACTCGGTGTTCCTCTACCATGCGATCCAGAACGGCCTGACCATGGGTATCGTCAACGCCGGCCAGTTGGAGATCTACGACGAGATCCCGGCGGTGCTGCGCGAGAAAGTCGAAGACGTGGTGCTCAACCGCACCCCGGAAGGCACCGACGCCCTGCTGGCCATCGCCGACGACTACAAAGGTGGCGGCGCCGTCAAGGAAATCGAAAACGAAGAGTGGCGTTCGCTACCCGTTGACAAGCGCCTGGAACACGCCCTGGTCAAAGGCATCACTGCCTTTATCGTCGAAGACACCGAGCTGTGCCGTCAGCAATGCGCGCGACCTATCGAGGTCATCGAAGGCCCTCTGATGAGCGGCATGAACGTGGTGGGGGACTTGTTCGGCGCAGGCAAGATGTTCCTGCCGCAGGTCGTTAAATCTGCGCGCGTGATGAAACAGGCGGTAGCCCACCTGATCCCGTTCATTGAATTGGAAAAAGGCGACAAGCCTGAAGCCAAGGGCAAGATCCTCATGGCCACGGTCAAGGGTGACGTGCACGACATCGGCAAGAACATCGTCGGCGTGGTGCTCGGCTGCAACGGCTACGACATCGTAGATCTGGGTGTAATGGTTCCGGCCGAAAAAATCCTGCAGACTGCCCGTGAGCAGAAGTGCGACATCATCGGTCTGTCCGGCTTGATCACCCCGTCGCTGGACGAAATGGTTCATGTAGCCCGGGAAATGCAGCGCCAGGACTTTCACCTGCCGCTGATGATCGGTGGTGCGACCACCTCCAAGGCGCACACGGCGGTGAAGATCGAACCCAAATACAGCAACGATGCGGTGGTCTACGTGACCGACGCCTCGCGTGCCGTGGGGGTTGCCACGCAACTGCTGTCCAAGGAACTCAAGCCCGGCTTCGTCGAAAAGACCCGTCTGGACTACATCGAAGTACGCGAGCGTACTGCCAATCGCAGTGCCCGCACCGAACGCTTGAGCTACGAGAAATCGATCGCCGCCAAGCCGGCATACGACTGGGCAGGCTACACACCCGCGAAGCCAAGCTTCACCGGTGTCAAAGTGCTGGAGAATATCGATCTCAACGTGCTCGCCGAGTACATCGACTGGACGCCGTTCTTCATTTCCTGGGACCTGGCAGGCAAGTACCCACGTATTCTTACCGACGAAGTTGTCGGTGAAGCGGCCACCGCGCTGTTCAAGGATGCCAAGGAGATGCTCACCAAGCTGATCGACGAGAAGCTGATCAGCGCCCGTGCGGTGTTCGGCTTCTGGCCGGCCAACCAGGTCGATCACGACGACATCGAAGTGTATGGCGAAGACGGCCAACCATTGGCCAAACTCCACCATTTGCGCCAGCAGACCATCAAGCCGGATAACAAGCCGAACTTCTCCTTGGCCGACTTCGTCGCGCCGAAAGAATCCGGCATTACCGACTACGTCGGCGGCTTCATCACCACCGCAGGTATCGGTGCCGAGGAAGTGGCCAAGGCATATCAGGACAAAGGCGACGACTACAATTCGATCATGGTCAAGGCCCTTGCCGACCGCCTGGCCGAAGCCTGTGCCGAGTGGCTACACGAGCAAGTGCGCAAAGACTATTGGGGTTACGCTAAAGACGAGCACCTGGACAACGAAGCGCTGATCAAGGAACAGTACTCCGGTATCCGCCCTGCCCCCGGCTACCCGGCCTGCCCGGATCACACCGAAAAGGAAACCCTGTTCAAGCTGCTCGACGGCACCGCCATTGGCGAGACAGGCCCTAGCGGCGTGTTCCTTACCGAACACTTCGCCATGTTCCCGGCAGCTGCGGTGAGCGGCTGGTACTTCGCCCACCCACAGGCGCAATACTTCGCAGTGGGCAAAGTCGACAAGGACCAGATCGAGAGCTACACCGCCCGCAAAGCCCAGGACCTGAGCGTAACCGAGCGCTGGCTGGCACCTAACCTGGGATATGAAAACTAAAAGCTGCAAGCTGCAAGCTGTAAAAGGCCCGGTGCCTTCTTGCAGCTTGCAATTGAAAGCGCGCAACTGTCACCTACAATGAGGGGGATGCCTATTCCAAGGAGCCTCTCATGGACGATCCAGTGCAAGGCAAACCACCCACCCTCTGGCAGATGCTGCAGAGCATTCTGGCAGCGGCGTTCGGCGTGCAGAGCGGCAAGAATCGCGCCCGCGATTTTACCTACGGCAAGGCCAGCCATTTTATTGCGCTGGGCACCGTCTTCACCTTGATCTTCATTCTGGTATTGGTGGGGTTGGTACAACTGGCCATGCACTTGACCGCGCGCTGACCCGCTGACAATGCAATCCGCCCACAGATGTCCATTCTGCGGGCGGTCAATGCTTACGCTTGGCGTGTTGTCACTGGTGGCTGACCCAATACACGGCGGTCACAACAACCAGGATGATCAGACAGAGAATTGCCCAGGCATCCACACTACTGTCTGCCTTACCCGCTTTGGTCGAGTTTCCCATTGCATCGCCTCTTGTAGTGGTTATGGGAATGCATGTCACCCGTAGCAGTTAAGTTCAGTAATGACCTTTGCTCAAGCAGGGACTTTTCAATAGTTGACCGGCGCGTTGAGGAACGGATACCTATAGTCTTGGGGGCGGCCCTGGGCACTGAAGCGATTGAAGTCCAGCCCGTAGTCGGCCTGGCCCTGCAATTTCAGCCAACGCCTGGCCTGCATGGGGTCGATCATCTGCAACACTGGCACTTGGTGAAACCTTTTGCCGTCTCGATCGATTGGCAGATTCAGCGCATCATCGTGCAGTAATACCATTGCCCAACCGCCCATGGAAAAGTGCCCGCCCATCAACACGCTGAGGGTGCCGTCAATGCGCGCCTGCAACGCTTCCACGGAGCTATTGACGGCACTGAACAAGACGTCCTTGCCTGGCGTGCGACCTGTTTCGACAAATGCCTGCATGACACCAAAGGCCATTTCGTCATTCGCCGACCAGACCAGATCAATATTCGGATAGCGCTTGAGCAGTTGCTGCGCCTGCTCGTAAGCGCGCTGCTGGCCCCAACCACTGCGCACCACATGACGCAAGCGAATCTCCGGGTGTTCGGCCAAGGCCCGGCGCATACCCTGCTCGCGCAGATACGCGGCCGGGGTCGTCTTCAGGCCGGAAAACGCCAGCAACTCCACAGGCTGATTACCAGCCTTGTGCGTGTGCAGGGCTATCAGTTCCTTGAGCATCTGGTACCCGGCCTGCTCATCATTGCTCACCAGTGTGCCCAGCAGTGGCGGGTACTTGTCCGGGTTCTGCTCAATCAATCGCGCCTGGTCGGCGGTCAGACCATTGTTGACCAGGAACAGCTTGACCCCACTGTCGCGCGAAAGGCGGATGATTTCTGGGGCCACATACTGTTCATTGACTAACACCAGATAGTCTGGACGCGGATTGCCCTCAAGCACCTGGCGTGCCTGAACAAGGGCCAATTCCGATTGCCGCTCGCTGTATTCGATGCGCAACTGCATGCCCAGGTCTTTTGCCGCAGCCTGCATGAAGTTCGAATAGCTGAGCCAAAAGGTTTCATTGGAATAGCCCGGATTGAGAAAAACCACCGATGCAGCCTGTGCCCCGGCTGCCAGCGGCAGACTCAGGCAAAGGCTTTGGCACAAGGCCTTGAGCATGTGGAGCTCTCCTGCTATTCAAAACCGTCAATTATAAACACCGTGACGGGTCAAACGGCTAAATGGCAGTCAATCTCACTTAGTCCAAATGGTTCTTTTCATATGCTAAAACATCACTTTTGCGTATAACCGCAAACTGCTATCGTTCCTCCCGCTCCGCTTTGGGAGTGCGCGGCCGTGCGCGCGATTAGCTGCAAGCAGCTTGAGAACAGGACCCCTATGTACGTATATGACGAGTACGATCAGCGGATCATCGAGGACCGCGTCAAGCAGTTCCGTGATCAGACCCGCCGCTACCTGGCCGGAGAGCTGAGCGAAGAAGAGTTCCGCCCATTGCGCCTGCAAAATGGCCTCTATATTCAACGTTTTGCCCCGATGTTGCGGGTCGCCGTGCCTTATGGCCAGCTGACGTCGCGACAAACGCGGATGCTGGCGAAAATCGCGCGCGACTACGACAAGGGCTATGCCCACATCAGCACCCGGCAGAACGTGCAGTACAACTGGCCAGCCCTGGAAGACATCCCGGAGATCCTGGCTGAACTGGCTACCGTGCAGATGCACGCGATCCAGACCAGCGGCAACTGCCTGCGCAACGTCACCACCGACCAGTTCGCAGGTGTCGCCGCCGACGAAGTGATCGATCCACGCCCATGGTGTGAAATCGTCCGTCAATGGACCACGTTCCACCCCGAGTTCGCCTACCTGCCGCGCAAGTTCAAAATCGCGATCAACGGCTCGAGCAGCGACCGCGCCGCCATCGAAGTGCACGACATCGGCCTGGAGCCGGTGTACAACGCTGCCGGTGAGCTGGGCTTCCGCGTATTGGTGGGTGGCGGCCTGGGCCGTACTCCGGTAGTTGGCGCCTTCATCAATGAGTTCCTGCCGTGGCAGGACCTGCTCAGCTACCTGGATGCGATCCTGCGGGTCTACAACCGCTACGGCCGTCGCGACAACAAGTACAAGGCGCGGATCAAGATCCTGGTCAAAGCACTGACCCCTGAAGTCTTTGCCGAGAAAGTCGATGCCGAAATGGTTCACCTGCGCGGCGGCAGCACCACGCTGACCGAAGCCGAAGTGCACCGTGTGGCCAAGCACTTCGTCGACCCGGACTACAAGCTGCTCGACAACCTCGACTTCAGCGAACTCGAACTGCAGAACCCAGGCTTTGCGCGCTGGCGCACTCGCAACGTGCTGGCGCACAAGAAGCCGGGCTACGTTGCCGTGACCTTGTCGCTAAAGCCCACCGGTGTAGCGCCTGGCGACCTGACCGACAAGCAGCTCGATGCGGTTGCCGATCTGGCCGATCGCTACAGCTTCGGCCAGTTGCGCACCTCCCACGAGCAGAACATCATTCTTGCCGATGTCGAGCAGAGCCAACTGCACGCCCTGTGGCTGGAACTGCGTGAAGGCGGCTTCGCCACACCGAACATTGGTTTGCTCACCGACATCATCTGCTGCCCCGGTGGTGACTTCTGCTCGCTGGCCAACGCCAAATCGATTCCGATTGCCGAGTCCATCCAGCGCCGCTTCGACGATCTGGACTATCTGTTCGATATCGGCGAACTGGACCTGAACATCTCTGGCTGCATGAACGCCTGTGGTCACCACCACGTCGGCCACATCGGCATTCTTGGGGTAGACAAGAAAGGCGAAGAGTTCTATCAGGTTTCCCTCGGTGGCAGCGCCAGTCGCGACGCTAGCCTGGGCAAGATTCTCGGCCCTTCTTTCGCCCAGGACGCCATGCCGGATGTGATCGAGAAGCTGATCGACGTCTATGTTGAAACACGTACCGAAGACGAGCGCTTCATCGACACCTACCAACGTATTGGCATCGACCCTTTCAAGGAGCGCGTCTATGCAGCGAATAATTAAGAACAACGAGATCGTCGACGAAACCTGGCACCTGCTGCCCAAGGACGCTAATTTCGACGAGTTGACCAACTGCGACGACTACATTGTTCCGCTGCAGTTGTGGCGCGACCACGGTCATGCCCTCAAAGCCCGCGATGGCGGTCTGGGTGTGTGGCTGGATGCGGACGAAGAAGCAGAGGAAATCGGCGAGTTCGTCGGCAACTTCCAGGTCATCGCGCTGAATTTCCCGGCGTTCACTGACGGGCGCAACTACTCCAATGCGCGCCTGCTGCGTGATCGCTACAAGTTCACTGGCGAGCTGCGCGCCATCGGCGATGTGCTGCGCGACCAATTGTTCTACATGAAGCGCTGCGGCTTCGACGCCTTCGCCCTGCGTGCCGACAAGGACCCGGTAGAAGCACTGGAAAGCCTCAAGGACTTCTCCGTGACCTACCAGGCGTCCACTGACGAGCCGCAACCGTTGTTCCGTCGCCGTTAAGTCTCGATGCTGATCAGGGGCAGTGAATTCATTGGCAAACGAATCCACTGCCCTTTTTCTTGCATCATCGGTTTGTTACGAGGCAGACAAGGCCTGGGTCAAACGCTTCATAAGGGCCACCTCGGCACGGTTACGCGCGCTTGCCAAAGTATCGACCGCCGCCAGGTATCCATCACGGATACGCAGTCGACGCAACGCACCAGCCTCATCCAGCGGTTCTCCCTCGAGCACGGTACGCAGCACCGCCAGAACCTCACTATCGAGCAAATCGGGCACCTCCTCGGACGATTCGTCGCAGTAACTCAAGTATTCCAGGCCTTCAGCCCAGACCGTCGACACCTGATCAAATTGATCGCCATAGCGCTGTTTGAGGTAACGCTGCCAACTGCTTTCATCCACCATCCATGCCTGGCGATTGGCAAGCGTATCGCGCGCCCTGACCGCGCCAGCCACCCTGGTGATCGTCTGTGACGAAACGTTGGCGGTGGCCTCGAACAGCATGCCGTTCGAAGGTTCCGGATAATCCAGCGCCTCTGCCAGCCCCTGGCGCAGCAGCAATCGTATTTCGATGTCATCGACACCTTGACGAACGAGTACGCTATCGCTGATATCATCCAGCGGATCCAGCGCCGGGAGTGCGCCCTGGGCAACCAGCGCCTGGCGTCGCAACGTCCGCGCCAGCGATAGAGCATCTGCCATTCGCTCTACTTCATGGCGGCGAAACAGCTGAGCGTAGAGTTTGATCAACGCCCCTGCCCGCTCGCCGGTATTGGCCTCGAGACTGCGCTGAAATACCAGCACCGCAATTTCCAAGGCGCTGAAGGCGTCGGCACCAGCATCGCCGCAAGTAACAGGGAACGTCCCGGCAATATCGACCAGATCCTCCCTGAGCTGAGTGTGCTCAGAGGCCAGTTGCAGCATAGACCAGACCCGGGCACGTAGGTCGGCGGCGTTGCGCTCGAACTCACTGGACAAGGCAAGTCGGGAAAGCACATCGTTCAGCGCCCTGTGGCGCTGCTGCTGAAACAGCTCGTGCCACAGGTTGCGCTGGCTCTGGCTTGCCCCTTCAACCCAGGAGAAATCTGGCTGCATACGCACTTCCACCTCAGAGTGAAACGCCGCAGCAACGGTGTTCAAATGCGCAATACTCTGTGCATCGAGCGGATTGAAATACATATCCAGCTCATGCAGGCCATCAGCGTTGCGCGCCAGGCCCGCGCCAAAATGCGTGCCCGCCAGATCGGGCACTTGCGTCAGCTGGTTGTGACTCAAGTCCACCGTTCGCAACGCATAGGCATCCTGGTTCATCAGCGCGAGCAGTCCCTCCGGCCACTGCGTCAACTGGCAATTCCTAAGGCCCAGATGCTGCAATTGCGACAAGCCTGCAAGTTCCACCACGCTGCCCAGCGGGTTACCGTTCAAATTCAGGCGCTGCAGGTGGGTAAAACCTGCGAAAGCGTGGGCGCCGACTTCGTCGAGCGCCAGCTCAGTATTGCTCAAGTCCAGAAAGCGCAGGGGTAAAGCATTCAGTACTTCTAACGCTGTACTGCTCAAGGCCATCGCGTTGCCACTCAGGTTCAGTCGCCCCAGAACAGGCAATGATGCCAGGGCTTGCGCTGCTGAGGCGGGGATGCTCTCTAGATGATTGTTCTGCAGTTCCAGCGACTGCAGCCTCACCAAAGGCCTGAGCACCTCGAACATGTCGTCGCTACTTTCCAACCAGGCCTCTGTCAGGGTCAATTGACGTAAATCGGTCAATGCCGCGACATCCGCAGGAATGACGCCCAGTGGGTTGCCCGTCAACGACAACATCTGGAGCTTGGGGAAACAGCGCAAAAAGCCGACTGGTAGTTGCTGCAGATGCATAGGCTGCACGATCAACCTTCGAATATGTTCGTAGCGCGCCGATAGCGCAGGTAGAGCGCCGGCATCCGGTTCATCGAGTATCAGCTCTGCGCGACGACGCCTGCCTTTTCGATGCCAGGCGTTTATCAGCCGCTCTCTTAGTCGCACTCGCGCACTGCGTTGAAAGTCGCTAGTGCTCGCTTGAACCCACTGCGCAAGCGTTTGGTTTAACGCTGTACGCTCGGCGTCCAATTTGAACAGCGCATCGCCCATGGTCTGATTCTCGACCAACAGCCGCGCTTTCATCGCCTCAAGCTCGCCAGCGGTCAACTCTGGATACAGCGCCTGGAGCTTGGCGTTGACTGCCAGACTACCTACGGTTCCGCCAAGGGGATAACCGACGCGGCCATCGGCAAGGCGCATAGGTGCACGAAACCAAGGTTTTATCGATTGCTGACCAAGCAATTTTGCCGCCACCGCCTGGTCGCCGATTGCCTGCGCATACAAAGCTCGACACAGTCTGTGGCTATCATTTACTTCCAGGCCCATGGCTTGGCGCTCACTGTCGGGTAAGGCCTTGAGTAATGAAGCGCCAATCTCTTCGCCTTTGGCCAGCTCCAACCCCTGGGCATCAAACACGCTAAAAAGCCCCTCTTGACGCACCAACGACTTGAGTTCGCCCCCGGCGCTGCCTACGCTGGCCAGCAAGCGACCAGACAAGCCGTTCTCACGCATTTCCACACGTACCGTATCGGACCAGCCTGGCAACGTGCCCAATAAGCCCAATGCCAGCCGGTCGCTGTCTAAGCTGGCCAGCGTTGGGCGATGCAACCCTTGTATCGCTCGACCCAGGACAATCTGGCGTTGATAGATACGCGCCTCTTCAGCCAGGCGCATCGGGACGCGACCTTCATTTGCCTGCAACTGCTTAAGCTCGGTAGCGTCGGCGGCGTCTGCTATTTCCAGTGCAGCGGCATCGGTCAGCGTTGGGAAGTCGCGCATAAGGCGTAACTGTTCAGGGGAATGCGACTGCCCGCCATCCTCGTACATCACCTTGAAAATTTCGCCTCGGCGCGCTGACGCTCGCTCGGCAACCCGGGCACGCAGCACGTCCAGGCGCTTGTCGGCTTCGACACTTGTACCGAACAGGTCAATCGCTTCGCTATCCGTCAGGTCTGCGAGTACCTTCTCGGCCAGTTTATTGGCAAAAATTTCTTGCACGGATAATCGAATGACGCGTCCACTGGGCCAGCGGTGTGCCCCGTAGCGTATAGGCTCGCGATTCAAGTTGGTTTCGTCATAGACCTCAAAGACTCGCTGTGGCCAGCGCGTCAGGTCCTGGGCCAGGGTCGGCTCGAATCCCAGCCCCTGCGCATTGGGTGCCCCTTCCCGCAAACATGTGATCAGCCTGCTTACCCGACGATCGACCTGATAGCGACGCAAGGCTTCCTTGAGCAGCGGCGGAATCTTCATGTGATCCTGATGCATACGTCGTAGCACATCATCATCAACGCCGCTGATTTTTACAGCCTGTTCAAGCTCTTCCTCAGTCAGGCCATGCGCAGCGACGCCGATACGTTTGAGCAACTGCTCGTGGGACCATTGCAAGGGTTGCTCACCAATCGCCTGCCAGGTGCCCTCGCCGTTGTGCGTGAGCGCGGGCTGATAGGCCTGATCATCTTCAGGGTGGCGTATCGACCATTCGCCCTCTGCGTCCTTGGCCACTTCAAACACGCGCTCATCGATGCGAATATATTGCTTGCCGGAAAGATGATAGACACCCTCGGCATCGGCAGCTCTGCCAGTCAACACGACATCGCGCGCGTAGGGTTCAAGGTCAGGCTTCCATAATCGCTCCTCTCCCCCCGGCAGCGTTACGCGCAGCAATCCATCCACACGCTCACTGGCGTTTATCGGCCTGCCCGAGCTGCCAGCAACACCTCCTGCGATCGCCAATGTGAGGTTCAATGCAGCCGACTCGAAATGGCCTACGGCTTCATCGATATCACCTGCCTCCCAAGCATGAGCGCCATCGACGACCTCGTTGAGCAGCTGATAGCCGGCGACAACAGCCATTACCCCACCCAGAGCCGGGACAATGAACGCAGCAGCGTTGAGCGCATTGAAGCCAATACTTTCCCAGTACGCTACACGTTTGTTCCTGGCCTCCTCGTCGACCTGTGCACTGGGCACGGCCAACGCAAGGGCGCTGGCCTTGAGGCGCGCCAATTGCTGGTCATGGACATAATCAAACAGCTCACCTTCGATCACCTCATCACGGAGGTGAAGGTTGGCACCTGGATCGAGTTCTGCGCTGTTGTCGAGCAGCTTTTCATCGAGCAATTTGAAGAAATGGGCTTGCTCATGCTGAGGTACATAACTGCGAAACAACTGTCGATAGGTTGGCGACAGCAGGTTTACCCGCAGGTCTTGCTTGAGCGCCTTCACCGAAGGATATTCCTTGAGCGGGTACAACGGTGCTCCAGGGAAATACGCGACAATAGGCTCTTGCTCATTGCTGGTAATGCGATTGGCACTGAACGTCAGCACACCACCCAGGGGCGATTGGTACATCGTCAGCGTTTGACAGCTGACAGGTTTGCCATGGAAAAGCGCTGCCTGATTTCCTTCGAGCAATTGGTTAAACATCTGTCGCGCCGAGGACGTAATCTCGCCCTTCATGAACGCCGTCTGGGCGAGAAGACGCAAATTGTCCTTGTAGGCATTCATCGACAGGGTTCGCACTTCATCCGCAGTCTCTGGGGCCTCGAACACTTCGCTCAGATGTGCTTGATACTTGCCCCCCAGATCCAGCTCATGGCACCACTTGGCAAAAGACTCTGGTCTGGTTTTCAGTTTGCGGGTGTAACGGTACTGAAATTGCGGCCTGGCAGCTGTGGAGTCGGACTTTAGCTCCAGTTCGAAGGCCCCTTGGGGTGCCAATGCACTGCCTTTTTCAAACGCGGTATCGGCGGCAAAGTTCTGCAAGGCAGCTTGCATGAGGGTTTGTCGGCGCGGTTGGAGTCGAAGCATGGATCCGAGCAGGACAGCCTCGTAGTGGATCTCCACCAACTGCGTGGTGTTTACATCAAACACCTCGTCCAACTCCGCGGTCAGCTTGTCCATCAGCAAAGGCTCAGCGAAAGCGCTCAACGGCTGAAGGTTCTTCAGTGCACGGGCCAGGGCCTGGCTGGAGGTTCGGCTGCGTTTTTGCGCGTTGTTCAGCGCTTCACGGTCCGCCTCACTGGCTTGTGTGAACCAGTCTGCCTGACCATCCGAGGTAAATTGAGCTGGGAGCAGTCCTTCGCGCCAGCGCTTCAAGTCGGCAGGCGTGGCGTGCTTGAGCCAGTCAGGTAGATGCTCTTTCAAAAAGCGGCCATTGAGGCCTGGAATGGAAAGATTTGGAGAGGTGGCCATGCTTGCTTTTCCTGTGGAGGGTGAAGCCACAGGAAAAGCCAAACTACTCATGCATTGGCGTTACATATTGCTCAGCGCCATTGCCCAAGCTTGCTCCACAGCCCCAGCAGGGTGTTCTCGATCGAACCACTCGCTGCCAGGCCGACCCGCTCCTGCAGGCTTTTGCGCTCGGCATAATGCAGATGGTACAGACTCGAATCACGCGCACGTTCACCCAGGTATTCATCACTGGTTTTGAGTTCGTCGACAAGTTGCTTGTTGAGCGCAGCCACACCCAGCCAGACTTCGCCAGTGGCCACATCATCAATGTGCAACTGCGGGCGATAGCGCGATACGAAGTCCTTGAACAGTTGGTGGGTGACGTCCAGATCTTCCTGGAACTTCTCCCGGCCCTTTTCGGTGTTTTCACCAAACACCGTCACCGTGCGTTTGTATTCACCCGCCGTAAACACCTCGAAATCGACATCGTGTTTTTTCAACAGGCGGTTGACGTTGGGTAGCTGTGCAACCACACCAATCGAGCCGAGGATGGCAAACGGGGCACTGATGATCTTGTCACCAATACACGCCATCATGTAGCCGCCACTGGCAGCGACCTTGTCGATACAAATCGTCAACGGCACGCCTGCCTGGCGAATACGCGCCAGTTGCGAAGAGGCCAGACCGTAGCTGTGAACCATGCCGCCACCGCTTTCCAGGCGTACCACCACCTCGTCGCGCGGGGTGGCAAGACTGAGCACGGCGGTGATTTCATGACGCAGGCTCTCAGTGGCCGATGCCTTGATATCACCATCAAAATCCAGCACGAACACCCGCGGTTTATCTTCCGGTGTTTTCTTCTGCTGTTGTTGCGCCTTGGCTTGCTGCTTGCGCAGCGCCTTGAGCTGGGCTTTATCCAACAAGCTGCTTTCCAGGCGATCACGCAAGTCCTTGTAGAACTCGTTGAGCTTGTTGACCTGCAATTGCCCGCCAGCTTTGCGCCGGCCTTTGCCGCGCAGCCCGGCAATCGCCGAGAGGACAATTAAAATCGCGATCACCAAGGTCGCGGTTTTGGCGAGAAAGCTTGCGTACTCTGCAAGAAACTCCACAGTAACTCCTTAACATGCCAGCGCCCGAACGGCGCGAACCGATAGTCAAGCATACCGGCGCCGCCTTGCCCCTACCAGCGTAGGAAACGTCCAGCAACGCAGTTCAAACGCTCTTTTCAAACGCTTGTATGTTTTTTCGTTGACAGTCTGCCGGAGGCAACCTAACCTCGGGCTCATTCTTACCGCAGGCGTACGACGTGGGCAGTATTTACCTTATTCGACATGGCCAGGCCTCCTTCGGTGCAGACGACTATGACGTCCTCTCTCCCGTGGGCATGCGCCAGAGCGAAGCACTTGGTCAGCATTTGGCCCAGTTGGGTATACGCCTTGATCGCTGCCTGGCCGGCAACTTGCGTCGTCAACAGGACACCGCTCGCCTGGCCCTGCAGAGCATGCATGATAGCGGCGTTCAGGTACCACAGTTGGAAACTGACGACGCCTTCAATGAGTTCGACGCCGACGCGGTCATTCGCAGCCTGCTGCCGGGCCTGTTGCCGGACGAACCTGAAGCACGCCACATTCTGCGCAACGGTGCGCAGAATCGTAGAGAGTTCCAGCGCTTGTTTGCACTGCTGATCCAGCGCTGGCACGGTGGCGAACACGCCTGCGAAGGCTGTGAGTCCTGGCACGTTTTCGTCGAGCGTGTCGAAGCCGGCCTGCACCGGGTACTGGATCAGGCCAGCCATGGCGACAACATTGCAATTTTTACCTCTGGCGGCACCATCACTGCCCTGCTCCACCGGGTTATCCGTATTACTGCCAGCCAGGCTTTCGAGCTGAACTGGCAGATCATCAACACCTCGCTCAGCCAATTGAAGTTTCGTGGCAGCGAGGTGGCCCTGGCTTCCTTCAATAGCCAAGCCCACGTGCAGCTGTTGAAGGTGCCGGAGCTCATTACCTACCGTTGAGCCCCGGCCCGTGGCAATCTTTACGGGTTGCCGTAATCACTTAATAAGGAACGCACCATGAGCGATGTAGCAAAAGCCGTCGAAGCGATGAAAGCCAAGTTCAACCCAGCCGCTGCTGCCGGTCTTGACCTGGTGTTCGGTTTCAACATCACCGACGAAGACAAGCACTACGCCCTGATCGTCAAGGATGGCACCTGCGAAATCCAGGAAGGCGAGAATGCCGACGCCAACTGCACCCTGGTGCTGGACAGCGAAACCCTCAAAGACATCGTCAGCGGTGAAACCGACGGCATGCAAGCGTTCATGGGCGGCAAGCTGCGCGTCGAAGGCGACATGATGCTGTCGATGAAGCTGAGCGAGCTGTTCCCGGCCTGAGCCCTGCGCTGATGCCAAGCGAACCGAAGCCTTGAATGGCTTCGGTTTTTTTTCGCCTGATGGTTTCACCGCTGCCATCAGGGGCGTTGATCGACCAGCAACACGCTGACCTATAACGCCGCGCCAGGCTTGTTCGGGCCCGGCGCGAGAATTAGATTAGCCAATAGTCACCGGCTTCAATCATAAGGGAAAAGTATGACGCTCACCGACCAGTCCACCCAGGTCCGCCCCGGCGAAGAACTCGATGGTGCAATCATCGACCCTTATCTGAAGGCGCACATTGCGGGTTTGACCGGCACGCCGCAGGTCAGCCAGTTCCCCGGCGGCGCCTCGAACCTGACCTACCTGGTGCGATACCCCGAGCGCGAGTTCGTCCTGCGTCGTCCGCCGTTCGGTCACAAGGCCAAATCGGCCCACGACATGGGCCGTGAATTTCGCATCCTCAATCAGCTCAACAGCGGTTTTCCCTACTGCCCCAAAGCCTACGTGCATTGCACCGACGAAGCGTTGATTGGCGGCGAGTTCTACGTCATGGACCGGGTCAAGGGCATCATTCTGCGCTCAGACCTGCCGCCGGAGTTGGGGCTTGATGCCGAGCACACCGCAATGCTGTGCAAGAGTTTCATTGATCGTCTGGTCGAACTGCATCAGGTGGACTACAACGCTTGCGGACTGGGCGATCTGGGCAAGCCCGAAGGCTACGTGCAACGTCAGATCGAAGGCTGGAGCAGCCGTTACGAAAAGGCCCTGACCCCGGATGCGCCCCGCTGGGAGAAAGTCATCGCCTGGCTGCGCGAGAAGATGCCGGCTGATCATCCCAAGCCGGCCATCGTGCATAACGACTACCGCTTCGATAACGTCATTCTCGACGCTGAAAACCCCATGCGCATCATTGGTGTGCTCGACTGGGAAATGACCACCCTCGGTGACCCTCTGATGGATCTGGGCAACACCCTGGCCTACTGGATCGAAGCCGATGATCCGGCACCTGTGCAACTGATGCGACGCCAGCCAAGCAACGCGCCAGGCATGCTCACTCGCCAGCAGTTTGTCGACTACTATGCCCAGCGCGCCGGCATCAGCATCGACAATTACGACTTCTACTACACCTACGGACTGTTCCGCCTCGCCGGCATCGTCCAGCAGATCTACTTCCGCTTCTACCATGGCCAGACCCAGGACAAGCGCTTTGCCCAGTTCATCCACATGAACACGCTACTGGAGCACATGAGCCTGCAGGTCATTGCCAAGTCCAGCCTTTGACGACTACAACAAGGAAAAAACCATGTCCAAGACTCAACTGTTCGACCTCGACGGCAAGATTGCGTTTGTGTCCGGCGCCAGCCGTGGCATCGGCGAAGCGATTGCCCATCTGCTGGCCCAGCAAGGCGCCCATGTGATTGTTTCCAGCCGCAAGCTCGACGGCTGCCAGCAAGTCGCCGATGCCATCGTGGCAGCTGGGGGCAAAGCCACTGCTGTGGCTTGCCATATTGGTGAAATGGAACAGATCAACGCGGTGTTCAGCGGCATTCGCGAGCAGTTCGGTCGCCTGGATATCCTGGTCAACAACGCCGCGACCAACCCGCAATTCTGCAACGTACTGGACACCGACCTTGGCGCCTTTCAGAAAACCGTCGATGTAAACATTCGCGGGTATTTCTTCATGTCGGTCGAGGCTGGCAAGTTGATGCGTGAAAACGGCGGCGGCAGCATTATCAACGTAGCGTCGATCAATGGTGTGTCGCCTGGCGTATTCCAGGGGATCTATTCGGTGACCAAGGCGGCGGTGATCAACATGACCAAAGTGTTCGCCAAAGAGTGCGCGCCCTTTGGTATTCGCTGCAACGCCTTGTTGCCGGGCCTGACCGATACCAAGTTCGCTTCGGCACTGGTCAAGAACGATGCCATTCTCAACACCGCCCTGCAGCAGATACCGCTCAAGCGCGTCGCTGACCCGAAAGAAATGGCCGGCGCCGTGTTGTACCTGGCCAGCGATGCTTCAAGCTACACCACAGGCGTAGCGCTGAATGTGGACGGTGGCTTCCTGTCCTGACCGCCAGGCGGTTTCACCGAGCAGTTGCTGCGTGTCTATCGCCAGCAACTGCCCGACCGCTTCACTGCGCAGGCAACAGCGCTGGTTTATCGGCATCCTTGAGCAGGAACACCACAAATTTGGCCGGCTTTTCCTGGCTCGCATTGCGGCCAACCGTATGCACATCCTGTGGCCCTTCATAAAAGCTCTGGCCAGGCATGAGTGTCACTTCCTTCCCGCCCTTCACCCCCATCACCACCGAGCCTTCGAGCACATAGACAAAGCCGTGGGCGTCATGGCGATGTACCGGGTCAGCGCCTCCAGGAGGATACTGCACCTCCAGAATCAATACCTCCTTGCCAGGGTACTCAGGCAACGTCTGGGTCATGACTGGCGTAACACTGGGCGGCGGTGCGCTTGCGCCCGGGGACTGGGCGTGAACAGCTGTGGTGCACGCCAGGGTTACAAAGAAAAATAGCGAGCCGGTGCGCATGCTGGTCTCCTCAACGCGTGGTTCAGCCTTCAACAGGCACACTCTGCAGCCATGACTGGAAGCGGATGACACCGATTCGTGCGCCGTCCTCTGGGGTCAACGAGCGATCATCGATCGGCGCCCCGAAGTAGGTGGCCTGGGGGTCGACGATCACTTCACGCGCATCGCGGTTGTGTTCCAGGTAGCTGCGCACAAACTCCACCAACGGTTTGCGCTCGGGGCCGGCGACTTCCACCGTGCGGTTGCCAGGGGCCTGCTCGACCAGGTCAGCCAGCGCCTGCGCGACATCGGCCGAAGCGACCGGCTGCAACGCGGCAGTGGTCAGGCACACACGGTTGCCGTCGATGCCTGAATAGGCAATGGCGCCCATGAATTCGTAAAACTGGGTGGCGCGCAATATGGTGTAGGGCACGCCTGATTGCTTGATCAGATGCTCCTGCGCCATCTTGGCGCGAAAGTAGCCGCTTTCGAGCATGCGCTCGGTACCCACCACCGAAAGCGCAATGTGATGACTCACACCACAGGCTTTCTCGACAGCAAACACATTGCGTCCACTGGTTTGAAAGAATGCCAGCGCTGCGGCGTCTTCAAAGGATGGCGAGTTCGCTACATCGACGACCACCGCCGCACCGTCCAGTGCCTGCTCCAAGCCTTCGCCGGTCAGAGCATTGACCCCGGTGCTTGGCGAGGCGGCGAGCACCTTATAGCCCTTGTTTCGCAAGATCGCACACAGTTGTGCACCGATCAGGCCCGTACCACCGATCACGACGACTTTCATGACTGAGTCTCCCGAATAGGGGGGGCGATGAGCGGGTCAGACGCCTACGGAAGACGGCAACATCGGGCGGATTTCGGCCTGCTCGGCGGTTACATTGCAACCGTTGAGTCTATGCCATCATCGAAACACAAGGCGCCGCTGTAGATCAGCGGTAGCTCAGGCGAGCAGGCCCCGCGCCAGGGCCTGCGACCGATCAGAAGCGTTCGTCGAGTATTGCCGGCAACGTCAGCTCCCTGACGAAACTTGCGCACGACAGGCTTAAGGCCATGCGCACTACTTGAACAACATCATGGACCGGGATCAGTTGCCCCTCACCGTGTTGTGCCGCTACCTCACGAGCGGTACCCAGGGTATCGTCGGTGTTCAAGTAGCCCAGGTTCAGGCAGGTAACGCCCAGGTGCTGCTGACGATAGCCTTCGCGCAGGGCATCGGCGATGCCGCGCAAGGCGAATTTTGACGCGCCAAAAGCTACCTCAGGACGCCCGCTCTGGGTAAGCCCCGATGTCGAACCGGTGAGGATGATGCGCGGTCGCGCACTTTTCAGTAGCGTCGGCAGCAGGCGCTTGATGACTAGAAGGGTGGCGCTGATGTTACAGCTGACGATGGCTTCGATCTGATCATCGTCATCCTCGATAAAGTTGTACTCGGGTGTGAACGCGCGCGACTCCCAGATGCCCAGGTTGTAGATCAGAGTATCGAGTCCCTGCTCCTCCACCGCCCACTCAAGTTGCCTGGCGGCGTCGCGCGGTTTCGCCAGATCGGCCTCTAACCATTGCACCTCGACGCCGGCTTGCGCAATCAGCCCCTCGGGCCTGCTGCGTGACACGCCAATGAGCGTGTCGCCGGCCTCGCCCAATCCCTCGATCAGGGCCCTGCCCAAGCCCTTGCTGGCCCCTATTACCATGGTTCTCATTGCCGGTCTCCTGACATGGCTAATGGTCTGAGAGGCGCATGGCAACAGATAGTTTCAGGGTTGGCAAATGGCCAGCCATGTCCAAATGTGTATGCACCAGCCGTAGCCGCTAAACCAAGTAGCGCCGGAACCACGCCAGTGTCCGTTCCCACGCCAGATTGGCGGCTGCCTCGTCGTAACGCGGGGTCGTGTCGTTGTGAAAACCGTGATTGGCGCCGGGATAAAAATACGCTTCGTAAGTCTTTCCGGCCGCCTTCAAGGCTTGTTCGTAAGCCGGCCATCCCTCATTGATGCGGGCATCGAGCTCTCCATAGTGCAGGAGCAATGGCGCCTTGATTTTCGGCACATCCTTGGCATCGGCCTGACGGCCGTAGAACGGTACGGCCGCACCCAGTTCCGGATACGCCACGGCCGCAGCGTTCGCCACGCCCCCGCCATAGCAAAAGCCGGTGATGCCGACCTTACCGGTGGTGCTGTCGTTACCCATCAGCCAGTCGATAGCCGCGAAGAAGTCGTTCATGAGCTTTTCCGGGTCGACCTTGGCTTGCAGCTCGCGCCCCTTGTCATCATTCCCCGGGTAGCCACCCACAGAGCTCAGGCCGTCGGGTGCCAGGGCGATGAAGCCGGCCTTGGCCAAGCGTCTGGCGACATCCTCGATATAGGGGTTCAAGCCGCGATTTTCATGCACCACGACAACGCCGGGCACCTTGCCCTTGGCGTTGGCGTTGGCGTTGGCGTTGGCGTTGGCGTTGGCGTTGGCGGGGCGTACCAGATAGCCCCGCACCTGGCCATGGCCTTTGGGCGACGGGTAGCTGACGTACTCGGCGACGATTTCCGGGTCGGTGAAAGAAACCTGGTCGGCCAGCGCGTAGTTCGGACTCAGGGATGCCAGCAGCGCACTGGCTGTCATCCCGGCCAGGGTAAACGCCGCCGCACGGTCGAGAAACTCACGGCGGTTGATCTGGCCATGGGCGTAGTAATCGTAAAGTTCCAGCAGTTCAGGGGCAAAGTCTTTGGCACTAAGACGTTCCATGGGCGCGTACTCCGTGAGACGGCATCAAATGTCTGACCCATTAAAGCAGAGCGACGGCGCGGCGGCGCCAAGAGGAGTCGCCCAAGGTTACGCCAGCGCGTGCAAGTCGATTGAACTCCCATCCCCGCGGCCTTTCCCAATGCTATGTGAACGCACAAAAGTCGCAGGACATCACCATGGCCAAGCCGCTGCAGGAGTACGCGCGCAAGCGCAATTTCGACGCCACCCCGGAACCCGCAGGCAAGCACGTTGCGGGTAAAACGCCTGCGCATGCCTTGCAGTACTGCATTCAAAAACACGACGCCAGCCATCTGCACTACGACTTTCGCCTGGAACTGGACGGCACCCTGAAAAGCTGGGCCATTCCCAAGGGCCCGTCGCTGGACCCCAAGGTCCGGCGCCTGGCGGTACACGTCGAAGACCATCCGCTGGACTATGCCGACTTCGAGGGCAACATCCCCGAAGGCCACTACGGTGCCGGTGATGTCATCGTCTGGGATCGCGGGGTGTGGATCCCTGAAGAAGATCCGCACAAGGCCTATGCCAAAGGCAAGCTGCGCTTTCGCCTGCAAGGTGAAAAGCTCTCCGGCATCTGGAATCTGTTTCGTACTCATCTGGACGGCAAGAAAGAGCAGTGGCTGTTGGTCAAGTCCGATGACGCCCAGGCCCGCCCGCAAGCCGACTATGACATTCTCGCCGCTGAACCGGACAGTGTGCTCAGTGAGCGCACCCTGATCGATCGCAAGGCCAAGTCAGTCACCAAGACCAAGACCCCAAAAAAAGCACAGGCCAAGCCTGCCAATCGAGCACTCACAGCCGCAAAGGCAAGCCCCCTGCCCGCCGAGCTCAAGCCTCAACTGGCGACGCTGGTTGAGTCCCCCCCGGAAGGTGACTGGTGCTACGAGGTGAAATTCGACGGCTACCGTATCCTCGCCCGTCTCGACGGCGACGAGGTGCGTCTGTTTACCCGTAACGGCCACGACTGGACCCGCAAACTGCCCAGGCAAGCCAAGGCGCTGGCCAAACTCGGCCTGCAATCAGCCTGGCTCGATGGCGAAATGGTGGTGAACAACGCCGAAGGTATTGCCGACTTTCAGGCCTTGCAGAATGCCTTCGACGAGGCTCAGGACGAGCAGATCATCTACTACCTGTTCGATGCGCCTTTTCTCAATGGCATGGACTTGCGTCAATGCCCATTGGAGCAACGCCGTGAGGTCCTGGCCGCAGCGCTGGAAGATGCCGACGAACAGCGCCTGCGCTTTAGCGCCGACTTCACCCAAGCGGTGCAATCGCTCCTCGACAGCGCTTGCAAAATGGAGATCGAAGGCTTGATCGGCAAACGTCTTGGCAGTACCTACGTGAGCCGCCGCAGCAGCGATTGGATCAAACTCAAGTGCAAGCAGCGCCAGGAGTTCGTGGTTGTGGGTTATACCGATCCGAAAGGCTCACGCCAGGCCTTTGGCGCCCTGCTGCTGGCTCTACACGATGCAGACAGCGGCGAGCTGCGCTACGCCGGTAAAGTCGGCACCGGGTTCAACAGCCAGACCCTCGAACACATTCACCAGCGCCTGGTACCGCTGCACACCAGCAAGGCGCAATTCGTCAGAGCGCCCACCGGCGCCGAGGCCAAGGGCGTGCACTGGCTCAAGCCACAGTTGCTGGCCGAAGTGGCCTTCGCGCAAATGACCCGCGACGGCGTGGTTCGCCATTCGGTATTCCATGGCCTGCGCGATGACAAACCAGCGCGCGACATTGCCCTGGAGCAACCTGTGAAAAATCAGTCGAAACACCCGTCGAAACACCCCGCCTTGCCCAGCAACCTGCACCTCACCCACCCTGAGCGCATCATTGATGCCAGCACGGGGATTACCAAGCGCCAAGTGGCGGAGTACTACGCGCAGGTAGCGCCCTGGATACTGCCGCATCTGCAGCGCAGGCCAGTAGCACTGGTGCGTGCCCCGGATGGTTTGTCCGGCGAACTGTTCTTTCAGAAAAATGCAGCGCAACTGAACATTCCCGACCTGGAAAGCCACGACAAGGCCGAAGCCGGCCAAGCACTGATGATCATCGACAAGGCACAGACTCTGCTCGGTGCGGTACAGATGAACACCCTTGAGTTGCACACCTGGAACGCCACGGCAAAGAACTTCGACAAGCCTGACCGTTTCGTGCTCGATCTGGACCCAGATCCGGCCCTGCCGTGGAAAGCCATGCTTGAGGCCACCCAGCTGACACTGGCGCTGCTTGATGAATTGGGCCTGCAATCGTTCCTCAAAACCAGTGGCGGCAAGGGTATGCACATTGTCGTACCGTTGACGCGTCGCGCAGGCTGGGATGAGGTGAAAAGCTTCAGCCAGGCCATTGTCCAGCACTTGGCCGGACTGTTCCCGGAACGGCTGTCGGCGGTGTCCGGGCCAAAGAATCGCGTCGGACGGATCTTCATTGACTACCTGCGCAACAGCAAAGGCGCTACCACCGTGTGCGCCTACTCGATCCGCGCACGCGAAGGTTTGCCGGTGTCCGTACCCATTGCCCGAGCTGAACTGACCGAACTCAAAGGCGCTAACCAGTGGAATCTGCTTAACCTCGGCGAGCGTCTGGCAGAAGGCACAGATCCGTGGGCCGACTATGGCCAGGTCCGTCAGTCGATCAGCAAAGACCTGCGTCGCCGTCTGGGACTTGACTGATGACCGACCTGGATGTGATCGACTGGCTGCAATGGCCGGCAATGCTGGCGACAGTCCTCGCCGCCTGGTGGATTGGTTCGCAGCAGCCGCGACGGCGTCGAGTCGGTTTCGTCTGTTTTATTGCCAGTAACCTGTTATGGGCGATCTGGGGCTGGCACACCCAGGCCTGGGCCCTGATCGTGCTGCAGTTCTGTCTCTGCGCAATGAATCTGCGCGGCCTGAAAAAGAACAGCGCAGATAACCACCACGCTGCACGGGAGTCGACCAGATGAACACACCCGTCCCTGCCGCTTTTCTGCAGCAGTTCGCCCAGCGGCCGCTGGCCTTGAGCATCGACCGCCAACTGCAGCACTGTCTGCAGCAATGCCGCGAAAATGCCCTGGACCAACTGCCTCTGCCCGGCCATGGCCGCACCCTGCAACGCTGGCAAGTCCTGGCTCAGGTTGCCGGCGCCGACTTGAGCCTGGCCAAGTTGTTCGAAGGCCACACCGACGCGCTGGCAATCATCCATGAGTGCGGCGCCAGTCACCTGGACACTTCTGGCACTTGGGGCGTCTGGGCGGCCGAGCCGCCGACGGCGCGCGTGCAGATAAGTGCGCGCAACGGCAACGAAGTACGCTTGCATGGCCGCAAAGCGTGGTGTTCCGGGGCACTGCAGATTGACCATGCCCTGCTCACGGCATGGGATGAGCAGCAGCGACCCTACCTGGTGGCGGTAGCGTTGAATCAACCCTCATTGAGGATCTTCAACGAGGGCTGGCAGGCGGTAGGCATGGCTAACACGGCCAGTGTCGATGTTGAATTCACCGATACCCCGGCGCAACAGGTCGGCAGCAGCGGCCAGTACCTTTCACGCCCGGGCTTCTGGCACGGCGGTGGCGGTATTGCAGCCTGTTGGTACGGTGCCGCCCAGGCCCTTGGCGGATTCTTGCTGGAGCACTGCAACAGCCGCAACGACCCTCACGCCCAGGCCCACCTGGGCGCGATCGACGCCGCACTCATGGGCGCACGGGCGGCGCTGCGCGAAACTGCTCACTGGATCGACAGCCACCCTGGCAGCAATGCCGAACGTGAGGTGCGGCGTCTGCGTGCCCAGGTCGAGTCAGCCGCGACCATGGTATTGAATCACGTCGGTCGCGCACTCGGCGCCACACCGTTCTGCCGCGACAGTCACTTTGCCCGCTTAAGCGCCGATCTACCGGTGTTCATACGTCAAAGTCATGCTGAACGCGACCTGGCCGAGTTAGGCCGTCAACTCGGCAACGCTGGCGACGGAGGATGGCACCTATGACCTTGCGTCCCCCCGAAAACCCGATCCAGGCACCCGGCACCCCGCTGTCACACTGGCAAGCATCGCCGACCCTTCAGGCGGTCCCGGCAATTCATCTCGACCAACTGGTTCCTGAAGGCTCGCGCCTGGTGGTAGTAGCGCCGCACCCGGACGACGAAGTACTGGGTTGTGGTGGCCTGCTGGCGAGCCTGCAAGGTCGGGAACATGACTTGATAGTGGTATCGGTCAGCGATGGCGAAGCCAGTCACCCGTACTCCCGGCACTGGACCAGCGAGCGCTTGCGCCAGCAACGCCCTCGAGAGAGCGCCGAAGCGTTGCGGCGCCTCGGACTGGTCATGGAAAACCTGACCTGGCTACGCCTGGGACTGGCAGACAGCGCCATAGCCAATCATGAACGGGGCCTGACTGAACGACTGGTTCACCTGTTACGCCCCGGCGACCGGGTGCTGACCACTTGGCGCCTTGATGGCCACTGCGATCACGAAGCAGTGGGACGGGCCTGTGCCAGGGCCTGCGAGCGCGTCGGGGCGCAACTGATTGAAGTGCCGATCTGGGCTTGGCACTGGGCACGACCAGACGACCCACGCCTACCCTGGCAGCGTGCACAAAAGCTGTTTCTCGACTCGGCTGTGCTGGCGCTCAAGCGCCAGGCCATCACCGCCCACACCAGCCAACTGCAAGCCGATGGAGAACGTCCCCCCGTATTGGATCGCGAAGCGTTGGCGCGTCTTCTGCAACCTTTTGAACTGGTGTTTACATGAGTGTACCCGCGAGCTATTTCGAACAACTATTTGCTGGCAACGATGATCCATGGGCATTTCGCACCCGCTGGTACGAGAAGCGCAAACGCGAGGTGCTGCTCACAAGCCTGCCGCGCCAGCATTACGCAAGAATATTCGAACCGGCATGCGCCAATGGTGAACTCAGTGCTGGACTGGCCGAGCGCACGGCAAACCTGGTGTGCCAAGACCTTGATAACACCGCCGTCCATCTGGCGAGGGAGCGCTTGCGCCCGTGGCACCATGCACACGTGGAAAAAGGCTGCCTGCCACAGGACTGGCCGAGCGGCGAATTCGATCTGATCGTGCTCAGCGAGATCGGTTACTACCTCGATCCGCGTCAGTGGCTGGAAGTATTGCAACGAGCGCGGGCGAGCTTGAGCAGCGACGGAGCCCTGTTGCTCTGCCACTGGCTACACCCGATCGAGGGCTGTCCTCAAACCGGTCAGCAGGCGCATGAACTGTTGGCAGCACACCTGACCCTGCACCGTCAGCTGCGCCACGAAGAGGCAGACTTTCTCCTCGAATACTGGTGCGTGACCCCCCAGATCATCGACCTCGACGAGCCTTGCCCATGATAGCCGTGATCGTTCCTGCCCATAACGAAGAACAACTGCTCGGCGCCTGCCTGCAAGCGCTGACCGACGCCGCTCGGGCAGTGTCGGCGCTGGGAGAGCCTGTGCAGATATTGGTAGTGCTGGACGATTGCAGCGACGCCAGTGAAATCATCGCACTCAACCATGGTGTGGAAAGCCTCAAGGTAACTGCGCGCAATGTCGGTCACGCTCGCCGCGCAGGGGCGGCATTGATGCTGGAAAGAGGTGCCCGTTGGCTGGCCTTTACCGATGCCGATAGCTGTGTGCCCGCGCATTGGTTGCTGTGTCAGTTGGCATTTGCCGCCGATGCTGTATGTGGCACCGTGCATGTCGAGACCTGGCAGCCACACCAGGACTCGCGGCTGCGCGAGCGCTATCTGGCTCATTATCAGGCGCGCGAGGATCATCGTCATATCCACGGTGCCAACCTCGGTATCTGCGCCCGGGCCTACCAGCAAGTGGGCGGCTTTCAAGCCCTGGCACTCGATGAGGATGTGCAACTGGTCAGCGACCTGCAGCAATGCGGCGCGCACATTGTCTGGACCGCCCGCAACAGCGTGTCCACCAGTAGCCGGCGCGATTGCAAAGTACGCGGTGGCTTTGGCGACTTTCTCAACAGCCTGGGCGATGCGTCGGCGGTGTAGCCAGCCAGGCTTTGATGAAACAGTGTTCACCGACGCCACTGACGTCCTGCGCTGGTGGCATCTGTATCAGACAGCGGTGGCCAACTGATCAGGCTTTTTTCCGAGGCTTGCTGGGTGGGGAGGTCTTTTTACTGGCCGGGGCTTTTTTTGCCGCAGCCTTGCGCCCGCCCAAGCTGCGTTTGAGCAGTTCGGTAAGGTCGATGATGTCTGCGCTTTTCTGCTCGCCTTCACCTTCCACTGGGGCCACCGTGGCGATCTTGCCCTGACGGGCTTTTTCTTCGACCAGGGCCATGATGGTTTCCTTGAAGTCGTTGCGGTATTCATCCGGGCTCCAGGTACCGCTCATATCCTCGACCAAGCGTTTAGCCATCTGCAACTCGCGTTTGTCGATGCTCGAATCGCGCACGCTGGCGTCCAACTCCAGGCTGTCCAGGCTACGCACTTCCTGTGGCCAACGCAGCGTGATCATTACCAACGCATCTTCAAGCGGGCGCAAAAGCGCCAGGTGCTGCTGAGTGTGCAGAACAACCTTGGCCAAGGCGACTTTACTGGTGCTCTGCAAGGTTTCGCGCAACAAGGCATACACCTTGCCACCGCGCCGATCCGGACTCAGGTAGTAAGGTGTATCGAACTGCTGCAAGGGAATCTCGGCACTGTCGACAAATGAGAAGATATCAATGGTCTGAGTCGCCTCCGGGCGAGCCTTGCGGATCTCTTCTTCACTGATCACCACATAGCGCCCTTTTTCGTACTCCACGCCTTTGACGATATGCTCGCGGGAAATTTCCTTGCCGGTCACCTTATTTACGCGTTTATAGCCAACCGGGTCCATGCTGCGCTCGTCGAGCCAGTCAAAATCGACCCGGTCGCTACTGATTGCCGTGCTCAATGACACCGGGATATGCACCAGACCAAAACTGATGGCACCTTTCCAGATAGCTCTGGCCATGATGTTCTCCCTCGGGCGATTGAAAAGCACTTGTCTGTCTGACTACAACGCTGCGTGAAGGTTTTCGGTGCCGACGATCAGGGCAATGGATTGCCCCCGGTAACCCCGAATATCTCACCGGTAATGTAGCTCGACTCCTGGCAGGCCAACAGCACATAGAGCGGTGCGCATTCCGCGGGCTGGCCTGGACGCTTCATCGGTGTATGTCCGCCGAACTGCGGGATCTTCTCGTCGGGCTGACCACCACTGGGCTGCAGCACCGTCCAGATCGGCCCTGGGGCTACGGCGTTGACACGAATTCCCCGCTCGATAACCTGCTTGGCCAACGCTTTGGTAAAGGCAACGATGGCCGCTTTGGTGGTGGCGTAGTCGAGCAAGGTAGCCGAGGGATCGTAGGACTGGATCGAAGCGGTATTAATAATGGTCGCCCCCGCCGGCATCAGCGGCACTGCCGCCTGGCACAACCAGAACAGCGCATAAACGTTGGTCTTCATGGTTGCATCAAATTGCTCGCTACTGATGCGGCCTACTTCCTTGCGAGCGACCTGTTTGCCAGCGACGTTTACCAGAATATCCAGTCCGCCAAGCTGTTCATGGGCCTTATCGACCAGATCCCGGCAAAACGCCTCGTCTTTCAAATCACCTGGCAGGGCAATCGCGCGGCGGCCCTCGGCCTCGATCAGCGTGATCACTTCGCGGGCGTCCGGTTGTTCGACCGGGAGGTAGTTGAGGACGATATCAGCACCCTCGCGGGCAAACGCGATTGCTACCGCGCGGCCGATACCGGAGTCGGCGCCAGTGATCAAAGCCTTGCGCCCCTTGAGTCGACCGAAGCCCTGATAGCTTTGCTCACCGTGGTCGGGCTTGGGCTTCATCTGCTGATCCAGGCCCGGCGCTGCTTGCGACTGCGCCGGAAACGGTGGTTGCGGGTACTGGGTGAGCGGATTCTGCATCTGGTACTGGTTGCGGGACTTGTCGCTGGCCATTGTTTAACTCCCAAATTGCATCCAGCGCCAGCGTGGCGCTGCTTATCTTTGGAAGTAACTCCAGCGCCAAGGTTTGCTAAATCTTCGGCGATGTCCGACCAGTGGTCCTGCGTGCAAAAAAGCTGAACTCTGTTGGCGATTTCTCCTCGAAAAACTAATCACCCAACATTGTTTTAGTTACACGGAGAGCTTCGGCATGAGAAACGTAAGCCGGGCGTGCCCGACCTGCCTGCAGATCGATTTCGTCCAGGATACGCTGTTCGGCCCCATCGCCCACAGCGCCGAGTGCGAAGTGCAACTGGCGCCACTGAACCTCAATGGTCAACCCGGCTTGCAAATGCAGGTGCGCGCCCCAGTCCCGGCCAAGCTCGAACGCTCGCACAGCATCGCGTTCGTCTGGGAGGGGCGCACATACCGCGGGATCGTCCACTACCATCGACAGTGTGATGATGGCGGCTTGCAACTGCAGCTTGAGTTGCAGTAGCGTTTACGCGGGCCAAGCCCCCTGGAGCGAGATTTCAGTCGGCTTTTGATCGGCTGTTAATCTTCATCTACCCGCCCCGTCAATCGAATGGGAGCAGATATCAAGCGATAGCAGTGTCAACCAGTTCCTGAGCCTCGGCTACCAAGCGCTGCAGATGCGCTTCGTCAATGAAGCTTTCTGCATAGATCTTGTAGATGTCTTCAGTACCCGATGGGCGCGCCGCAAACCAGCCATTGGCGGTCATGACCTTCAAGCCACCGATAGCCTGGCTGTTGCCTGGTGCATGGCTGAGAATCTGCTCGATCGGCTCACCGGCAAGCGCTGTCGACTTCACCTGCTCCGGTGCCAGTTTGCTCAACAGCGCCTTCTGCTGCGGATTGGCCTTGGCTTCAACACGGGTAGCAAAAGGCTCACCCAATTCAGCGGTCAGCTCGGCATAGGCCTGACTCGGATCGCGCCCGGTACGTGCGGTGATTTCCGCCGCCAGCAGTGCCGGGATCAAGCCGTCCTTGTCGGTGGTCCAGACACTCCCGTCTTTGCGCAGGAACGAGGCACCCGCACTTTCTTCACCGCCAAAGCCCAGGCTGCCGTCGAACAAGCCGTCGGCAAAGAACTTGAACCCTACAGGCACTTCGTACAAGTGACGGCCCAGGCGTGCAGTCACACGATCGATAAGGCCGCTGCTCACGACAGTCTTGCCGACCGCGGCGTCCTGGCGCCACTGCGGGCGATGCTGATACAGGTAATCGATGGCCACCGCCAGGTAATTGTTCGGCGCCAACAGGCCGTTCGGCGTCACGATACCGTGGCGGTCATGGTCCGGGTCACAGGCAAACGCCACGTCAAAACGCTCACGCAGGCCGATCAGGCCTTGCATGGCGTGAGGCGAGGAAGGGTCCATGCGAATCTGGCCATCCCAATCCACGCACATGAAGCGGAAGGTTGGATCGACCTCAGTGTTGACCACTTCCAGATTCAACTTGTAGTGCTCGGCAATCGCCGACCAGTAGCGCACACCAGCACCGCCCAGAGGATCGACACCCAGCCGCAGGTTGGCGCTGCGGATAACGTCGAAATCGATCACGTTTTCCAGGTCGGCGACGTAGCTGCTGACATAGTCGTGGCGATGCGTGGTGCTCGCCCGCAGCGCTTGATCGTGCTCGATGCACTTGATGTCTTTCAGGCCCGCGACGAGCAACTCGTTGGCCTTGGATTCAATCCATTTGGTCACATCGCTGTCGGCCGGGCCACCGTTGGGTGGGTTGTATTTGAAACCACCGCTTTGTGGCGGGTTGTGCGAAGGCGTGATGACGATACCATCGGCCAAGCCGCTGCTGCGCCCACGGTTGTAGCAGATGATGGCGTGGGACACTGCCGGGGTCGGGGTGTACTCGTCATCCTTGGACAACATGACTTCAACGCCATTGGCTGCCAGCACCTGCAAAGCACTGGCCGTTGCCGGGGTCGACAGCGCGTGCGTGTCCGCGCCTACAAACAATGGACCATCGATACCCTTGGCTTGACGATACAGGCAAATAGCCTGGCTGATGGCCAATACATGGTGTTCGTTGAAGCTCAGGTCCAACGAACTGCCCCGGTGCCCGGAGGTGCCGAATGCAACGCGCTGAGCGGCGATGCTGGGATCGGGTTGGCCGGTGTAGTAGGCGGTCAACAGGCGCGGGATATCTACCAGCACGGACGCTGGAGCCGGTTTGCCTGCCAAAGGACTGAGCTTCATGCAAAACCTCAAGAAAGATGTTCGGGGGTCAAAAATGCAGAGTTTACTGGCACTTTGACAAGCACGCGATGGCAATGCTCCCCGGCCCCCTGATTATTTCTGTTGCGGCGCCCACCAAGTGGGAAACATGCCTTGCACCCGAGGCTCGGCGAAGCGGTCATCGATGAGCATGACCATGCCCTTGTCGTCGGTGCCGCGAATCACCCGACCTGCCGCCTGAATGACTTTCTGTACGCCGGGATACAGATACGTGTAGTCAAAGCCTGCATCGAACAATCGCGCCATACGCTGTTTGATTTGCTCATTGACTGGATTCACCTGGGGCAATCCAAGGGTCGCGACAAACGCCCCGATCAACCGCGTACCAGGCAAGTCGACTCCCTCAGCGAAGGCGCCGCCGAGCACGGCAAAGCCGACACCACGCCCTTGGGCCTCGAAACGTTGCAGGAATTCTTGGCGCTGGCCTTCATCCATACCCGGTGCCTGACGCCACTGGACAATCTGCGGATGCTCGGCAGCGAGCCGCCCGGCCACCTGTTGCAGGTATTCGAAACTGCTGAAAAACGCCAGGTAATTGCCGGGTTCCAGCGCATATTGCGCCGCAATCAGCTCGACGATCGGTGCAATCGAGGCAGCACGATGCTGATAACGGGTAGAGACATTGCTGACCACCTGCACGCGCAGTTGCTCGGCGGCAAAGGGCGACGTCACGTCCAGCCAGGCGGTGTCTGCGGGCATGCCGAGCAAGTCGGTGTAGTAATGCCTGGGACTCAGGGTTGCGGAAAACAGAGTTGCGCTACGGGTGCTGGCCATGCGCGGGCCTATCTGTGCAGCGGGGACCACATTGCGCAGGCACAAGGTCGAAAGGCTGCGCCTGCCCGGCCCTTCGCGCTTACTGATATCAAAAATGAAATGGCCGTCGAACAACTCGCTGATGCGGATGAACTGCAAGGCATCGAAGAGAAACTGCAACAGCGCCGGATCGATGCCCGTAGGTTGCTGATTCAGTTGCTCCTGGATCAGACCGACACAGTGCTGCAACGCCTTGAGGAACGCTTCCGGCAGTTCCTCGACCACCCGATACGGCATCAGTTGAGTCTTGTGCAAGGCATTCCATTGACGATTGAGGCGGTCCAGGGCGCTGCCCATGCCGGCGGGTTTGCTTTTACGCAGTGCCTGCAATTGCCACTGGTCAAAGCTGGCGCTGTACATCTGCCGCGCACGCTCCACCAGGTTGTGCGCTTCATCCACCAGCAATGCCACACGCCACTGATTCACCTGAGCGAGGCCATGCAGCAAGGCGCTCTGGTCGAAGTAGTAGTTATAGTCAGCCACCACCACGTCAACCCATCGTGCCATTTCCTGCCCCAGATAATAGGGGCAGACCTGATGCGCCAAGGCAATTTCGCGAAGTGCAGCCTTATCGAGAATGGCCAGCGCCTGGGCGGCCTGTCGAGCAGCCGGCAAGCGATCGTAGAAACCCTTGGCCAGCGGGCAGGCTTCGCCGTGGCAGGCAGTGCCTGGGTACTCGCAGGCCTTGTCGCGAGCGACCAGTTCCAGGCTACGCAGGGCAATGCCGGGCGCGCTGTGATGGACCTGATGCAAGGCTTCCAGGGCGAGGGCGCGACCGGGAGTCTTGGCGGTCAGGAAGAAAACCTTGTCTAACTGCTGCGGGACCACGGCCTTGAGTAACGGAAACAAGGTGCCAAGGGTCTTGCCGATGCCCGTGGTCGCCTGTGCCATCAAACAGCGTCCAGTACTGACTGCCTTATAGACGGTTTCGGCGAGCTCACGCTGACCACGACGGAACTGGCCATGGGGAAACCTCAGGTTGTGCAAGCCAGTATCGCGCAGCGCCACACGCTGCAGTTGTTGCTCGGCCCATTGCACGAACAGCCCGCACTGGGCATTGAAGAACTGTTCAAGTTCAGGGGCCGTACAATGCTGCTCGATCAGTGTCTGACTGTCGCTATCGACATTCAGGTACACCAAGGCCAGGTTGATTGCGGCAAGCTGACGTTGCTGACAGAGCAACCAGGCATAGATTTTTGCCTGGGCCCAATGCAACTGACGATGGTTCTCCGGCTGGCGCGCCAGGTCACCGCGGTAGGTTTTTATTTCCTCCAGACGGTTGAGCTGTGGGTCATAGCCATCTGCCCTGCCGCGTACCTGCAACGCACCGAATTGCCCTTCAAGACTGACCTCAGCCTCATAGTGCGGGCCGCGTCGAGCCACTACCCGTTGATGGCCGCTGATTCCCTCCTGCGCGGTCGGCGAAGGGGTGAAGCGCAGGTCAAGGTCGCCAACCTTGGCGCTGAACTCACACAGCGCCCGCACCGCCACGCGATAACTCATGTTGCCTGCGCTATCCAGCGCACATGGCATACCTCGATAGGCAAACCGTGTTCAGTACAGAAATCGATCCAGCGCAGTTGGTTGTCCTGAAGGCGATCACCCGGCCCTTTGACCTCGATCATGCGGTAGCGCTGCTGCTCGGGCCAAAACTGGATCAGATCGGGCATGCCGGCACGATTGGCCTGAATATCCTCCAGCAAGCGCTCGAAACAGCGCTTGAGATGCACTGCCGGCAGGCAAGCCAGCGCTTGATCGAGCAAAGCCTGATCGAGTCCCTGCCAAAAGACAAAAGGCGACTGCAGGCCCTGTTTGGCAATAAAGTTCCGGCCGATGGTGTGCTGGTAGCGGTCGTCGTCCAGTTGTTCCAGGCAATCGTCGAACAAAGCAATGCGACGCGCCTGGAATTCCGGATCGTGCAAGTCTTGCGGCGCACTCTGGAATGGGTGAAAGAAGGCGCCGGGCAGCGGCGCGAAGATGGCGTCCCAGCACAGCAGGCCGAACAGGCTGTTGAACAGCGTGTTCTCGACGTAATGTACCTGGCCGCCCTCCTGTTCCAGGTGCACCTGCACTGCCCGCTCGACCCCCAGCAATGCCTGCTCGATCGGCAATTGCAGCTCGATCAAAGCGGTTGAGGGCTTTGCTCGTCGCGGCTGAGGGGGACCACCAAGCTTGCGCTGCAAGCGCGGCAGAATTCGCGCCAGCGCTTGAGCCTCTATTGGCCCGGCCGGATGCGCGGCAACTTGCGTGGCCAAGGCATGCGCCGCTGACCATTGCTCGCTGCGCTCGAGTACTCGGATGCGGCGAATCCGCGCCTGTGGGTGTTGGCTGCGCGGGTAGATCTGCAAAGCCAGGTTCCAGTCGCCCAGGCGCTCGCTGTGTTGACCCAACTGGTACAGCAGCCGCGAACGTCGCCGTAACAACCATGGATTGTCGCTTTGCAACGTTTCCAGTTGAGTCAGCACCTCTTGCGCCGTAGCTCCCTGCTCCAGCCTCTCGGCGCAGCGGTGCAAGGCCAGGGCCAGATCAACGTCCCCACGGTGTTTCAATGCCCTTGATTGCTCACTGAAAGCCACTTGTTCATAGCGCATCAGCCCCAGGTCCGCGAGGACGAATTCCGACCAATCCTGATAGAGATTGCCGAAGAACAGCAGACGAAAACGATCGCACAGCGCTTGCAACTGCAGCGTGAGGATGGGCTCGGCAAAGTCGGGCATCCAGTCGTGCAAAGGTCGCGGTGTCAGTTCCAGCGCCTGCAATTGGGTAAAAAGCTCAGCCTTGGCCGCCCGAGGACGAATCAGGTGGGCGCTAAACCCGCTGGCGATTTCATCCTTGCGCAACACTTGAAACAGCTGTTCGAGACTCAAGGGGCTGTCATCGGTAACCCAGCTGTGTTCCAGCAAAGGTTGCAATGCCGCCAAGGGTGCTCCGATTTCTGCGTAGACGAGCTTGCTTGGACGAAACAGTTCACCCTTGCGCATCACCATACGCACCAGCAACGCCTGGGAAGCACGCGGTTGCTCGGCGAATCGTTCGATAAAGGTTTGCTCGTTTTCGTCCAGCAGATCGGCATAGCGCTGCCCGATCCAATTCAGCACTTGCTGGAAGTTGTACAGGTAGTAAAACGGGTCGTCGACAGAATGGGCAATCACGGCAAGGCTACTGGCAGGCTCAATGACACTGGTTATACATACAGATCACCACTTTTGGCAACCTGCTGGAGCACCACTGATCGGCAAGGGGTGTCGATCGGCAGTTGCGCAGAGAGCCACAAATCTATTCCCCTCGGTTAAAAAGCAAATCAGGAATCCGCATCGTTCTACAAAAAGAACGCAGAAGACCAAGTTGCCGGCTACTCAACCCAATCAAAGCCGCTACAGTTGCAGTTTGCGCAATTCAAGGCTGCGTAGACGACATATTGCGCCAAGAGCTGTATCAATTTCGGAACAGCAACGATATACGACGACACTTTTGCACATCGATGCTTACTGCGCCGCCAAGCCGCTTTGACAAACACATAATTAGAGAGACTTATGCATGCGTGCCCCTCACCTGCCCGCCCTTGGCCTGCTTTGGCCGCTGCTGTGCCTGGAAGCCCAGGCCGATAGTGTCAGCCTGCCGCCCCTGCCTTTGGGCAACACTAGTTTTCTGGATGGCATCACACAACCGGGAATGCTTTTTGAGCTACCCGTCCAGTACAACCGCAGTAACCAGGCCGTGGATGCCAGCGGCCATTCGGTGCCAGGGCGCCAGCGGATACGAAGCACCACCGTACTGCCGCACTTCGCCTACATCAGCAAGCAGCGCATCGCCGGAGCCTATTACGGCGCCGAAGTACTGTTACCGCTGGTACACCTGGATCTGGATATCGACGGCGGTCCGCAAGGTACCCGCACCCGTCAAGGCGATCTGATAGTCAGCCCACTGCTATTGCAATGGGATCCGGTGATGTTGTTCGGGCGGCCCTTCTGGCAACGCTTGAATTTCGTCTTCACCTTGCCAACCGGTGACTATGACAAGCGCGCGCAGATCAACACTGGAAGCAATGTCTGGACCTTCAATCCCCACTACGCCTTTACTTGGATGGCAAGCGAACGCCTGGAGTTCAGCGGGCGGCTGCACTATGCCTGGAACAGTCGCAATGACAGTCCGGCACAGCAACTGCAAGCCGGCGACATACAACCCGGCGAAGCACTGCACAGCAACTTTGCCACTTCATACGCACTGGACGATCATTGGCGCGTGGGCGTGGCCGGCTATCACCTCAAGCAGATAAGTGCCGACAAAATAGACGGCCATCGCCAGAAGGACTCCAAGGAGCAGGTATTCGGCTTCGGACCGGGTGTGCGTTACAGCACAGGTGGCCACAGCGTGTTCATCAACTACTACAGCGAATCCGGGGCTCGCAATCGAAGCGAGGGCGATCAACTGAGCGTTCGCTACCTTTTGGCCTTTTGAGCCCGCTGCAGCTCCTCGCGCAATACCTTCAGCCCAATCTGCAGGTCATGTGACTGTCTGGATGGACAGCCCAGGCGCAGGTACTGGCGGTAGTCACCCTGCAAGCTGAACAATTCACCTGGGACGATGACCAGGCCCTGCTCGAGCAGGCGCTGAAACAACACCCGCATGTCCACCAGCGTCCGGGTATGCGCCCAGATCGTCGTGCCGCCGGCAGGCATCTTGAACTGCATGTGCGCGCCCAGGTAAACCTGCATTTGCTGATAAAGATGGGTAACCCGCTCGAACAGACGCAGGCGTACCTTCTCCAGATGGATATCGATGCGCCCCTTGCCATACAGCCGTGCCACAGCTTGCTGGCGCAAGGGCGGCAAATGAAAGCCCCTGGCCAGGAACTGGCGCTGGAGCTGCTGCGGGCAATGGCGCGACAACAGATAGGCGAATGGCGCTTCGGCTCCCACCGTGCGCTCCAGCGAGGAAAACACCAGCAGGCGCTGCGGATCGACCATCTCTCGCAGACAAACCTGAGGATGTGCGGCGAAGCAGTACTCGGCATCCAGGTCGTTTTCCAGTAACCACACCCCGTGTAGATCCAGCAGTTCACTGATGGCCTGGTACTGCACGTGGGGCAACAGGCTGCCATGCGGGCTGTTCAAGCGTGAAGCCAACATGACAATGCGCACCGGCTCTCGCTGGAGCAGGTAGGCGAAGTGCTCAAGGTTCAGGCCGCCATCACTGTTCAGCGGCATTTCGATTACCCGTAGCCCGCACGCTTGCAGAATCCGCAGCAAACGCCAGGAACAGGGTGATGTCACCACAATCGTACTGCCCTGCAATTCCAATGCGGCCAGCAAGGTTTCGAATAGCGAGTACAGGTCCGACGATAGATAGACATCGTCAGCACTCCAATACAGCTGCACCGACTGGGTGTAGTGCGCCGCCAGTGCGGTTCGCAGTTCCAGGTCGCCATTGCTGTGAACGAGCCCGGTGAACCTTGGATGTTGACGAAGCAACTGGCGCTCGATACCCAGCAGATTGGTCTCGAGCGATGACAGCGACTGCTCACCATTGAACACCAGCATTTGCGAACGACTGGCGTGCGCCTGCAAGTCGTGCAACAGATCCTCGCCACTTTGTGCCTGGACGATGATCTCTCTGCCTCGGGCAAAGTAACCGGACTTGGGCACCGACTGCACACGCCCTTCGTGTTCGAGCATCGAGTAGGCATGCTGGATGGTCGAGATGGAAACATCCAATCGGCGCGCCAAATCTCGCAACGACGGCAACTTGTTACAGGTACCTGGCGCCAACTGGGAAATCAGTTCAGTCAAGTAGCGGTGTACCGCCTGATAGGCAAACCTGTTGTGTTTTGTCTTGTCCTTCATCAGCAAATGCCGGCCTGCTCGCCATCGCTCAACACGCTATTGGCAGCGCGGTACTTCAGATGTCGCAGGTTGGCACCGCGCACGCGCAAGCGGGACAACAGGCACTGCGAGCCGCCAGCCAACGCATCACGGCTATACAGCTTCTGCAGCATAGGCAGTGGCAAACCACTGGTGTCCACCAACCACTGCACCACCGGCTCCGGTGCCGACTGCCCCTGCAATGCCTTGTGCAAGTAAGGCATGGCCACCAGCATGCCGGGATGGCAGCGGCACAGGAATGTTTCAAGCTGCGCACCCCGCCCCACGAACGGACTGAACAACTGGCAAACCAATTGCGCTTCGCTCAGGCCATAAGCCTGCGAGGCAAAATCATTAGCCTCGCCACGTCGTTGCTCCAGCTCGCCAGTCTGCCAATAGTCGAAAATGCACGTTTCAACCGTGGCAAAGTCATCGTTGCGCTGCATTCGCTGTCGGGTTTGCTGCAGATACAGGTGAATGCCATCACCGTATTGAGTGTTGTCGATGAACTCGGCTTTTAACCCCTGCAGATGCGCTAACAACAATGGGTTGGCGATTCCGCTGTGACCACCGGGGTCGGCCTGCTGGTCGAAGTTGTAGCCCAGAAAGCGACTCAGTCGCTTGGCATGGAGCGTTTCATGGTCAGCCACCAGATCGTCGATTGTGATAAAGCGCAATGCCGGCTGCTCGCCAAATTCGGGTTCGGCACCTGCTGGTACGAAAGCTGACTCGTGCCCTTGCAGCAAGTCCAAGTAGCGCCTGTGCAGCTCACCCATTCCTTCGAGCAGCGCTGCGGCGCAGCTATGAATAGGCCGTGCACCAAGCAATTCGGCGTTACGCAGCGAGCGCCTACTCCAGGCCAGGTAACGCTTGCGATCGGCCAGTGAGTCCGCATTGATCACCGCGTCGACGCGACCCTGCCAGGTAATAGCCTGGCGAGCCAGCTCAGCCAGGTGCAAATAACCGTGGCTGGCAAAGTTGGCCAACAGCGGCGAACCGCCGCCAAGGTGACCACACAACAGCCACTCCTGACGCTCTGCCAGTTGTTGCGCGTCAGATGGAGCGCGACGATTATCGTAGGACAGCAGTTCGTCGGCATCGAGCACCAGCAACTCGACGCGTGGATCATCGTGCATGAACAATCGTGAGAACGTGCTATCGATGTTCGCTTGTGCTGTGGTGCTCATCCCGGCTTGCCACGCCGTGGCAATACGCAAGTGAAAGGTGTGAGGTGCGCGGGCCGCAATGCTCAACTGCGCAGCTCGCACACAGGCCAGGGCCTGGGCGCAGCGCAAACTGGCATCAAACACGAACATCAAGCGCAATCCCTTGGTCCGTTCAAGGCCACCGGCCGCCACAATCAATCGCTGAACCAATAATTGCAGCGATGCCTTTTGCGCTTGCGACAAATGCTCAAGCACACGCTGCAATACTTGCTGATAGATATACTGCATGGCTTGATCGTGAATACTGCCCATTACGCCCACCTGAATATCGATTCCGGCCATCTAAAGTGCGCTTCTGCAAATATTTAAAATCAGCAGAAACAAAAAGCCAGCTAACTTCCTAGGAAACTTCCCACAAGCTCCTACAAGAATTTACAGCAATCTAAACACGCACCAATCAACCCAGACTGCAGTACCCGCCGCGGCCTGAAAAACCACCTTAATCATGGGATTCTCATTCATATCGACTCACTCCCTGAGTGTAATAAGTACAGCTCATTATCGGGGCTTGGCCAACGAATAAAAGATACAGAATAAGCAAAAAAAGCCGTTCAGCGCAGAACGGCTATTTGATTACATCCAGATGACACACCATGGAATACGCTTCCAGCGTCATCCCAATTGAGCGACTTAACTAAATCGTCGGCGTAGTTGTCGACAACGGCGAAACCCAAGATTAAATGCCGATAAAAAAACCCGAGCAACGCTCGGGCTTTTCACTGATAAACACCTCGGGCAAGGTGTCAGGCGTCAGCCATCTCCAGCACCAGTCGTCCACCACAGGGGCATTCGTCCATGTAGCGATGGGCCTCGACAACCCGCTCGAAGGGGTAAACCTTGATGATCTGCGGCGTCAGCAGCTTGTCAGCGGTGAACTGGTTGATGTCACGCAGCGCCCGCTGCAGCGCCACCTGGTCCTGTGTAATGCCAAGTTCCGGCTTGCCCGTGAAATTGCCGATGCAATGCACAAAGAACTGAATATTCTTCTGAAACGCGGCGCAGGCCGGGAAAGGCGTCTGGTTGCCACCCTGCAAGCCGTAAAGCACCAGGCTGCCGCGCGGCGCCAGGACATCACCCAGCAACGACATCTGCGGGCCACCAAGGCCATCGAGAACCATGTCGACACCGCGGTTGTCGGTGTACTTATTGATCTGCATGAGCAGGTCTTGCTCTTCGGTGACGATCACTTTGTCGGCACCCAGCTTGATCAGATTGTCGCGCTGATCGGCATCCTTGGTGGCGGCAAATACCTTGAGCCCCAGCGCCTTGCCCAGTTGCACAAAGGCAGGACCGGCGCAATGGCTGGCATCGGTGACCAACGCGGTTTGCCCGGCCTTGGCCCGGGCCAGATCGACATAGGCAAAATAGGCCATCAGCAACGGCGTGTAATGGACACTGGCCTCGATCGGCGAAAGTATCTCTGGGTAGCGGGTCAATGCCGTACGTGGCAGCACAATGACCTCGCCGTACACCGGATGCTCGTTGGCACTGCAGGCCGGAAAGCTGGCGACCTTGTCACCCACTGCCAGGTCATCGACGCCCTCGCCCACGGCCACGACCACACCCGCCATTTCATGCCCGATACCGGCGGGCAAGCGTGCCTGGGACGGCGCCAGGTTCTGCCGCCAGAGCACGTCGTACCAACTGATACCGATCGCTTCAACGCGGACCTGCACCTCACCGGCAGCTGGCTGCGCCGCGACCTGCTCTTCGATCTTGAGCACCTCGGCCGGGCCGAACTTGTGGAAACGGATCATGCGGGACATCGCAAACCTCGCCTAGTGAACCTCTAATACCCTGAACTCTATCCGGGCTTTCACGGTTAGACCATCTGTGGCCATTAATAGTCGACATGCTTGTCATTGATTAAGGATATGCCGCTCTGGGCAAATTATGCGGTGCAGGGTAACAGCCTTTACCCTTAAGATTCACCCCTGCCCCAACCGTCCAGTGAAGCCGAGCCGATGAACCGTAACGACTTGCGTCGCGTCGACCTGAACCTGCTGATCGTCTTCGAGACGCTGATGCATGAACGCAGCGTAACCCGCGCAGCCGAAAAACTGTTTCTCGGCCAGCCGGCGATCAGTGCAGCATTGTCACGCTTGCGCAGCCTGTTCGACGACCCATTGTTCGTGCGCACCGGCCGCAGCATGGAACCATCGGCGCGCGCCGTAGAAATCTTCGCCCTGCTCTCGCCCGCCCTGGACTCGATCTCTACAGCCGTCAGCCGCGCGGCTGATTTCGACCCAGCCACCAGCACCACTGTGTTTCGCATCGGTCTGTCGGACGACGCCGAGTTCGCCCTGCTGCCGCAGTTGCTCAAACGCATACGTGCCGAAGCCCCGGGCATCGTTCTGGTGGTACGCAGGGTCAATTACCTGCTGATGCCGGCCTTGCTTGCCAGCGGTGAAATTTCGGTGGGCGTCAGCTGGACCAACGACTTGCCTGCCAACGCCAAGCGCAAAGTACTGCGCCGCAGCAAACCAAAAGTACTGCGCGCCGACAGCATGCCTGGCAGCCTGAGCCTGGACGACTTCTGTGCCCGTCCCCATGCCCTGGTGTCGTTCGCCGGCGACCTGGGTGGTTTCATGGACGAAATCCTGGAAAAACTCGGCCGCAAGCGTCATGTCGTGCTGGCTGTACCGCAATTCAATGGCCTGGGCAGCCTGCTGTCAGGCACCGACATCCTCGCCACCGTACCCGACTACACCGCCGAAGCGCTGACCGCGGCGGGCGGGCTACGAGCCGAGGATCCGCCACTCGAGGTGCAGAGTTTTGAGCTGCACATGGCGTGGCGTGGGTCTCAGGATAATGATCCGGGTGAGCGCTGGTTGCGGTCGAGGATTCAGATGTTCTTTGGGGACCCGGATAGCCTGTAATGGAATTCCACTAAATTCCATAAAATTGTTTTATAACAAAGGTTTATTGACAATTTAAGTCCACTGCCGTCTGTCTAAATCCAATGGATTCCACGACTCATGGGGGCATAATTGGGGGCAAATTTCGGTTCCTTAAAAAGGATGCCCCCACCGATGCCCCCAGATAATGCGGTTGTTTTTAAGCGAAAACTCAGCGATGCCTTGATCCGCTCACTGACCGAACCCGGCAAACACGCCGATGGCGAAGTTCCTGGCCTCTACTTGGAGGTAAGGGCGTCGAGCAAGGTAGGCAAATCCCCTTCCAAGGTTTGGCGATTGAAGTATCGGCTGCATGGCAAGGAAAACCGCTTTTCCATCGGCGCTTACCCCGACATTGGCCTCAAGGAGGCGCGCGACATTGCCCGCGGCGCACGCCGCGACGTGGCTAACCACACCGCTCCGCTCAAGGCCAGGACCGCCAAGATCGAGGCACAGTTGCTCAATGAAGAGCGCACCTTCGCGTACGTGGCCGAGCAATGGTTGGCATTCAAGTCTGCCGAATTGGTGACCAAATCCATCTCGGGCTTTACCGGAGCGCTGAACAACCACATCTTGCCTGCCATTGGCAAAAAGCCGATAAGCGAGATCAAGCTGGAGCACATCACCACGATCATTACCGAGCTGCGCCGCCAGCGCACAATGGCCATGGCCCGGCGCGTGCGCACCATCATCCGTGCCGTCCTAGGCTTTGCCGAGGGACGCGGCTGGGTCGAGCGCAACGTGGCGCTCAGTAACATCGAGGAGTTGAAGATTCGCCACATCGTGACCAGCAACCCGGCGATCGAAAGGCCATCCGACCTGGGCAGGTTTCTTCTACGCCTTGATGACTGCAACGATGGCAGCGTTGCCACCGCAATGCGCCTGCTGGTCATGTTGCCGGTCCGCCCAGGCGAACTGGTGCAGATGCGCTGGGAAGATGTCGACTTGGTGGGCGCCGATTGGCGTTATGTGGTAAGCAAGACCAAGCATCTGGACAAGAGCAAACACATCGTGCCGTTGCCTGAACAAGCCTTGGTTCTGTTACGCGAGCTACATAAAACCCGCGTGGTCGATGAAGAAGGTAAAGGCTGGGTGTTCGTCTCACCGGTTTATCCGGGACGTCCAATAAACCCGACCTCCATGCTCAAGTCCTTTCAACGCATCTGGCCAGAGTACGACATCACAGCCCACGGCTTTCGCGCCACCTACCGGACCATTGCCCACGAGCATCTGGGCATCGACCCGATCGTGCTGGAGCTGTCGTTATCCCACCGTATGCCGGGGGCGCTGGGCGCGGTGTATGCACGTGCACAGTTGCTAGGACAACGTCGGGAGGCTGCTCAGCAATGGTCGGACTATCTAGATCGGTTGCGCATAAACGCCTCGCTCGCCGCCGTGAACTGACTACATCGAGTGATTTGCCAACCCTTCGCAGATTGGGTCTATTTGGGGCTCTGGTCATTGAGCCCGACCGCTATCAACAGCGGAAGGCTGTACCTTATCGGACGGCAATCTGGCCGGTCGAATCTCGGTGCGAAAGGTCGGTGTGCCGGTCAGCTTTCTCTATCGCTGGGGCGACCAGAACAAAGAGGTATGCCTGCGGGCTCGAGCGCTTATCGATGATCAGATCAACCCCAACGAGCAAAAGAAAACCGCCAAGGCACAGGCATACGCCGCTGCTAACGTAGAGGCTGAACAAGTAAAAACGACGAAGGTGCAAACGCCGACCGTCCAGGATGGCCAAGGCGTGGCTGTTGGATGGCGTGGCGCGCAAAGATGGCAATGCCGAACTACAACGCCGTTTTACCAATGACCTTTACCCCGCACTGGGCAAGAAATCGGTGAACAATGTTTCCGAACACGATATTCGAGCACTGATCCGCACCGCGGGCAACCGCGGCGCTCACCGGCAAGCCATCAGTTTCTTCGCCGACTCACTCAGATGTTCAGCTGGGACAGACAGCGCCAGCCTTGGTGGGCCTTGTTGGTCGAGGGTGATCCAACTGAGCTGGTCGACATCTCCCCATTGATCCCTGCTGACTACGAGGCGGAACGAATCCGCAACCTTTCGCCCGCTGACTTGCTGGAACTGCACAATCGCTTGCGGCAAATGACGGCCTATTACAACGCCCTCCCCGCGGGCCAGAAATACGAAGGCATGCGTCCATCAATCAAAGAGACTCAACTCGCGCTCTGGATCAGCCTGGGCACCTTGTGCCGGATTGGCGAATTGCTGCAGGCCGAATGGAAAAATGTCGATCTGGACCGGCAGACCTGGTTCCCCCCAGTGAAAACGTCAAAGGCACGCGGGGCAAGAAACAGGACCACTATGTCTTCCTCTCCCCCTTTGCGCTGCATTTCTTTCAGGAACTCAAAACCCTCACCGGAGACTCACAGTGGTGCTTTCCCAACAAGCAGGGTGATGGGCATGTGGTCGTAAAAGTAGTGAGTAAACAGGTCGGCGATCGCCAGGCCCGGTTTAAAAACCGCAAGGCCCTCTCCAGACGGCGTCACGACGTACCCTCATCCTTGCCGACGGCCAGAACGGTGACTGGACACCGCATGACCTGCGCTGCACCGGCGCGACCATGATGCAAGCCCTGGGGGTCAGCCTGGACGTCATCGACCACTGCCAAAACCATGTGCTGGCCGGCTCGCGGGTGCGACGCACTACCTGCATCACGACTATGCCGAAGAGAAGAAGTGTGCTTGGAACCTGTTGGGCGATCGACTCAGTGCCGTGCTGTCCTCCACCTATGAGCACACGCCTAACGAGTCGATTCTGTCTTTTCCAGCGTACGCGGCGCCAGAGATGCGGACACCCTCCTAGCGCTGTTGCACCCAGCGTTCTCCGCAATTTAACATCCGCGACAAGCCATGTTGTGACCTTAAATTCGCGATGAGTAGTGAACGTTCCACAGGCGGTACGAACCACATTGGCTTGAGGCAAGTATGGATCGGCGCCTGCAAGCTTCATTGATTGACACAGATGGCAAAACTCAAGCCAGTCACTGATGAGGTTCATCAGCGACTAGCGGAGTTGATACTTTAAAAGCGTCAGATTTAGCCGAGAAGCCCTGTCATAATCAACGCGATAGCTGCTCCATCAGCTCATTAGGGCTTCTTGAAATTGGGTTCGCCGTTTCAAGTGCTTTAGAAATTTTAAGCACTTTCACGTCCTCGTAAGCGGCACCCAGAATCTGAAGCCCGATCGGCAGACCACGGTTTGAATATCCAAATGGAACGGATGCAGCTGGCTGGCCTGTCAAATTAGCAAGCAATGAAATTCCGGCCCAATCAAGCCAGTCTGAAAATGCTAACGATGGAGTATCGACTCCAGTTTTGAAAGGTAGAACCGCTACAGTTGGGCTGATAACGGCATCAACCTCACCGAATAGTCGTGAGCACATGTGCCTATAGCTGATCCGAGCCATGTTCGCTTCCAGATATTCCTCGATAGCAATCGCTTCGCCTTTGGCGGCGACCGCCAAAAAGCCAGGATCAACTTTCTGGCGAAGCACTTCGGGCAACCGGCGAATTGCTTGAGCTGCTCCGGCCTGCCACAACGTACGATAAGTCTGACGCCAATCGTCAACCGGTTCTAGGTGAACTACCTCAGCACCAAGCTCTTGTAATAGCCTAGGTAGGCTTTCATAGGCAGACGCTATTTCCGGGGCGACTGTCATGAAGCCGTAGTCTAATGTTATTGCGATGCGCATACCCTGCAGGGTTGCGCCCTCCAATCCAACAAAATCATCTTTTAAAAATGCAGGCAATGTATCGGGATCCATCGGGTGGATTCCTGACATGACCTGGAGCGCTAACGCCGCATCATCTACACAACGTGTCATAGGCCCTTGGTGCGACATGTTGGTGTAATGAGCGCCCAAAGGGTATTGAGGCACACGACCGTATTGAGGTTTGAAGCCGAAAATCCCTGTGAAGCTGGCAGGGATTCTGATTGAACCTCCGCCATCGCTCCCGAGGGCGATCGGGCCAGCACCGCAAGCTACTGCCACTGCCGCGCCCCCACTACTTCCACCTGGTGTCTTTTCAAGGTCGTATGGGTTGCGGGTGATGCCCGTTCGAGGGCTGTCCGTAACTGCCTTCCAGCCACCTTCACAGCTGGTGGTGCTCGCAAATAGCACTGCCCCTGCGTTGCGTAATCGCTCTACGCTAGGAGAGTCCGAAGCGGCAGGTGGGTTACCCTCAGATGTGAGCGAACCTCGACCTAAATGCCACCCTCTAACAGTGGTCACGTCTTTGATGGATACCGGTACACCTTCCAACGCCCTAATGTTGTTTCCTGAATACCAAGCTTTCTCACTTTGACGAGCAGCTTGCAGAGCACCCGCTTCATCAATCAAACAAAAGGCATTAAGCAGCGGCTGGATGTTATGTGCTCGCTCGATTACTTCTCGGGTGACCTCTACAGGAGAAAGTTCTTTCGAGCGAAATGCATTAATCATTTCAATGGCAGATAGATCGCAAACAGAACGCATTGTTACCTCTCTTAATCAAATGGCATCGGCCGCATCGACCAAATCTCTATTCATGGTTTCGGGACTACGTAGAGCAGTTATAAAAGCCACTAAGGCCAAGAACATGATGTAGCCCGCGACGATCCACACCGACCCAAAAAAAGCCATTAACGACGCAGAAACTACTGGTACAAGCCCACCGCTGAGCAACCCGCCAAGTTCTTTGGAAGTAGCCAGGCCACCATTGCGATATTTCGAACCAAAAAGCTCAGGCAGGTAAGCGAGCTGTACCACATACGTTCCAACTACGCCCACTCCATAGCCACCCAAGAACGCTAGTAGCACCAACGGGTACTTTCCTGTATTGACGAGCAGCAATGCGGGAACGCACCAAAGCACGCTCCATGCCGTAAAAAAAAGGTACATCTTTCGTCGCCCGAAATGATCCGACAGCTTTCCAACCAATGGAATAATCGCGAAGCAAATAATTGAAGTGATTAACAAAGCGCTAGTGGCCACGGTCCGATCGAGCTGCAAAGTCGTTACCACGTACCCAACCAAAAATACTTGATAGAACGATGACGGCCCACTTTCTCCAATGCGCAGACCGACCGAGCTTATAAGGCTTCTACGCCCATTTTTGAGGAGGTCTCTCATGTAGGATGGGAAATGAAACGCCTCCTGGCGGGCAGCGTTAGAGCTAAATGCCGGGCTATCTTCCAAATTACGACGAAGCCAAAGGGTATAGATCACCACACCAATGCTAGCCAAAAACGGGATACGCCATCCCCACGACAAGAGGGATTCTTCGGGTAACATCGAGACCAGCATCCATACCCCTAATGCGATGATGGTGCCCACGTTTGTACCCAACGACACAAACGAGCTGATGTATCCGCGCTTCCCGATAGGAGCAATTTCAACCAAGAGTGTAGTTGCACCAGCAATCTCCGCCCCCGCCCCGAATCCCTGACAGATTCTCAAGACCACGAGCAGTACAGGCGCCAGTAATCCAATTTGGTCATACGTCGGAAGGCACCCGATTAGTACCGTTGAAACTCCCATCAAGCCGATTGTTACGACCAAAACGAATTTCCTGCCAAGCTTGTCACCGTAATATCCGAGTACTACGCCCCCGATGAAGCGCGCGAGAAACCCGACCGCGAAGGTCGCAAAACTGGCCAAAAAACCAATCAATGGCGATACGTTAGGGAAAAATAACGGGTTGAATATGAGCGCAGCCGCCAATCCATAAATTGCAAAATCGAAATACTCCAATGCAGTACCTGAGGATGCTGATATCACGTACTTCCGGACAGTGCTTTCATCGACCGGTACGTGATTGGCTGATTGCCGATCGCGGACCGGAGAGGCCAAAGTTCGGCTAGAGCTACCGTGTTGGGTGATCTGGTTCACGCTGTCATCCTTCATCTTGAGCAAAGATTTGTGACACCGGACAAACTGATGTCCTAATATATCAGCTATCTGCAGGTTTCAGACCAACTCTCTGAATTTTAAGAAAATCCCTTAAAAAACAGCTACATAAGCGATTGCAATGCGGGGATTGACGCTCCTCGACGAGCTACGAACGCATGAAAATGGGGCGGATGCCCACAAAAAGGGTATGTAGGGGTAACGATACGTAACGTCAAGCGCGCAAAGTGATCGTAAGCATCCGCCGAATACACCTTGCGCTATTAAACGGGCACTCACTGATGCGGCAGCAAGGCTTAATCTCACTCGCTCACTGCGTCGGCAGATGAGTGAGAACATCCTTGGGATATTAGCGTCGGCAGCATTGCCACCGCATCTATTGCAGCGACAGCCCTAATCATTGTATACGGGCTGCTGTCACCGATCGTTGAGCGCGGGGCGCCGTGCGCGCAAGCCTATTGTTTGAATACAGGAATCTTCAGAAACGAGTCCATGACGACTGCCGAGCGAAAACTCCGCAACGATTAGCGAAAATGAAGTCGAGCAAGCACTGAGTTAAGAGGGACCTGAGGAGGAAGGCGAGATGCAGTTTAGACATTTACACTGCTTCCTCGCCGTAGCAGAAGAACTCCATTTCGCCCGTGAGGCCGAAAAGCTGCACATCGAGCAACACCGCTGTCGCGTGCAATTAAGGAATTGGAAAAAGGCCTGGACGAGTATCGTTGGCATCGGCTCGGACTTGTTCGGTGGTCATCATGCTGGCCTCGCTCATGCTGCTGGTCCGGGGAACTTCGGCCGGGGCATCGCTTTCGGGTTGGTGTCCGGCGCGCACAGTTGGGACCTGCGCAGTGGCCGGTGCTGCTTAAGAGCAGAATGCGGTATCGGAATAAGTAAACTGAAACGTTGCCAACATCTGCGATGTCACTAAAAAATTGCCCCTTCAATCAGAAGAATCGGCGCGCGTGAGTAAAATTTTGAACGAGCAGGCTAATCAGCAACAGCAGTTAATGGCTAGTTTTTAGGGTTTTGCTCATGGCTGAAATCTTACTTGAGACCAACCTCGCTTTTCAACGCGTCGAGAACTTTGAGCTGTTCGTCGACGGACTGTTCGAGTTGACGAAAATCGGCGAGTTTAGACATGAGAGGTCTCTTTTCAGTAGCTAGACTTATCATCTCCCAGCACATCGCCCAATCGGGATTGATTGGCACTCTCGCCAAATGCAGTGCTCCCCCACTCCATCACTCATTGATGGAATCCAACTCGCTCATGACTTCACCAGTGGGGTGCGGCTGCCAGGTGAAATTTATTACTTTCATTGTGCATGCCTCGACAACAAAATAGGACAAGCAATTGTACTCTGCTATAATTTTCAAGATACGATATCAACGTGCTATGCGGAGTTTGTACGATGCCCAACCACTCAGATCACCATAAGACTTCAGAGATGAGCTCAGTATCGGTTGGAATCATAGAAACAAACAAAGTAACTTCGTTTTCGACAGAGCAACATGCTTGGGGGCAATTTGTATACTTGATCAAGGGAGTTATTGAGCTAACTGTTGAAAACAGCTGTTACGCGGCGCCTCCAGATTTTGGGATATGGTTACCACCTAATACGGAACATCTCGCCTGGGCAGACAACGACGCCGCATATTTTCTTTTAAACGTCGAAGCCACGCTATGCAAAACCCTGCCAACTGTCGCTAGCATCATTTCAGTAGGAGCTATTGCCAAGGCGATTCTCTTAGATATAAAAAAACGAGGAACTCACGAGCCTGAAAATGAACAAGATACCCGGTTGATGCGGGTCTTGATTGATCAGCTAAGTGCGGGATCGTGCATTGAGAGTTTTTTGCCTATGTCTGATGACCCTGCATTAAAGCTGGTACTCGAAGTGTTACTCAAAGACCCTGGGAATAATCGCTCACTTCTAGAGTGGTCAAGACACGTTAACAGCACCGAACGCACCCTTGCCCGCCGCTGCGACCGTGATCTTGGGATGAGTTTTATCAAGTGGAAGCAACGGCTTCGCTTGTCAAGGGCACTTGCAATGCTTTCTGATGGATTGACCGTGCAATCGGTGGCCAAAAAATTGGGTTACAGCACACCTTCTGCATTTATCGCAATGTTTCAAAAAGCTATGGGCGCCACCCCGAACGCTTTTCGGAGTAAGCCATCGGATAACACACAGCTTAGCGCTGACATTAGAAAGGTATCCTCAGACTCTCCAGAGACAGGAGGGAATACTGGCGAGCCTTAATTACCCGTGAGTGGCTGTCGCGCGAGACACTATCTATCAGACTTCAATAAGAAACCTTGCAATTTATATCGCCCTTCAAACACCTAGTGAAGTCGAATTAAACTTTTCTGAAACTAACAATCTCAAAATATATGGATACGATCCGTTTTGCTGATAGAGACGTCTCGGCACTCCTTTGCCGGACGTATAATGTTTTATCGAGTCAAGCGTTGGCCGACGCAGGCTGTGGGGTACAAGCTACCCATAGCCAGTAGCCCGCCGATAGTAGTGTCAACCATCCGAGCCCGACAAACATGGCTGTACGCGTGGCGGGGAACCACCCGAGCACACCAAATATGAATACCATAAAAGCAATGGCGCATGCTGGGGCTACCGGCCATAGAGGTACTGGATAATCTAGAGCAGCCGCTTCATCTTTGTTCATGCCACGGCGCATCAGGACTTGAGACAGAAGGATCATCAGCCAGACCCATACAATTGAAAAAGTCACTACCGAGGCGAGGGTCAAAAATAAGTTTTCCGGCATCAAGTAGTTTAGCACCACCCCTAAAAGTAAAGCGATACTCATCACTGCGACAGTCATCCAAGGCACGCCGAAACGCGACAGGGATGCGAAACCTGAGGGGGCTTGGCCGTTTTGTGCCATACCATACATCATTCGCCCTGCGCTGAATATGTCGCTATTTATTGCGGAAACAGCAGCGGAAATCACTACGATATTCAGGACAGTCGCCGCCGAGCTTATGCCTAGGCCGCTGAATATTTGAACAAAGGGACTACCTTTACTACCAATATTCGTCCAGGGATAAATGGCCATCAGCACCACTAAGGTAAGTACGTAAAAAAGTAGGATACGTAAAGGTACCGAATTGATTGCTTTGGGCAGCACGTGCTTGGGATCTCTAGCCTCGCCGGCTGTGATGCCAATCATTTCGACACCGCCAAAAGCAAACATCACCACGGTGAAAGAGGCGATCATCCCACTAACGCCATTAGGAAAAAACCCACCATGGATCCATAAGTTGGAGAGCCCGATAACCGCGCCAGTTCCGTTATCCAACTGAATGCCAAACAACAGTACAGCACCCCCTGCTAGAATCATGGCAACAATAGCAGTCACCTTGAACAACGATAACCAGAATTCCATTTCCCCGAATACTTTGACACTGCATAGGTTTAAGGCACCGATAAAAAGGACTATTCCGAGCACCCAGATCCAGGGTGGTGTATCAGGAAACCACAACCCCATATACACACCGAACGCGGTTACGTCAGCCAGGCACACCACCAGCATCGAGAACGCATAACTCCAGCCTGTGAGAAAACCAAAATAACGACCTAGGTACTGACTAGCGTAGTGTCCGAAAGATCCAGATACCGGATTGTGAACCGCCATTTCACCAAGGGCGCGCATCATCATGTAAATCGCTGCGCCACCTATCAAGTAGGCAAGCAAAACTGAAGGGCCTGCTAATTTTATGGCTGATGCCGATCCATAAAAAAGCCCCGTCCCGATGGCCGACCCAAGAGCCATAAAACGGATGTGCCTAGTGCTTAGGCCCCGTCGAAGATTATTGTCATTCATCTTGGTGCACCTTATTGTTATTCTTCTAAAAATTACAAATTTATTTTTGATAGGCGGTCAATTGAACTCCAAATGCGCTTAGCGTAGCTCGGATCAAATAGAGCGTGATACCCTCCTGTATGCCAAAACACTACTGGCCCTTTAAGGTCTTGTTTTGACGCCAAATCGATAATGGCAGCCACGGCCTTACCACTATAAACCGGATCAACCAGCAAGCCTTCTTTTGAGGCTAGCAAGTCAATGGCCTCATATATCCCGACTGATGGCATCCCATATCCATCACCCAAATACTCTTGACTGATATTGATGTGAGAGCGCGAGATATCAATATCCGCATTGATAATTTTCGCAGCACCGCGAGCGTATGAAAGATATGTACCCTCCACATCCGGATAGACATCTTCCGCGACAACAATACCGCGAATTTTAGTCTGATCTCCATAGAGTGCGTTACCAAGAACCAAACCCGCATGCGTTCCACCCGAAGATGAGGCGTGTACAATTGTCTCGACTTTACGACCCTGCTCGTTCATTTGCTCGCGAAGCTCAGCATAAGCGAGCGCAAACCCTAAACAACTTCGCTCAGAAGCACATCCAATTGGAAGCCTGTAAACACGTTCACCTGCCTCCTCGAGTTTACGAACAACACTTTGTGCCTGCTGACTAAGCTCTAGCCAGCTTACATCTCCAACGAAATTCAAGTTGGCGCCCAATAGCCCGTCTAACATTAAATTGCCAACAGGCTCGTGAGGCTCTTCGTGAGAAAGGATCAGCGTACATTTTAATCCAAGCGCTGCACTGGCAGCAGCCACAGCTCGGGTCGCATTGGAGAGCCTTGAGCCTTCCGCAACTAAATGGGTCGCGCCGCTCGCTACTGCGTATGCAAGTTCGACTTCAAGCTTTCGAACCTTATTTCCCGCAAGTCCAACGGAGCCTATATCGTCTCGTTTGCACCATACCTCGACTCCAATCGACTCACTGAATCTTTCGAGTAATTGTACAGGCGTAGTGAATCCACGTAGATCAAGACGAGGCAAGTTTTCAAGTGTTTTCAAAGCGGTCATATGAAATACCCTCAGGATGATGAGTCTTCATGCTGCTACGACGAACATAACGAAGTCCGGACACCACATACTGAGTCTCTGACAAAATACGTAAAAACCCGATACGGGTCTTAGCTCTATAGTTAGCGGCTGAAGAGGCGCCCTTTTTGAATGTGGAAAATCTTAGGATCTGCACACAAAGAGATTTCGCAAACACCGTAAACCGTTTGAGGAATAGCGTTTCGTGATCTTGTCGAAGCGAGTCAATGTGCGCGCGGCGCTGTAGATGTGTACTGTCTGTGCGCCGACTGGCCAACATCCTCACGGGACACCGAGGCGCAGACTGCTGAAGGTGCGAATGACTCGCGCTTCATTCAGACTCGAAGTCACCTGCGCGACATCCGTGATAGCACTTGCCGCTGAGCACATTACTCAGCAAATCGCCTGAGGTGCCGTGCTCGGCGCGGCTACATCGCCAAGCGGTTCTTCAAGGCATACACACTGCACTGCGCCGAGTATCAGGCATTCCGCCAGTGGGATGCTCCAACCGAAAGCATTCTGTATTTTCCTTCAGCGCGTCGCATCCCTGCTTGAGCGTCACTGCTACCCCATTGACTTCACGGGCACTCTCCAGAATCCGCGACGATGCCTCATCCACCCGCAAGATATTGGCACTGACGTCCTCTGCCGTACTTGCCTGTTCTTGCGCGGCGGTGGCGATTTGCTCGAGCATTTCCCCTACCTGTTGTGACGCTCCGGCAATCAGTTTCAGATGCTCGCCCAGGCGGACCACGTCTGCCGCGTCGCTCTTGGATTGCTCGCAAGCGGTCAGCATAAAGCTGGCGGTGGCGCGGACGCCCTGCTGAAGATCGGCAATGGTGGCTCCGATTTCAGCGGTGGACGCCTGGGTTTTCGCCGATAGCTCACGCACCTGATCAGCTACGACAGCGAAGCCACGGCCCTGATCGCCGGCACGGGCCGCCTCGATACTTGCGTTTAGCGCCAGCAAATTGGTCTGATCGGCGATTCCTTTGATCACTGCCACCACCACGTCAATACGCTGGGTACGCTCCCGCAGGCTGTCCAGAGCAGCAGTGGCTTCATCCAAACGGCCTGTCAATTGCTGCATGCCCAAGGTGGTCTGACTGCTCTGCTGATGGCCTTCGTTTGCCAGATTGCGAGCCTCGCTGGAGAAGCTGACAGCGGTCTCGCAGGTCAGAGCCACACCTTGTGCGGTGTTTGCAAGTTCAAGCGCAGCAGCGGCAATCAGGGCGACCTGATGGCGCTGGTTGTCCGCAGCCTGCACCGAGGCACCGGCATGATCATCCAGCACCGCCACGGTAGCAGTGACTCCACGGGTCTGATGGCTGATGGCCTGGAGCGACTCCCGTAGTTGCTCCTGGGCGGCGTTGAGCGCATGGCTGATGTGTGCCAGTTCATCGTTACCGACTACTTCCACACGAGAGCAGAGGTCACCTTCACTCATCGAGCGAGCAGTGCGGGTGATACCGACGGTGTTACGACGGATTGAAACCTGTACGCAGAGCACGCCATACAGTGCGAGCAACGCCGTCAGGCTGAACAACGACACCGCCACTACCGAGCCGTGCCAAGCAGACTGTTGATAGCTTGCCAAGCGTTGGTCGAGGTCAAGCAGCGCTTCTTTCTGCAGGCCAATGGACAGTTCCAGTGCCTCGCTTACCCGCTGGCTGACGTTGGAGGGCTCCAACGAATTGAGATCGCGACGGAAAAAGTCTTGTTCCAGTTGCTTGACCAACCCGCCGATTCGCCCGAGTGCAGTCTGATGAGATTGCTGCCAGTTCGCGCCATCACGCAGTGTAATGGCATCGCTGGATGCGCTCTGGCCGAGAGCGATCAGCGTTGCGTTGATTGTTGCGATACTTTCCCGGAGTTGCGAGCGGGTCAGCAGGTTGAAGCCTCCGGAACCGATGGTGCCTTGCCCGACGCTGGCCAGGCTGGTCAGTTGGTAATTGAGGGCAGGTCCGTCGAAGGTGACGACGTTGACTTGCTCGGAGGTATCCGCTCTGGGATCCCGGCGCAGGCCGCTTTCATCAGCGGCGGCTTCACTAAGCATGCGCACTGCCTGTAAAGCACGGGTACTCGCGTTATAGGCGTCGCCCCACCAACTCACCATCGCCTGGGCGTCGTGGCGTGCGGCATCAAGGCGCTTCTGGTCGCTGAAAAGCTGTTGGACTTCGTCCGCCAGTGCGTCTTGCATCTTCTTTGAAATACTGGTCTGTTGTTCGGTGATCATGACCTGCAAGTTTTGTAAGCGCGACCCCTGACTGCGCAGCCAGGCATTCATATCCACTGTGGAATTACCTACTCCACGGGACGCCACATCGGTGGCTCTCCACCGTGCTGCCAAGTTACGTTCGGAGGCGGCACGGGCCTGATCATCAACCAGCTCAAGCAATATCGCCACGCCGGCGCGTTCCTTTTCAATGCCGTTCAATTCGCTGTTGTAGCGTGAGCACAGCGCCCAGAGCCCGTAACTCAGAGGGATCAGGAATACGATCAGCAAGACTTGGAACTTGCGCACGAACGCCAGTCGCTCCATCGCTGAAACTCCCCACTGCATAAGCTTCATCCGAGCGCTCCTCTTTCTGTCAAGAATTTTTGTTTTAATTGCACTATACTAATATATTGGTATCAGTGCCCAGCCAAAATGACAACTGCCTGGGCCCACGTCAAGGCGAATGGCCATAGCGAGCGTTCAATCAATGTCGATTGCTGCAACGATCTACCCCTACCCCCTGCATGATCTCGGCGCATGGCGTATTGAGTACGGCGAGGCTTACGCCCTGATCTGCGCTCAGGGCTCGCAGTTGCTGGAGTACGGTTTTCGTAATGAGCCGCCCGTGATCTGGAGCAACGCCTACGCCAGCTTCATTGCGGGCACTCCAATTCGTGGCGGAGTACCAGTTTGCTGGCCATGGTTTGTCGACTTGCAAAGCAATCCCGAAGCGGTAAAAGCGGATTGGCACATGGCCGATGCACCCTTTCACGGGTTAGTCAGGCAGGCGCTGTGGCAAGTGGAGCATATGGAGGCCGATGAACACGGAGCCCGTCTCACATTCGCGTCGCCTGTCACGCGGCATGGGTTGACCGCACGTATACACCTCAAGCTGGATGAAAACTCGCTGGAACTTGACCTCGACATCGTTAACCACGGCCCACGGGCCGTCGCCATGACGGCCGCATTGCACAGTTACTACGCTGTGAGTGATGTAAGTGCTGTGACGCTGCGGGGATTTGCTGGTGCATGCTATTACGACAACTTGCATGACCGAACTCTATGTCAACAGGTCAGCGAACCTCGTATCAGCGGGCCGACCGAACGGGTTTATCAGGGCTTGGGGAAGATAATAGTCATTGAGGATCCTGCCTGGCAGCGGAAAATTTTCATCAACACCCGATCAAGCCATTCCGCGGTGCTGTGGAATCCGGGGCCGGAAAGGGCCGCAACGCTGGATCAGTTTCACCCCGACGCCTGGCGCGCAATGCTGTGCATCGAGACCGCGCGAGTACTGGAGGATATGTTCACAATTGTTCCGGGGGCCAGCGGTGGGCTGGCTGTGCGAATTTCACGACAGTTGGTTCAGCGTTGACTCATCTTGGTTCCAGGCTTTGTAGGCTTGCTGCTGACCCGGGCACTGCTGCCAGGTCCTTTCCGGGCAATCCGAGTGCCTTTACATGGGGTTCGCCTTAGCCCGTGATCTTTCGCTAATATACGAGTACATCTTTTCAACCCCTCGCGGAGTTCTCCTATTGAATGCCTCTGTCTTCCATCCCGAGATGCTCGACCATCGTCTGCCCAAGACCGCCCAAGTCTATGAACTGCTGCGCTCGGCGATCATCTCACTTCGATTGCAGCCGGGAGACGTGATCAGCGAAAAGGAGCTGTGCGCACAACTGGATATTTCCAGAACCCCGCTACGCGAAGCCGTATTGCAGTTGGCGAATCAGAAGCTGATCACGATCAAGCCCAACTCGAGCACCGCCGTGAGCCTGATCAAACTCAAGGATGTTATCGAAGGCCAGATTGTCCGCGAAAGCATCGAGTATCGCACTGTGTGCCTGGCAGCACGGTTTTACGAGAAGGACCGGATCGATCCGTTCACCACGCTCCTGATGCGCCAGAGGTTCGCCTCCGAGCACCGTAACGTTGACGAGTTCTATGCATTGGACGAAGAGTTTCATCGGGTCATCTGCGAGTGCTCCGGCTACCCCAATCTATGGCGTTTGCTCAATGGCGCCAAAGGGCAACTGGACCGTGTACGGAGAATGGCCTTTCCGGCGCAGAATCAGTTCGCCGAAGTGATTGACGAACACGAGCGCATCGCCGATGCCGTCCGGGCCTCGGACGAGGACGCCGCAGTGGCGGCCATGCGCGTGCACATTGATAGCATCTACGAGACCCTAAAAGTCCTCTCGGTAAAACACCCCGACTTCTTTGCGGAAGACTCCGCAACCATTACCAACTGCGATTCCCTGGAAGACTTCAAACGCCTTTATGCCTGATGTGACAAGACCAGCCGAATCGCTCCGGCTGGCCTTTCCGCACTCAGTAGATGGAGAACGGGAAGTATTTCAGGTTGATCTTCTCGTAGGTCCCGTCCGCACGCAGTTCGGCGATCGCCTTGCTGAACTGCTCGCGCAACGCCGTGTCCCCTTGACGAACCCCTACCCCTTTGCCGACGCCGAAGTATTTCTCGTTGATCACATCACCGCCAACGAACGCACAACAGGCGCCGTCTTTGGTTTTCATCCAGACATAGAGCAGCGCAGCGTCAGAGAACACTGCGTCGATGCGACCATTGGCCAGATCCATTGCGGCGTCATCCACGGTCTTGTACTGCTTGATCTCCGATTGTTTGTAGTTCTCTTCGAGATAGTTCGACTGGGTGGTGGAAACCTGCACGCCGATGCTCTTGCCCGCGAGATCGGCCGCAGTGATGTCGGCGATTCCAGCATCTTTGACCGTAATGAATCGAGCGGGTGTGGCATAATACTTGTTGCTAAAATCGATCTTCTTCTTGCGCTCCTCGGTGATGTTCATCGACGCGACAATGGCGTCATACTTGCCGGCGATCAAACCGGGGATCATGCCGTCCCATTCCTGCGAAACGATGTCGCACTTGACCTTCATCCGCTCGCACATGGCGTTGGCGATATCTACGTCGAAGCCAGTCAGCTTGCCTTTGTCCAAGTAGCTGAACGGTGGGTAGGTCCCCTCCGTGGCGATACGAATTTCCTTCGTTTCATCCGCTGAAGCCAGACTGACCACCAAGGTCGAGCCAAGGCCAAAGGCTGCAAAAAGAACGCATTTAGCAAGTTTCATAAACACCACCTTCTTTGCCGTACATTAATATATTGGTTTTATTGCAACATACAGGCCATTTTTAGAGTCGTTTCGGTGTGGTTTTGCTCCTGAGAAAAGTCGTTAAAAATCAGAAAATCGCCGGCTCACCAGCGGTTTCGCCGAAACCGCTTTCGAGGAAATCGAAATCGCAACCTTTGTCTGCCTGAAGAATGTGTTGCGCAAACATCCAGCCATAACCACGGCCGAATCGCGGCTCCGGCTGTGGCATCGCTTCACGTCGAGTCGCCAGTTCTGCCGCGCTCACCAGTAGCTCGATGCTGCGTTTATCTACGTCCACCCTGATCAGGTCGCCGTTACGGACTAACGCCAAAGTGCCGCCGACGTAGCTTTCCGGTGCAGCATGGAGGATGCATGCACCGTAACTGGTCCCGCTCATACGTGAATCGGAAATCCGAACCATATCGCGCACACCCTGCTTCACCAGCTTGGCGGGAATTGGCAGCATGCCCCACTCTGGCATTCCCGGCCCGCCTTGCGGACCTGCATTGCGCAGAATCAGCACGTGGTCGGCAGTGACGTCAAAATCATCACTGTCGATCACCTCTTTGAGAGCAGGGTAATCATCGAAGACAATCGCCGGACCTGTGTGCTTCAACAGCCGCGCCTCCATGGCGCAAGGCTTGATCACGCAGCCATCGGTGGCCAGATTTCCTTTGAGTACGGCCAGCGCACCCTCGGCATAAATCGGGTTGTTCAGAGGACGGATCACGTCATCGTTGTACACCTCGGCTTCGGCAATGTTCTGTCCGATGGTGCAACCATTCACCGTGATTTCCTCCAGCGAGAGGAATTTACTGATGATCCGCATCAACGCGGGTAGTCCGCCTGCGTAGAAAAAATCCTCCATCAGGTACTGGCTGCCGCTGGGGCGTACATTGGCGATGACCGGGACATAGCGGCTAACCGCGTCCAGGTCGTCCAGCGTCAGTGCGTGCCCTGCCCTGCGGGCCATCGCGATCAGGTGAATCACCGCATTGGTCGAACAGCCCATGGCCATGGCGACAGCAATGGCGTTATCAAAAGCGCCACGACTCTGTACCTTGGCAGGGGTTAGGTCTTCCCAGACCATCTCCACCGCCCGACGTCCCGCTTCGGCGCACATGCGGATATGGTTCACGTCCGCCGCTGGAATTGAGGACGCCCCCGGCAGTGTCATGCCGATAGCCTCGGCAATAGCAGTCATGGTGGAGGCCGTGCCCATGGTCATGCAGTGGCCATGACTGCGGGCAATGCCGCCTTCAATGTCCTGCCAGTCCTTGTCACTGATATTGCCGGCGCGGCGTTCGTCCCAATATTTCCAGGCGTCGGAGCCGGACCCCAGAATCTTGCCCTTCCAGTTACCGCGCAACATGGGCCCGGCGGGTACGTAGATCGACGGCAGCCCGGCACTGGTCGCGCCCATCAACAGTCCCGGGGTGGTCTTGTCGCAACCACCCATCAATACCACCCCGTCCACTGGATGGGAGCGGATCAGTTCTTCGGCTTCCATGGCCAGCATGTTGCGGTAGAGCATGGTGGTCGGCTTGACGAAGTTCTCCGACAGTGAAAGTGTCGGCAACTCTACGGGGAATCCACCCGCTTGCAGGATGCCGCGCTTGACGTCATCGACACGGGTCTTGAAGTGAGCGTGACACGGGTTGATATCAGACCAGGTATTAAGGATCGCGATCACGGGCTTCCCCGCCCAGTCTGCCGGTGCATAACCCATCTGCATGATTCGCGAGCGGTGGCCGAAGCCACGTAGGTTGTCCGGTGCAAACCAGCGCGCACTTCTCAGGTCTTCAAGTTTCTTATTGTTCATTGTTGATCGTCCGTCAGGCGTCGAGCTTCACGCCGGGTTGTTGAATCCGTAGAGGGCCGCCGGGTTGTCCACCAGAATCCGGTTGAACAACGCGTCGTCTTCCAGCCAGTGGGCAAGTCGTTGCAGGGCCGCACCATCGTCGATTTCGCGGAACATCGACACCGGGCCGCGTGTTATGTCACCAATCCCGCCCAGTGGGTGCGGCCAGTTCGATCCCCATAGCAAGCGCTCCGGCGCTGCCGACACCAGGCCGAATAGCAGCGGCGCGACCTCTTCCTGCGATGGTTGCTCCGACACCAGGTACGGTGCGGAGACTTTGACGTGACAGTTGCCGCCGGCCAGTAACCCCAATAGAGCCTTGAAGCCCTCGCTTTTGACCCCGGCGCTGGCATGCACACCGGCAAAGTGGTCGAGCACCAGCGGTACATCGAGCTTCTTGAGCTCATGACGCAGCGCCTGGACCACTTCGATGGGCGCAAACACCTGGATATGCCAACCGAATTGTGTGGCCACTTCATTGGCATGTTTGAGAGCACGCAAGGCCGCCGTTGCATCCGCGGACGCAGCAGCGAGGTTCAGTCGAATACCGCTGATGCCAGAGCGGGCCAGGGTTTCCAACTCTGCCAGCGAAGTTTGTTCGTCGATTACCGCTACGCCACGCGCACCGCTGCCGATTCGGGCAATGGCATCAAGGGTGCAGCGGTTGTCGCTACCGTAGACGCTCGCCTGGACCACCACGACTCGATCCAGGCCAAGAATGCGTTGATGCTCCATCAGGTCTTCGACCAATGCCGGTGCCGGGGTGTAGGCCCTTGATGCGCAATAGGGAAAGCGCTCGGTGGGGCCGAACACGTGAACATGGCAGTCACAGGCTCCGCTCGGAATGCTGATCGCCGGACGGTTATGAACGACCCGGAGAATGCTGACGCTGTTATCGCTGGAAGTTTGCTCGGCCATTGCGGTAATCCTGAAGTGATGGCTAAGAGATTTGCGCCTGTTCGATACGATGCAGCAGTCGCATGGCTGGCAATACGGAGTGAGCCGGCACCAACGGCTCACGCCTGTCCCGCACGGCTACGACGAAGTCCCTCGCAACCTGCGCGTTGTTGTCCTGTTCCGGATCGACTTCGAGCAGGTGCGTGCCCTGTTTGAGTGTCGCGTCGAGAATGTTCAGGCGGTACGAATCGCGGTCAGTGACGACAAAAATGTCGAAGATGCGGTCGGGGGAGTTGTAGGAGCCGGTACAAACCATCGACTGGCGTTGTTCGGTCTCCATCAGTACGGCCAGCTCCATGGAGATGCCGGTGGCCTCGTCTGCCTCAGGCATCGTCGCCTGCACGTTGCTGATGCTCGCCGCAGCTGCAGCCGGGTCACCCTTGCCGGTCAACCACAAGGCCACGTCCACCAGGTGCGCTCCGTGATGCCAGAGCAGATTATCGGTCCAGCAACGCTTGAGCCCCGTGGAACCGATGTTTTCCCGACGGTGCAGGAACAGCCGCGACTGAACCTGAAGTACCTTTTCCGTCCCGGCCTTCAGGCGCTCTACCAGTTGACGGTGTTCGCGACGAAAGCGCATCGGATGAACCACACCAACCATCAGGTTCAGGCGCGCGGCGGTGTCGACGATACGCTCGCAGTCATGCAGTGACAGTGCCAGAGGGATTTCCACCAGCACATGCTTGCCGTGCTCCAGCGCCGCCAGTGCCATTTGCGCGTGGCTCTGGCTGGGGCCGGCAATTATCACGATATCAATCTCGGGCGAGCGCAGCGCTTGTTGATAGTCCACGAACCAGTGGCGATAACCGTATTCTCGGGCGAAGGCTTCGGTCGCCTCGGCCTCGCGTCCAACCAGGGTATGCAGTACACAATCGGTATTCTGCAGGCTCTGCGAATGCCAAGTACCCATCATACCGTGGCCGATCATGCAGATATTCAATTTGATGTCCCCTCGAGGCTCTCATGGCTGGTTTGGGGTTGGTTGGGACCGCCTTGCGGTCCCAACATCTCAACGCTGAATGGCGGCCATCGTCTCGGCAAAGGTCTCCAGCAACTGATCTGCCTGGGCCTGTTTGAAGCACAGCAACGGACGGATCTTTAGCGAGTTTTCACCCACACCCGTGGTGCTGATCAGCACTTTGCGATCACGCAGCCCGCTGACCACTTTGGTCGTGAGTTCGACATCCGGTGCCTTGCTCTCGGGATCGGTAACGAACTCGACCGCGAAATACAGGCCGGCTCCCCGCACGTCCCCAATGACCGGATAGTTGCGAGCAATGGAGCGGAAACCGTCGAGCAGGTAGTTGCCCAGGTCGTGGCAGTTCTGCTGCAAGCCTTCATCACGAATCACATCCAATACCGCCTGCGCGGCCGAGATGCACACGGCGTTGCCACCGAAGGTATTGAAGTAGCGCACCTTCGGTCCGAAGTCGGCGAGCAATTCGGGTTTGACTGCTACGCCGGCGATCGGCAGGCCATTGCCCATGGGTTTGCCCATGACCACGATGTCCGGCTGAATGCCGTGACGCTGATAACCCCAGAAATTCAGGCCCGTACGGGCGAAGCCAGGCTGAACCTCGTCAGCGATGTAGAGACCACCGTGCTTGTGCACGACCTCAATGGCTTTCTTCAGCAGACCAGGGGTGCCAGGCAGCAGACCGTCGGTGGAGAAAATGCTGTCGGCAATGAAGCCGGCGAACTTGATGCCGTGCCGTTGCATATCGGCGATCGCCGCCTCAATGTCCGCTGCCAGCCGCTCGCCGACGTCCACGCCAGGCTCGGCATGGTAGGTGTCCGGTGCGCGAACGGTACGCACGTGCTGGTCCACTGGCACGTACTTGCCCATGGTGGTGGAAATGGCCGCCACCGCAGTCGTGATGCCGTGGTAGGCAAAGTCAGTCACGATGATTCCGGTGCCACCTGTATGGAATTTGGCGATCCGCAACGACAAATCCACCGCCTCGGAGCCCGTGCAGGTGTACATCACACTGCCGATGCCGCCACCAAAGGTCTCCACCAGTTGCTCGGTGTAGTTGAGGATCTTCTCATCCATGTAGCGAGTGTGAGTGTTCAAGGTCGCCAGTTGACGCGACACCGCCTCTACCACGCGCGGATGGCAGTGCCCGACCGAGGGCACGTTGTTGTAGCAATCCAGGTACTGCTCGCCGCTCGGGCCGTACATATACGCACCCTCAGCACGGACGAACTCCACCGGATGCTGGTACATCAACTTGTAGCACGGCCCCAAAAGGCGCTGACGGCGCTCAACCACCGCCTGCTCGTGAGCGTTCAGAGTCGGCAACAGTGCCAGGTCGAAGCCGTTTTGCATGCCGGCGGTGGCGGAATATTTCTCAGACATTTAAACCTCCAGAAAATCGATTGTTGTATGGCCTGGCTGGCCTGGAATCCGGGTGTCATGGAATAAAAGTGCGGCGGCGGTTCAGGCGCGCCATTCGATGTCGACCGCCGTCGAGGTGGGTTCACCAAACAGCGCCTGCTCGATCTGGTCGCGCCGCATGGCACGTAACTGCTCGAACTGCTGCCACGTGCGCGGGGTGTTGCGCAGGATGTAATCGCGGTTGTCGGGAAAGCGGCTGGCACGCCATTCAGTCAATGTCAGGCGAAGAGCCATGCGCACCATCAACAGGTCATGGAAAACTTCGAGCTCGTTGTCGGTCAGCGGGGTCACCGACTGGTAACCCTCGAGAAAGGCACGCGGCGCCTCCAGCAGGTTCTCGCCTTCGCCAAAGGCGTAGCCCACCGCAACAACCACATCGTTGACCAGCGAGGTGCGGACCATGTCACCGAAGTCGAGGATCGCGGCGATGCGCGTAGGATCCTGCGGATCAACCAGCGCGTTGTCGGAGTTGAGATCGTTGTGCACGACCTGTCGCCGCAGGCCCGACAGCACCGGTTTAACGTTGCTCACGTAGCGCTGCAGCGCCTCCTCTACCCAGGGCCGGCGCACCGCGTCGAACACCTCGAACATCGGTTGCAGGCGCTCTACGTGCTGGATGTCCCACAGCAGCATGTGGTCAGCCGAAGGATGCTCGAAATCCCGCAGGGCCACGCCGAGGCGGGCCAATTCGATGCCCAGGTTGTGCTGTTGTTCCAGGGACACCGGCGCGTGACGCAACAGAGTGCCTTCCATGTAGCTGACCATGCGCACGATGCGGGGCTGACCGTCGAACACTAACTCCAGCTCACTTTTGCCATTGAGTCCAAGGATAACCCGCTGCACGTGCAGACCAGGATCACGCTGTTCGATATGCAGCAGCGCTTCACTCTGGAAGTTGGCCAGCAGACGATCTTCCGCCGGGTGCGCGATTTTCAGCACATACGCACCATCGGTGCAGTGCAGATGGAAGTTGTGATCTCGCTCGCTGATCAGGCGCTTTACTGTCGTCGCATTGATCCCGAAGTGATCGGCGGCGATCTGCTGCGCCTGCTCCACGCTAATGTCGCCAGCTTCGGTGGTCAGACTTGCGTGGGTGTCGCCCGGCTCGTGTTCATTACCCATAAGAGGAAAACCTCATTTTTGAAATACTAATATATTGGTTTATTGAAAAAAAACAACCCCGTTAACGAACGCGAAAACCGAGTTGTTTCAAAGCCTGGGGATCGTCCCTGCGGAGCCCTTCGATAAGCAGTCCGCGCGGGTCCCGCACCAAATGCTCCAGGGACTCGAAAATGCTGTTTACGTGCCCCGTCATCAGTGCTTCGGCGCGTACCTCATCGTGTGCCTGGATCGCCAGGTATATCTGCCGGTGTTCATCGATCACTTCGTCAAAATGCAGCTGTACTGGAAACGCCAGTCGTCTGACCCGATCCAGCGGCCCCATGGCGCTCTGCATGACGTGCCACAGGTGCGAGTAACCGGCGCAATCACAGATCAACCGGTGAAACGCCTCGTCCAGAGCGTAAAATTCGTTGCACTCCATACGCTCGTAGGCTTTTTGCATGCGCAGGAACAGGGTTTCGAACTCGTCCTCATAACGTGGTTTAAAAAACCGCGCAGCCAGGCGCACGCACCGGGTTTCCAACGTTTCCCTGACCAGTTGGCCCTCAAGCACATCACGCAAGCGGATCGGACTCACATAAGTGCCGGCGTTGGGTCGCACCACCAGCATCTGCTCACTGACCAGCCGCAGAATCGCCTCTCGAACCGGAGTTCGCGATACATCGAGTGAATCGCAAATATCCTTTTCGCTGAGCACATCGCCTGGTGTGTATTCCAGACCGACAATGGCCGCCCGCAACAAATGATAGACCTGAGCCGCCTTCGGCCTGCCCTGATCGATCATGTCCATGTTGAAAATGCCTCGCATACCCTGCCCCGCTCTGCACGCCATTGCGCCCAATCAGTGCAAGATCTGGCTGAGGAATTGTTTTGCCCGCTCGCTCTTCGGCGCCTTGAAGAACTCATCCGGCGACGCCTGTTCGACGATCTGACCGCGATCCATGAAGATCACCCGATCCGCAGCCTGGCGGGCGAAGCCCATTTCGTGTGTCACACACAACAGGGTGATACCGCTTTCTGCCAGACCCAACACCACGTCCAGGACCTCCTTGACCATCTCGGGGTCGAGTGCCGAGGTGGGTTCGTCCAGCAGCATGATCTGCGGGTTCATGCACAGCGCGCGGGCAATCGCCACACGCTGTTGCTGACCGCCAGACAGCTGGCTCGGATAGTGATTGGCTTTTGCCGCCATTCCGACGCGCTCCAGGAATGCCTGGGCCTGCTCCCGAGCCTGAGCCTTGTTCTTTTTCAACACCCGCATGGGCGCCAGCATGCAGTTCTCCAGGGCGGTGAGGTGCGGGAACAGGTGAAAACCCTGGAACACCATGCCGGTTTCCTTGCGCACGATGTCTACACCGCTGCCATCGGTACCGATTTCTGTGCCGTTGACGATCAGCTTGCCTGCCTGATATACCTCCAGGCCGTTTATGCAACGAATCAGAGTGGATTTGCCGCTCCCGGACGGTCCGCAAACGACGATTCGTTCGCCCTTGCGCACTTCCAGGTCAATGCCGTCAAGCACGGCGAAGTCGGCGTACCACTTCTTCAGATCGCGCATGATCACCACGGCTTGCCCGGTCACGGCCTTGCCAGCGGGAGCGATGCCCACCTCGACCTGTTGTTCTGCGCCCATGCTTCGCGCCTCCACTTGGATGTTCTGATTGTTGTCGATAGGGAGTGTTCGCATCATCGCGCTGCCCTCAATGTGTGATGTGTCGGGTGATGCGGTTACTGATCCAGCCACAGAGCCGCCGAATGGTTTCAACCATACTCAGGTAGAGCACAGCCGCCCACAGGTAAACCTGGAAGTCGAACGAGCGAGAGAAGGCCATGCTGGTCATGCCCATCAGTTCGGGTACCGCGATAACACTGGCAATGGCCGACGACTTCAACATTAAGATCAGCTCGTTGCTCAACGGTCGCAGGGCAACGACAAAGGCCTGAGGCACAATCACATCTTTGACCCCGGACAGTTTCGACAACCCCAGTGCATGCGCGACTTCCCACTGCCCCCTGGGCACTGCCTGCACGGCGCCGCGCCAGATCTCGGCTTGATAGGCTGCGGTGTTGAGGGTAAATGTCAGGACCGTGCACCAGTAGGCATCACGGAAAAACCACCACACCCCCAGCTCCTGCAACTCGGGACGCAACTGGCCAGCGCCGTAGTAAACCAGGAAGGTCTGGGCCAGCAGAGGCGTACCACGGAACAGATAGGTATAGCCGAATGCTAGGCGTCGCAGCCAGCCGATCCGGCTCATCCGTGCCGCGGCCAGAGGCAACGACAGAATGGCGCCAAGGGCCACCGACAGCAGGACGATTTTTAAGGTCATGCCCAGACCCACCAGCATCCGCGGGCCATAGGTCGAAAGAAGTTCCAGCTCCATGGTTCAGCTCCGCACGTAGAATCGGTTGGCGCGCTTCTCCATCAGGTGCAGAACTTGCCCCGAAATGATGGAGAACAACAGGTAGATGCTGCAGGCCACGGCATAGAAGAAGAACGGTTCTTTAGTGTTGCTCACTGCCAGGTAGGTCTGGCGCATCAGGTCAGTCAGCGCGATCACCGAGAGCAGCGATGTTTCCTTGAGCAGCACCAGCCAGAGATTGCCCAAACCGGGTAACGCAATGCGCCAGAGTTGCGGAGCGGTGACGAAGCGGAACATATCGACCCGTGACAGACCCAGGGCGAAAGCCGCCTCACGCTGCCCCTTGGCGATGGCGCGAATCGCAGTGAGAAAAACCTCGCTGGAAAAGGCACCAAACACCAGCCCCAGCGCCAGCATGCCGGCGAAGAATCCGTTGACCTGAAAAGTCCTGTACCCCATGGCTTCGGAGGCTTCCTTGACCAACAGTTGTACGCCGTAGTAGATGATGAAAATGGTCAACAGCTCCGGCAGTCCGCGGAACACGGTGACGAACACGGTGGCCGAGCGACTCAACAGCGGACGCTTGCTGTCCATGCACAGTGCCAGGGTCAACCCTAGTACCACGCCAAAGGGCAAAGTCGACAGTGCCAGTTGCAAGGTCAACAAGGCGCCGGAAAGCAGCGCGGCGCCCCAGCCCTCGGGCGAGAAAGAAAGCAGTTGCAGGTATTCGCTCATGATCAGGCCCATCCCCATACGTGCCGCATGGGGCTATCGGTAGGTTGAGAGGCGCGGCTCGGCCGCGTTCTTAATAGATAGCGAAGGGGAAATACTTCTGATTGATCCGCTGGTAGGTGCCGTCGGCCACTAGGGCGCTCACTGCCGTATTCAGCTGATCGCGCAGGGCCTGATCTTCCTTGCGCACACCGATGCCCTTGCCGACACCGAAGTACTTTTCGTCACGTACTTCCTGACCGATGAAGTCGCAGCAAGAGCCGATGCGGGTCTGCAACCATGGATAGAGAATCGCTGAATCGGAGAACACCGCATCGAGACGGCCGTTGGCCAGATCCATTGCCGCGTCGTCGACGGTCTTATAGATCTTAACCTCGGAGTTTTTGTAGAAGTCCTCCAAGTAGCTGCCCTGGGTGGTGGAACCCTGTACACCGATGACCTTGCCAGACATGCCTTCGACCGAAGTATCGGTAATGCCGCTGTTTTTCTCGGCGATGAAACGTGCCGGGGTGGCGTAGTACTTGTTAGTGAAGTCGATCTTCTGTTTACGTTCTTCGGTGATTGCCATCGACGCCACGATGGCATCGTACTTGCCTGATATCAGCCCGGGGATCATGCCGTCCCAGCCTTGCGAGACAATCTCGCATTTGGCCTGAATCCGCTCGCAGAGAGCATTGGCGATATCGACGTCGAAGCCGGCCAACTGACCGTTTTCTAAGTAACTGAAGGGGGGATAAGTGCCTTCGGTAGCGATACGGATGTTTTTCTGATCCGCCTGTACACCCGAACCGAAAAGAACGGTCAGGGCGACAGTCGCACAGGCAAGGTATTTCGAGCTATTCATTGTTGGTTTCCTCGAATTCCGGTGTTCCTGAATACCAGTATATTGGTATGCAAACGACAATAACAGGATTTGGCAGCTTATCAAGGGTGAATCAGGTTTCTTTTTGGAATGAAAAACGCTCTTTTATTTCCCGGCAGCGTCGATATCGGATAACAGCCATGCTTCGATCGTCTGCGTCAGGGCCCGGGGCGATTCCTGCATTGGATAGTGACCGACACCCGGCAGTATCTGTAGGTGAGCATCTGCAAGCCAGCGCATCACCGTCTCCTCCATAAACCCGGCAGTGCAGCCTGGATCCAGCTCCCCTACCAGTACCAGCGCTGGTACCCTGACCCCATGCAAGGTGCTGGCAAAGTTGTCGTCAATCCACGAGGTCATGTAAGCATTCATAGCTTCCGGCCAGGTCGTATGCAGGCTCAGGGCGAGGATTCTGCGCAACCACTCCTCAGGACGACTATGGCCGACATTTGTCGAGATCAGCGATAGACGCACCTCTGGATCGCGTAACGCATTGTTCAACAATGTTCTACGCTCGCTGGACACCCCTGCCCCGCTAGCCGGTACTGCGGCCAGCAACACTACGGAGTCCAGCCGTCGCGCGGCGTTGGCCAGCAACCACTGCGCGGACATGCCGGCCATTGAGTGCCCGACTACGCTAAAACGCTCCCATCGCATTTCATCAGCCAGCGTCAGGATGTCCAGGGCAATTTGCACCACGGTAAATGGCCCGGGCTCTTCCAGCCGCGCGCCATAACCTCGGCAATCCATGAACGCATAGGTGAAGCGCTCCCCATCGAGCCAGCCGTGCATCGGATCGAACAAGGCGGCTGCAGCCATCCATCCATGCACCACGACTACCCTGCGCGGACCGCTCCCCACGAGCCGCACCCCACCCATGACGCTCATCAGTACTGGCATCCAGCGCGGTCGGTTGCATGTTCAACCTCGGTGATACTGCTACGGACCTCCTTAAGTGCCGCACTGGTGGCATTGGTGAGCATGCGCACGTCATTAGCCAGGGTGACCATGTCGAAACCCCACTGTATCGCTCGTAGCGCATAAGCTGGCGAACCGCAATGCAGTGCTGCCTTGATTCCATGGGCATGAGCAGTCGCGAGGATGTGCTGAATGGCCTCGAGCATTTCGGGCTCCTCCCGGTCGAAACCGGTGGGATAACGCATACCCGTCAAGCCGATGGTCAAGTCCGCTGGGCCGATGTAAAGACCGTCCAGTCCAGGGGTAGCGGCTATTTCAGCAAGATTGTCCATGGCTTCGCGGGTCTCGATCATGGCGAAGCAGAGCATATTTTCATTGGCCTGCCGGCCATAGTCGGCACCCGCGGAAATACTCGCACGGGTCGGGCCAAAACTGCGCACGCCCACAGGGGGATAACGCATATAGGATACCAATCGTGCCGCCTGCTCGGCGGTGTTGATCATCGGGCAGACCACCCCGTAGGCTCCGGCATCCAGTGCCTTCATGATGCTGCCTGCCTCCAGCCAGGGCACTCGCACCATCGGCGCCACGCCGCTGGCACGCATGGACTGAAGCATGCTCACCGCGGTCTGATAGTCCACGATGCCGTGCTGCAGGTCGATGGTTAGAGCGTCATAGCCTTGTTCGGCCATCAGCTCGCTGACGAACGCACAGGGGATCGACAGGAAACCGTTGACCACGGCTTTGCCTTCGTTCCACAGCGCTTTGATTTTGTTGGGTTGCATAGCCGCACCTCGACCAAGGTCGTTCAGGTTGTGCCGCGTATTCACGCGCGACGGTATTTGCTCATTACTTCGTAATCCGGTTGAAAGCCCAAACCAGCTACCTGTGGCACCTTGATCAGGTCACCTTGGCGAAGCCCCTCGACGTCCGCCAGCCAGGCGTCCGGCTGCACAAAGTTGTATTCCAGTGCCTGAACTGAAGGGTTCGCCGCCGCCAGATGAAGACTGGCAAAGAAGCCCGGACCAAAATACGGCGAATGCGGCATCAATGCGCTGCCGGACTTGCCTGCCAGTTCGATGATGGCCAAAAACTCCGAAATGCCGCCGACCTTGGTCACACTGGGCTGAACGATGTCGACCGCACCGGCCTGGAACGCATTGGCGAATTGAAACGCAGTGGTCCAGTTTTCGCCGGCGGCAATAGGCAACGAACCTCGCAAGCTGGACAGGGTCTTGAAGTCTTCCGGCGGATACACCGGTTCTTCCAGCCAGGTGAGGTTGAGTGCCTCAAGACGCTCGCGATTGCGTTCGACGAACTCCACCGACCAGGCGCAGTTCACATCGACGCAGATGTTCTTGTCGGGCCCGGCGACCTGCCGGCAGGCCTCGATGATGTCGAGATCGATCTCATGCAGTTTGATGCTATTAAATCCGGCGTCGATCACCTCACGACACGTCATGGTGGCCAACTCTTTAGTGCCGTAGCGGACCATGCTGGCATAGAACGGGATCTGCTCGCGGCGGCCCTCGCCGAGCAACTGATAGAGCGGTTTGCCAGCGCGCTTGGCGGCGAGGTCCCAGAGGGCGATATCAACTCCGCCAATGGCGAAGATGGTGATGCCGTAGCGGCCGAACATATGAATCGAACGTTGAATCTGCCGATTCCAGGCTGGGATGTCCTCGATGGTTGCGCCAACCAGACTCGGGAGTATCAACCTGTCGATGATTGCTTTAGTGGCGTCCACAGTGAAATAGCCGAATCCCTCACCCCAGCCGACATTACCCAGCTCGTCTTCAAGACGGATCAGAGCGAACTCCAGGCTTTTCCAGGCAGTGGGCATGATGCCGACACCGGTGCCGCGCAGGTGAAAGGGAATCTCAACAATGGAGACTTCTGCCTTGACGATCTTCATCAGTGTTTCCTCGGATCAGGAAGCAAACTCTTGGCGAAGAAGCCGCCGACGAAACCGGCACCCTCCTCATCAGTCAGTTGTATGAATGGACGATAGGTTTCGCTGTGATTACGGGAGGAGCTATCAATCGGCCGATAGCGCCGCTCGAAAGCCTCGTCATTTTTCAGCAACGGCTGCGGGCAGTTGGAAATCCCGTAAACCACCTTGAACGGTTCGCCCTGTTCCTCCAGACCGAGCCGTATCATCTGCACCAGATCGGATGCGCTGATCCACAACCGCTCCCGACGGCCATCTACTACCTGCGGGTCAGCGTTACCGATGCGTATCACCAGACAATCGATGCCAAACCGGTGGGCATAGAGTGAACAGGCCGCCTCGCCGAAGGCCTTGCTCAGACCGTAGAAGCCATCCGGCGCGATATCGGCGTTGGCGGTGTAAGGCTCTTCACTGATCGGATGCAAGCCCACAGCATGGTGGCTGCTGGCGAAGATAAAGCGCCGCACACCAAATTCGCGACAGGCTTCCAACAGATTCAGCACAGCAAAATAGTTGGGATTGATAGTGGCCGCGAAGGCAATATCCGCTGCTACGGCGGCAGCCAGATGCACCACGCCTACCGTGCCTTGAATCGCGGCATTGGCGATGGCAGGGTCAGCCAGGTCGCCGATCAGGGCTTCCTCGCCTTCACGCAGGTTGTCGATGGGAGCCAGATCACACAGACGCAACTCGTAATCGTCGAGCAGGATCGGACGCAACAATGTCCCGACCCGGCCCGCGGCGCCGGTAATCAGCAGCTTGGGTTTGCTCATGTGAATTCTCGCAGACTCGTGGGCTGTCTTGTTGTTGGTAGACGCGCACCGACCATGAGCCGGTACGCGCAGCGCTCAATTGGCAGTTGGCATGCTGAACTCGGGGCCCTTGGCAATGCTGTCTGGCCAGCGCTGCATGACACTCTTGTAACGTGTGTAAAAACGCAGCGCTTCTTCGCCGTACGCATGGTGCTCGCCGAACAGCGAGCGCTTCCAACCGCCGAAGGAATGCCAGGCCATGGGCACCGGAATCGGCACGTTGATGCCGACCATGCCTACTTGAATGCTGCGGGCGAAAGCCCGCGCCACGCCACCATCACGAGTGAAACAGGACACACCGTTACCGAACTCGTGAGCATTGATCAGCTTCACTGCGGTGGCGAAGTCCGGCACTCGAAGGATTCCCAAAACTGGCCCAAAGATTTCTTCTTTGTAGATGGTCATTTCCGGGGTGATTTCATCGAACAACGTCGCCCCCACGAAAAAGCCCTCTTCAGCGCCCGGCACCGTCAGACCACGACCGTCCACGATCAGCTTCGCGCCCTCGTTCACTCCACTGTCGATATAGCCTTCGACCTTGGCCTTGTGCACCGCCGTGACCAGCGGGCCCATGTCAGCTTGCGGATCAGCACCGTTGCGCACCCGAAGCGCATCGATACGCGGCAGCAGTTTCTCAATCAGTTCATCGGCCACATCACCCACCGCTACGGCAATGGAAATGGCCATGCAGCGTTCGCCTGCGGAGCCGTAGGCAGCGCCAATCAGTGCATCGGCGGCTTGGTCGAGATCGGCATCGGGCATCACGATCATGTGATTTTTTGCGCCACCCAGGGCCTGGACACGCTTGCCTCGGGAGGTCGCCTCGCGGTGGATGTACTCGGCGATTGGGGTCGAACCGACAAAGGAAATTGCCTCTACATCGTCGTGCTGAAGCAGCGTGTCTACAGCTTCCTTGTCGCCCTGGACCACGTTGAACACACCATCCGGCAGCCCGGCTTCCTTGAGCAAACGGGCCATGAGCAAACTGGCCGATGGGTCGCGCTCGGAAGGTTTGAGGATAAAAGTATTACCGGCCGCCAGCGCCATCGGGATCATCCACAACGGCACCATCACCGGAAAGTTGAACGGCGTAATCCCCGCGCAGACGCCCAGAGCCTGGCGTAGATTCCAGTTGTCGATGCCACCACCGATGTTATCGCTGAATGCAGTTTTCAGCAGATGCGGTGCGCCACAGGCGAACTCGACGATCTCGATGCCACGAGTCACCTCGCCCTTCGCATCGGACAGTACCTTACCGTGTTCAACGGTGATAAGACTCGCGAGCTCCTCATGGTGCCGGTCCAGCAGTTCCTTGAAGCGGAACAGAATGCGCGAGCGTCGTAACGGTGACTGCTCCGACCAGGCCGGGAAGGCCTTTTTAGCCGCGGCGACCGCCTCGTTTACGGTCACTGCCGAAGCCAGAGCTACCTGGGAGTGCACCTTACCCAGAGCAGGGTTGAATACATCAGCCGTACGCTCTGCTGGGAACGAAACAACCTTGCCATCGATGAAATGCCCAATAAGGGCAGACTGGGCATCGTACTGGGAAGAACTGCTGCTCATGCAATCACCTGTTCATTGTTGGAATAGCCAAGGGTCAAGGCCGGTTCGATCTGAACCCGCTGAATAAAGCGAACGCTCATCGACCGATCATCTCAATACACTAATATATCAGTATATTTATGGCAAGCAGAGAATTGGAGTGGTCCGAAATGTCAGCCCATAGCGAGACACCGGAATAGAACAGTCATACTCGCCTCAGTGAATGCGATTAAATAAAAAAGATTGATGAATACCCTGCACCTCAACGCACCCCCTCCGGCTTACGCGAAGGGAGCGCGTACTCATGCGTAATTGATTCAGACGTCGACATCACACTGAACCGCATGTTGCTGCCAGCCGTCGATACCGGTAGTGACCCCTACACCCATCTCCCGATCGGCATCTCCTTCCAGACCGGTTCAGGTCTAATGCCGTTCGCAGCTGCCACCGGCGTCATTTTACTGGACATGCCTGAATCGCTCCTGGTTAGCTTCAAGGCGAACTGCAGCCAAGCATCACCCTGCGTGACCTGGTTCACGCCATTCCTCAGACAGGATGAACTGCATTTTAGAAGCTCGGTGTTCGTAACCGAAAACCTGGCGAGGTTACTCGGTTTCCCCGAAACCCGATGACAGTTTTGCACCTGACCTATTTCAGCGAACATTGGCTTCCGGCAGAAACAGCCCTTTGTATAACGTCCGTTATTGGCCGACTCTGTTGAAAAACTCGGCTCCCATCTCTATGGCAGAGACGCACCTGTCTCAGATTGAAATCTGTACTTTGCGCAGAGGGTTTCCTGCAGCCTCGGATTTTACGTAGCGGCATGTGAAAATTGCCCTTTCACGACTCAATGGGTGGACGCCTGAGTCGAAGCGGCTTGTTCAACAGCATCGGCCAAAAGCAGTCACCGGATACCCAATTTTCGAGTTCGTAATCAGACTCCCAATCCCGTCCCTTGTCTCTGCGCGAGCAGGCTGGACTGGGAGGTGTAACTGCTAAATCCTACTCTCCGACTGCAATAGTAACCGGCTTCGGCGGGACAAACCTGCTTGCAAGGCAAACGCAAATATCACAGTCGATGGTGCAGAAAAGCTGCTCAAGCCTCCGGCGGAAAACATCAACGCCAACCCCAGCGCCGTCGCACCAAACCACGCACTCAGCCCTACCGGATTGAACGCCGACACCCGCTCCAGCGCCCCGACCTCATACCGTCCATAGACGATCTGCGCCAACGCCACCCCAACCCAGGCCACCACAAAGATGCCCTGGTAAGCCAACGCCTTGAGCAAGTAAGCGAATACATCGGCGAGCATCAAACCATATACGATCAGGCCAACCACCAGCGCCCACATCAGGTACGAGCCACGCAGTCCAAAACGGGCAAAGAACGCCTGCATGTTCAGGGTCGCCAGGTAATAGTTGGCGGTGTTGATCCGGGTTTGCGTGGCCCAGACAAACAACATGCCCCATAGGCCCATCAACTGCAGGATCGCCATCACCACCGACACTTCGTTCAGCGCACCTTCGTGGGGAATGCTGCTGACCAGGTAGATGCCCGCCGCGCCATTGAGCAGGAAGGTCACCATGTAAAACGGCATGCCGAAGTTCCAGCGGCCGTGGTATTCGGCGTCTTCGGGTTTGCCGAAGCGGGCGTAGTCAAAGGTGAACAGCATCAATATCCAGACGCCCATGTAGGCGACGAAGCAGTCCCACCAGCCGAATGCACTGGGAGTCGCCGGACCGAAATCCAGCCACTGCGGCTGGTAGCCATAACGGCTGATCGACAACCCCACCGCCACCAGCAAACCACCGAGGTACACCGGCAGCAGCACGCCGTTGAGCTTGTCCAGCCAGTGCTGCACGCTGCCCAGGATCAGCGGCACGCTGTACAGCACCACCAGCAACGCGGCCAGCGGATACGCCAGTTCCGGATAGAGGTGATTGAGCGCCACGGCGATCACCGAGCCCTCGAACACCGCGTAGTAGATCGCCGTGGAAAAGAAGATCAGCGTCGCCAGGCAGGCACCGGTGCTACCAAACAACAGTCGGGAGAACAGCGCCACCGACAAGCCGCTGCGCACCGCGAAGCGGCTGAGCACACCGTTGACCAGCCCGTAGCTGATCACCGACAGGACCATGCCGATCAGCGCGTTGCGCGCGCCGTAGGACAGCGCCAGGGAGGCGCCAACGACGATGTAGAACATCGCGCTGCACACCGCCCACCAGGCCATGGTCAGCGACAGTCGACCCATGCGTGCTTCGCTTGGAACAGGGTGATTGGCCGGGTCCTGCCCGGTTTGACACGATTGCGATAAAGCAGCCATATGCGTGAACTCCAAAGCCATCAAAGGTTGAAGCGCGGGCAGCCGCCACCGCACCGAAGCGCGGCGTTGGCTTGCCTTTTGGCTTTACCCGCGCAGTGCGGCGGGCAGCATCAGGAAGGGAACAGCTTGCTCAGGCAACTGAGTTTTTTCTTGTAGGAGCGTCGTGCTTCCAGTGCTTCTTCCAGCGACACCGAAACGAAACGGGCCTTCTGGTTGGGTTGCATCTGGCCGATCAGGTCGAGGTCAGCGCTGATCACGGTGCCGATCATTGCGTAGCCGCCACCGGACACCGCATCGCGGTGCAGCACGATGGGCTCGAGCCCCGCTGGCACCTGGATCGAGCCGATCGGGTAGCAGCTGTCGACGATGTTCGACGGGTCGGAACCGGCACCGAACGGTTGTTCCCGTGGCTGAAAGCTCAGTGGACTGCCGCCCTTGAAGCGATAGCCGATGCGATCCGCTTCCGAGCCCACCGTCCAGGCTTCGGCGAAAAAGCTGTCCGCTGCCGCTGGGGTCAGGCGGTCGTAGTACAGTCCCGGCATCACCCGCAGGCTGATCTCCCCGCCCAGCGACTGACGCAGCGCCATGGGCAGACTGGCCCCGACGCGGCCCTTGCCGCTGGCAATGCCCACCGGCAGTTCATCACCAACCGCCAGCCTGCGCCCGTTGAAACCACCCAGCGCCCCCAGCGCATAGGTGGAGCGACTGCCGAGCACCAGCGGCACATCGATGCCGCCGGCCACCGCCAGATAGGCCCGCGCGCCGGCCTTGGGGAAATCAAAACGCAGCACCTGTCCGGCCTTCACTTCGAAGGCCGTGTCGAGATGCATGTCCACGCCATCGACCTTCGGCGTCATGTGCGCACCGCACACCGCCACCAGCGCGTCCTGCTGAAATTCCAGCTCCGGCCCCAGCAGCGTGCATTCCAGCGCCGCCGAATTGGCCGGGTTGCCCACCAACTGGTTGGCCGCGCTCAGGGCGTATTGATCCAGCGCTCCGGACGGCGGGATGCCCAAGTGGTAGTAGCCTTCGCGGCCAAGGTCCTGCACCGAGGTGGCCAGACCGGCTTTGAGTACCTTGATCATGCCAGCACCTCCTGCAGCGACTTGGGATAGCCGATTGGGTCGGCGAGGAACGCATCCAGCGAAAACTCCACGGGGCGGATGCGCAGATCGAAACACCCGGCTTCGACCTCGGCAACGGCCTGGTCATAAGCCTCGCGGTCCATCGGCTGGAACTGCACGATGTCGCCGGGACGGAAGAACACCATGTGTTCCTTGAGGTACGCCAGGTTCTGCTGCGGATCGTAGATCGGTGCCGGGGTGACGCCGAACATCTGGTAGCCACCGGCGCCACGCACCGAGTAGATGCAACCGAAGCAACCGCCATGGCCGAGGGTCAGTTTTGGCGTGTCCGTGCGCGGTCGCAGGTATTTGGGCACCTGCAACTGGCGCTCGCGCTCGACCATCTGGAACATGAACGGAAGGCCGGCGACGAAGCCCACCATCGAGACGAACCACGGCGCACCACTGTGGGCGGCGATAAACGCTTCGACGTCGGCCAGGCCGTTGATTCGCGCGGCGTATTCCAGGTCCGTGGCGCTCGGGTCCTGATGGCGATCGCGAAAGCGCATCAGGGTTTCGTGGGTCCAGGGATCGTTGTAGAGCACCGGGATCTCGATGATCCGCGTGTGCAAGGTGCGCTCGGCCACGGCCTCGGCCTCGGCGCCTTTCACCGCCTCGAGCAAGTCGGCCGGAGCGATTCGGTCGGGGTCGAAGCGGATCTGGAACGACGCATTGGCCAGGCACACATCGAGCACGCCATCGAGGGCCAATCGCTCCACCGCACGGGTGACCGCCATGCCCTTGAAGAAGGCTTCGAGTGACATGCTGTCGCTGACTTCGGCGAACAGATGCTCGTCGGCGCCAAAGCTGTAGCGAATCGGACTGCTCATGCTTCACCTCCGCTGCGGCGCGCGGCCAGCCAGGTTTCCAAAGTACCGGTGTGGAAGTCGGCGGTGTGCAACCAGGGTTGCTCCAGCAGCTCGCCGTGCAGCGACAGGGTACTGGCCATGCCGGTCAGCGTGGTCTGCTCCACGGCCAGGCGCGCGCGAGCCAGGGCTTCGGCGCGATCACTGCCGTGGACAATCAGCTTGGCCAGCAGCGAGTCATAGTATGGCGGCACTCGGTAGCCTTCATACAGGTGCGTGTCGACACGAATACCCTCCCCCTGCGGCCAATTCAGCGCTTGCACCAGCCCCGGGCTGGGGAAGAAATCCCGCGCCGGGTCTTCGGCGTTCAAGCGCATTTGCAGGGCTGCGCCGTTGAGCCGGATGTCGCTTTGCTGCAATCCCAGCGGCTCGCCACCGGCGATGCACAGCATGGCCTGGACCAGATCGATGCCGGTGATCAGCTCGCTGACCGGATGCTCCACCTGGATCCGCGTGTTCATCTCGATGAAGAAAAACTCGCCGGTGGCATCGTCGTACAGATACTCAAGGGTGCCGGCCCCCTGATAACCCAGTGCTTCGGTGAGGCGTACGGCACTTGTGCAAAGGGTCTCGCGCTGTTGCGCATTGAGCACGGGCGATGGCGCTTCTTCGAAAATTTTCTGCCGGCGGCGCTGCAGCGAACACTCGCGCTCGAACAGATGCACCGCATGCTTGCCATCCCCCAGCACCTGCACTTCGATGTGCCGAGCCTTGCCGATGAAGCGCTCCAGATACACCGCGCCATTGCCGAAGGCAGCCTGGGCTTCGCGCTGGGAGCGAGGAAACTCTTCGCTCAGCTGTTGCGGGTTTTCCGCCAGGCGAATGCCGCGTCCGCCACCGCCGGCCGAGGCCTTGATCAGCAGCGGGAAACCGACGGATTCGGCGGCCTTGAGTGCCGACTCGAGGTCAAACAACTCACCGGGGGAACCGGGCACTACCGGCACGCCGGCCGCTTGCGCGGTACGCCGGGCTTCGGCCTTGTCGCCCATGCGCCGGATGGTTTCCGGGCTTGGCCCGACAAAAATCGCCCCGGCGGCGAGTACCGCTTCAGCGAAGTCGGCGTTCTCCGAAAGAAACCCATACCCAGGGTGAACCGCGTTGGCGCCGGTGGCTTTCAGGGCACCGAGCAAGGCTTCGACATTGAGGTAACTCTTGTCGGCGCGGGCCGGGCCGAGGATGTGCACCTCGTCGGCCATGCGCGCGGCCTGGGAATCGACGTCTGCCTCACTGCAGGCCGCCACGGTGGGAATCCCCAGCGCCTTGGCGGCACGAATGATCCGTACGGCAATTTCGCCGCGGTTGGCGATCAGCAGTTTACGAATGTTTTGCGTCATGATCGCGCCCTCACGCTTCGTCGAGTGTGGCGATGATCTGACCTGGCTCCACCGGGTCACCGTCTTCGACCAGAAACGCGTCGAGGCGCCCGGCCGTGCCGGCGGTCAGTTCGGAAAACTGCTTCATGACTTCGATCAGGCCGATGACGGTGTCGGCGCTGACCTCGGCGCCCGCCTCGACGTAGTTTGGCGAATCCGGGGTGGCTTTGCGGTAGAAGGTCCCTGGCAACGGGGTGATGACTGTGTGCTGCGCCATGTCTGTTCCTCTTGGAATAGTTGTAGAAAGGCAGGCAAAAAAAATCTGTGTGTTAAGCAAACCCTGGCGTCTGCGTGTCGGGTCTCTGCGGCTGATTTATCTCGGCGAACGAACCTTGATCCCCGCGCCATCCAGCGCGCTGCGAGTGGCTTCGACCAGCGCCAGGGCGCCGGGTGTGTCGCTGTGCAAACAGATGGAATCGAATTCGATCGCCAGGTCTTCGCCCTCGACGGTGCGCACCACGCCTTCCTGACAGGCACGCAGGACCCGCGCCGCGACTTGCGCTGGATCGTAGGCACGCACATTGCGGGTAAAGACGATGGAGCCGCTGAGGTCGTATTCGCGGTCGGCGTAGAACTCGCGGATCACCGGTTGGCCGAGTTCCGTGGCGATCCGCCAAATGACCGAATCAGGCATGCAATACAGCAGCAGCTCAGGCTCCAGGCGCTGCAGGTTTTCCACCAGCAAGCGCGCCGCTTCTTCGTCCCGGGCCAGGTGCATGTAGAGCGCACCGTGGGGTTTGATGTGTTGCAGGGCCACGCCCTGGACCTTGGCGAGTTCGCGCAGGGCGCCCAGTTGATAAAGCATGTCGTCCACCAGCTCCTGGGCCGGTGCATTGATGTGCCGGCGGCCGAAACCGACCAGGTCGCGGAAGCCCGGATGTGCGCCGATGGCGACGCCCAGGCGCTTGGCCTGCTCGACCGTGCGACGCATGGTGCCGGGATCGCCCGCGTGGAAACCGGTGGCTATGTTGGCGGAGCTGATGAAGCCCATCAGTTCGGGGTCGACGCCGTCACCGATGGTCCATGGGCCGAAGCCTTCGCCCATGTCCGAATTAAAATCTACTGCTTGCATGACACTTGCTCCTGACGCTTGTGACTTCATGCAGGCCACGTTAGATTCCCCCTAACCCCTTGGGAAGATCTATTATCAGATGGGATATCTTCTGAAAAACAGATACCCAGTCGACCGGAGTTTTCATGTCACTGACGCTGCGCCAGGTTCGCTATTTCGTCGCCACCGCAGAGATCGGGCAGATCTCCCAGGCGGCGATTCATTTGAATATTTCCCAGTCGGCGGTGACCACTGCGATCAAGGAAGTGGAAGGCATGCTCGGCACCCTGCTGTTCCAGCGTTCGGCCCAGGGCATGAGCCTGACCGACGCCGGGCGGCACTTTTTGAATCGGGCCTACGTGATTTTGCGCAGCGTCGACGACGCCCTGAACAGCCCGTTGCCGGACGTGCGCGCCAGCGGCATGTTGCGCGTGGCGGCCAGCTACACGGTGATCGGCTACTTCCTGCCGCACCATCTGCAGCGCCTGGAACACTGGCATCCAGACGTGGCCATTGAAGTGCACGAGCGCGAACGCCAGGCCATCGAGCAAGGCCTGCTGGAAGGCGAATTCGACATGGCGGTGGTGCTCACCTCGAACCTCACGCACCCGGACATCGTCTCCGAAACCCTGTTCAACTCCGAACGCCGCCTGTGGCTGCCCAGCCACCACCCGCTGTGCGAGCGTTCGGCCGTGAGCCTTGCCGATGTGGCCCGGGAACCCTTCATTCTGCTGACCGTCGACGAAGCCGAGCAAAGCGCCATGCGCTACTGGGAACACGCCCACCAGCAACCCAACGTGCGGGTCCGCACCAGCTCGGTGGAGGCGGTGCGCAGCATGGTGGCCAACGGCAGCGGTGTGGCAATCCTCTCCGACCTGGTGCACCGCCCCTGGTCGCTAGAAGGCAAACGCATCGAAACCGTGACCATCACCGACAAGGTCACCCCCATGAGCGTCGGCCTGGCCTGGCACCGCGAGCGGGAATTCAGCCCGGCGATGCACGCGTTCCGAAATTACTTCCACGATGCTTTTTTGGCGCCGCAACAACTTTCCGCACGCCGCTGAAAGCAACGAAAGCATATCCGAGTGATGCGCCGGAGTGACGTCGCAAACGACCACTTTTGGTGGTTGTGAAGCAATTAACCAATCTATTTGGGGAGCGGATTCAACCGATAGATCGCAACCCTCCGTGACAGGCAGAAATCGGCCGATTCTGTTGAAAAAATAGCTCCCCTGTCTGACCTGCGGCAAAATCCCTGCATTGGCCGGTGGGGGATCACACAGCATGATGAGACACTGCTGCGGAGCAGGCTTCATCGAGGTCACTTTCGTTGGCCATGACAAATTGGGCAAGGGCAGCACCATCGAATGGGTCAGTTATATTTAGCACACCACTGTCGTTATCATCGCGCCAGACTCCTGCAATGAACTGCTTATTGAATGGGGTATAGCGTTTTTCGGCAAGTTGAGGCATTGGACACTTTTTTTGGATTTGTAAGGGCGTTGGGCAGCACAAGCTATCGCGCTGCATCAAGCTCTACTTGCCGCTTACAATTCACATGCCAAAATTAGTGAATCTACCTGCAGCCCGCATTTCTAGGGATGGCGCCGTGACTGGACTCCTATCACATTGCCCCTACCACGCCTCGAAGCTTTCTCAGATCTTTTTCCAGTTGAATTCGCATCGTCTTTAACATTAGCTGAGCGTTTCGACCTAGAGGATTTCCTGGACGAAAAACGAGCAAGCTCTTGAAATTAACATCCAACGAAAACGGTCGTATTACTAGCCCTCTATCAATGAAATCATACGCAGCCACAGGCTGCACAAATGCGACACCGAGCCCTTGCAAAGCCATCTCACATAAACTATGTGCATATGGAGTTTCGATACGAGTAGTCACCTGAACACCGTGAGCTTGTAATGCGGCTTCAAGTCGTCGCCTTGCGCTATCCTCAGGATTCAACGACAGGAAGTCTATATTCTCAATGTCCTTCGGCTCGATGATAGATTTCACGGCTAACGGGTGATTAGGGGACATGACTATCAAGCCCGGAGTGTATAAAAACTCGGAATGTTCCAAACCATATACGGGCATTTCATCTGCCATTAGGCCAAAGTCGCATTCTCCTGAAGACACTTGCTGATATACCTCCTTAGAACTCAGAACCCTGAGAGATATAAACATGCCATGACGGTCTGGCTGATAGGCTGCGATTGCTCTAGGGAGGAATGAGATGCCCATAGCAGGGTGGGCCGCCACCCGTAATCGATCTGTCCCACGTTGTCTTAAGCTCTTCAAGCGGTGCTCGATGAATTCGAAGCCAATAAAGAGTTGATCGACATCCTGTATCAATGCTTGTGCTTCTTGAGTGGGAACCAGACGGCCGCGAAGTCTCAAAAAGAGTTGGATTCCGGCACCTTCCTCTAGCTTCCGAATTGACTGACTAACAGCTGGTTGCGAAATGCCCAACATGGTGGCAGCTTTGCTGGTTCCCCCAGCTCTCATCACGACACGAAAAATTTCGATCTCGCGCACGCCAATTTTCATGTTGGTAAACTCTACTAACCGGATCAGCACACGGTAACATGATTCCAACTCAAGCCAATAGACTTCGACAGTCTACGGCCCGAGGAACGGCGAGCAGACTGTCTAATCCAGGCAGCTTTGGTTAGCAATATTATTTTAAACCGACTGAGCTAAGCTTCTACTGTCGGAGCCTAGGTCGCTACCGCTCGGGTGTAGTACTCGGCGCAAGAAGTCGCGCGTTCTTTGATTTTGAGGATTACCCAATACTTCGCTCGACGACCCGCTCTCAACGATTTTACCTCCATGAAGAAAGCATACCCGATCAGCGACTTCACGAGCGAATCCCATTTCGTGGGTCACTACAATCATGGTCATTCCTTCGACCGCGAGGTTACGCATAACATCCAACACATCCCCGACCAACTCAGGATCAAGAGCGGAGGTAGGCTCATCAAACAGCATCGCCTCTGGCTTCATGGCCAGGGCGCGCGCGATAGCTACACGTTGCTGTTGACCACCTGAAAGAGAATCAGGATAAGAATCTGCTTTAGCCAAGAGTCCGACCTTATCCAGCAGCGCAAGAGCCTCCGGACGCACTCTATCAACAGGCTCGCCTTTGACGTAAACAGGGCCTTCCATGATATTCTGAAGTACAGTTCGATGCGGAAAAAGATTAAATCGTTGGAAAACCATACCCATACGACTACGAAGTGCGTGCACGGTATTACTGTCTCTTTTTACGATCTCACCGAATGCTCTAATCTCACCACCATCGTAAGTTTCCAGTGCGTTAATGCACCGCAGAAGAGTTGATTTCCCGGAACCAGATGGCCCGATAAGGCAAACGACCTCACCCTTCTCCACATCCAGATCTACACCATGAAGAACACGATGTTCACCGAAGCTTTTCTCAAGTCTGCGAATACCAATCATATCTTTTTACCTAAAGCCATTTTTTGTTCGATATGCCGCAAGCCATATACCAAAGGTAAACTCATCATCAAGTACAGCAATGCTACCAGGGTGTATACCGTCATATTTTCGTAGGTAGAGGATGCTATTAATTGTCCTTGTCTGGTTATCTCAGCAACCGTGATGGTTGAAACTAGCGAGGAATCTTTGAGCATCATCACCAGTGTATTACCATACGGCGGTAAAGAAATCCGGAACGCTTGAGGCAGAATGACCCTACGCATCATCATGCCCGACCTCATTCCTAAAGCTTCAGACGCTTCTCGCTGCCCTTTCTCAACCGCCAAAATGCCGCTGCGGAAATTTTCAGCTTGATATGCCGAGTATGCTATTCCCATCCCAATCACGCCAGCTTGGAATGCACTGAGGTGAATCCCCAACTCAGGCAAGACGAAATAGATATAGAAAAGCTGAACGATAATTGGAATACCGCGAATCACATTAATCAATGTGCTCGCTGGGACAGATAAGATCCGCAGTGGGGACAGCTTCAAGAGAGCAAGTACGAGCCCAAGAGCACTGCTCAATAGAAAAGACACCACAGTAATCTGAATTGTCATCCAGACACCTTGTGCCAAAATCGGCAGAAAATCCAGCGCATTTTGGAGGAAACTACCGAAATTCATGGTGTCACCTGAGAGTCGAGGCCCCATTTCTTCAGAATCGCCTCTAGTGTGCCATCGGCCTTGATAGAAGCGATTGCCTTGTTCAGACTTTTTACAGTTTCAGCATCCCCTTTACGCACGACCAGGCTTAGATCAAAAATCTTTGCAGGCCTATAATCTTTTGCGAGCTTTACGTCACGAACTAGCCCTTTGCGAATCTGATATGCCAGCTCCGGTTCATCCACAACACCTGCTTTGATACGACCAAGCGACAAATCCAAAATCATTTCGCCGACTGAATCATATATACGGACTTCCTTGAATTCCCCTGCGCCCTTTACAATATCATAAAATGTTGTGCCAGCCTGAACACCAACAACTTCGCCTTTAAGAGACGCCAAATCTGGATAGGCAGAGCTATCATCATTACGGACAATTAATCCTTCGCCAAACGCATAAACAGGATCAGTAAAATCCACTATTTTTGAGCGCTCCTCGGTTTTAAGCATTGATGCCGATATAAAGTCAATCTTCCGAGAGGTCAAAGAGGGAATCAATGCTGAGAAACCGGTTTGCTCAAATACACAATCAAAGCCCTCAACTTTTCCAAGTGCATTTGCCACATCTACCATCACCCCCTGGATACTATTACTTTTTATATCAAGGAACGTGAAGGGAGCACCTGTGGGCGTCGCGCCTACTCTATAAGTAATCTCAGACGCGTGCGCCGCAGAAAAGCACAGGGCCGCAATGGCACCAATAAACAATTGGCGAATCGGTGATGATAATTGGTTCATTCATGTACTCCATAAGCGGATTTATTGTAGGGCACCAAAATTATTAAGTGCTTTTGTTATCACTCGGGATCGCTACTAGACAAGAACTTGTAAAAGCTCCCACTCACCTCAAAGGCGAAAAACTAGAGTATTCAGACGCAAACAATGAGTCAATAGGCCAAGGTTATAACACTATAAGCGCAGCTTATTGAGTGCCGATATGGTCGTTACACCCATCACGTTCCTCATTACGTGCCTGGAACTATTACAGTCATCGGCCAGTTGATTACTGGTAAATCTTCAACCTCTCAAATACTTGACTGCATTTGAGCAATGAGATGAGTCATCGAAGAATTTAAGTCATTTATAAGCAGATCTACATCTTCAAGGCCCACCGAGATGCGAACAATTGGATCAGCTGTAACATGCAGACGTGATTTCAAAGTTGATACTGGATAATAAGCAATGAGACTTCGAGTCCCTCCCCAACTAGCACCTATCGTGAAAACACCTAGTGAGTCAAAAAAAGTTTCGACGCCCCGATCACAATGTAGAGAGAACGAAAACATACACCCTGAACCTAAGAAAATTTCTTTGAATAGCGTATAGTCCTCTGAACTCTCCAATGAAGGAAAATAAACTTTTTTAACTGCAGAGTGCTGCTCTAGCCACTTGGCGATTTTAATAGCATTTTGAGATTGCCTTTCAAGTCGAAGCGCGTACGTCTCTAATCCTCGGAGCGCCAAGAAGCAATCATCTGGACTAGCATACATCCCAAGTAGATCCTGATTTCTTCTGAATCGCTTATACATCTCATAATTATTGGTAGTAACGCTACCCATTAGCAGATCTGAATGACCACTCACAACTTTCGACAGTGCTTCTACTACATAATCCACACCATGATGCAGTGGTTTGAAATTTTGAGGACTGGCCCAAGAGTTATCGATCACTGTCGGAATAGAGTATTTCTTGGCAATGGCAACGATTCCTGGAATATCTTGCAACTCCATAGTGATCGAACCGGGGGACTCCAGCAGTATTAGTGCGGTCGTACCACGGATAGCTTGCTGAATATGTTCCGGCGAGCCGCAAGAAATAAAGGTAACCGCGACACCAAATTCACTGAGATTTGAATCGATAAATTCTCGTATGGGGCCGTAGCAATTATCCGGAGCAATCAGATGATCACCTTGTTTTAGACAGCTAATAAGAGTAATTACTAATGCGGCCTGCCCAGACGGTAGGACGACTGTATGCTCCCCTTCATGCAATTTAGATATTTCGTGTTCCAAGGCTCTGTTAGTTGGTGATCCGGTCAGCCCATAACTGTAACCATCTGGCTGGCGATCTCGACGATTTACAAATTCTCCAAAGCTCTCAAAGACTATGGTAGACCCCCTATAAATAGGCGTGGCCAAACTTTTATAACTGTGCCTCTTCTCGTTCATCTTGACGGCTCTCGTGAATTTATTCGAGTCTAATAATGATTAGAATACAAGTCTACAATCTGAACTTATAGGTGTATAAGCAACACTTATATGCATGGCTTTACGGACACCACTAATCGAGTACAGCATCTGCCCAGTCCGAGCCGCCCCCTTCCCCGCCGGAGCTTCGGTACGAGGAGGCTTTCTGCGCAGGTGCATGCGCAAGTTGCGATTGCTCCCTTTATCGCCAAATCTCCCGACCTAGAAAATTACCTGCTGACCGAAGGCGGACAGACGCAGGCCGATGGCACACTGCTCCAATATCCCAAACTTTTAAAAATAAGTGAGACGATCGCGAGCGAAGACGCCAAGACGCCAAGACGCTATACGTGGGCGAAAATGTCGCTGAGATCATGAATAACGTGAATGCTCACACCAACCCGGCGCAATGACACTGGACGACCTAAGCGGCTACGGGGCCAAATCCCTTATTCTCGTATGCGGCGGATATAAGCTTTGGCCATACATGGAAAGCCATCAACCTCATCCTGAGGTGTCGCCGTGGTGCAAACCATGTAAATCCTGAACTTCCTAGGCCGCCGCTCCTTTGACCGAGACCTCAGCGACCGGCCTTCGGTCAAAACTACTACGGGACCTTTTGAATCGCCCCGGGTTTCGTAGACACCTCTTTGCCTTAAACTGAGGCTAATTAGGAGGTGCCATGAGCAACCCGCGTTACCCCGAAGAATTCAAAATCCAAGCGGTCAATCAAGTGACCGAAAAGAAGCTGCCTGTAGCTGATGTAGCGGCTCGTCTCGGCGTGTCGACGCATAGCCTCTATGCCTGGATAAAGCGCTACAGCAAACCTCAAGAAGTACGGCAGCAGGATGATGATCAGCACGCTGAGCTGCGTCGTCTTCGAGCGGAACTCAAGCGGGTGACTGAAGAGCGAGACATATTAAAAAAGGCCGCCGCGTACTTTGCCAAGGAGTGCGGCTGAAGTACGCCTTTATCAAACAGCGCGCGGGCGACTATTCGATTCGACGGCTTTGCCTGACGCTGAAAGTCCATCCCAGCGGTTATTACGCCTGGCTGTCTGAGCCGCAATCTGCACGAGCTAAAGACGATCAGCGACTGCTGGGTTTGATCAAGCACTCATGGCTGGAGAGCGGCGGCGTTTATGGGTATCGAAAAATCCATGATGATCTGCGCGAGGTCGGAGAAGACTGTGGTCGCCATCGTGTGGCGAGGCTGATGCGTCTTGAAGGGCTGCGCTCTCAGACAGGGTATCGACGTCGCCCTGGAAAGTACGGCGGTAAGCCAGCGGTAGCCTCACCCAATTTGCTGAAGCGCCAGTTCAATGTCGTAGAGCCCAACAAGGTTTGGGTCACCGACATCACCTACATTCGTACGTATGAAGGCTGGCTGTATTTGGCAGTGGTGCTGGATCTGTTTTCTCGTCAGGTCGTTGGCTGGTCAATGAAGTCGCAGATGACCAGTGATTTGGCAATTGATGCGTTATTGATGGCGGTTTGGAGGCGAAAACCGAAACAGGAAGTGATGGTTCACTCCGACCAGGGCAGCCAATACAGCAGCTCCGATTGGCGCAGCTTTTTGAAGGAGAACAATTTGGTTGCCAGCATGAGTCGTCGAGGCAACTGTCATGACAATGCCGTGGCCAAGAGCTTTTTCCAGCTTCTGAAACGGGAACGAATCAAGCGGAAAATCTACACCTCGCGGCAAGATGCTCGCAGTGATGTGTTCGATTACATCGAGATGTTCTACAACGCAAAACGCCGTCATGGTTTCAACAATCAGCTGTCACCGGTAGAGTTTGAAAAGCGTTACGCAATGAGCTTGCTGGGTGTCTAAAGAATCCGGGGCGATTCAAAATACCGTCCTAGAGCCCAGTCAAAATGTTCTTTGGGGATCCGGATAGTCTCTAGTTTTCGCCGGGCTGGCTGTTCATCTGATCATTTCTGCCTTTCCACAAACCATGGAGCTCCATTCACTTCCAGTGGATTGCTGCTTATGCTTGATAGAAGAACCCAGATTGACCGTGTAAGGATTATTCCTTACCATTCATTCAGCATATCCGGGAGAACACTCATGCCTGCCATCCACGAAATCGCCACGTTGACCTCGAAGGGGCAGGTCACACTGCCCAAATCCGTTCGCCAGCTACTGGGCATTGACACAGGTGGCAAGATTGCATTCGACGTACGCGGCGGTGAAATCGTGGTCAGCCGCGTAGAAACCACCCACGAAGACCCTGCCATCGGTGCGTTCCTGGGTTTGCTGGAGGCTGATATCCGAGGCGGCCGCAACCTCACCACTCTGCCGGTAGACTTGGCGCAAACCATGCTCGCCAACGCAAACCACTGCGTAAACCTGGACGAAGATATCGAAGGTGAGGTCGCAATCTGATGCTGCGACATGGCTGGACACTGTTGTTCCATGAAGGTGTGACTTTACAACTACGCAAATTGCAAGAAGCCGCCGCCCGAGCCGAGCAGAACGATCCGCAAGGTTTTGAGAGCAACGCCAACGTCAAGCTGTTTCGGGCATTGAGCCATCTGATCATGGAGGCTGTGCCTGCCGACCCAGGCCGTGATGAATTCCGCCAAGGCAACACGCTGGGCACCGCTTACAGACATTGGCGCCGCGCAAAAATCGGCAGGCGCTTTCGGCTGTTTTTTCGCTACGACTCAAGATCCAAGGTCATCGTCTATGCATGGGTCAACGACGAAAACACCCTAGGGTCCACAGGCAGCAAATCCGATCCCTACGCCGTATTCGAGAAGATGCTGGGCCGCGGCAACCCTCCTGATGACTGGGATGCGCTGACTGCTGCGACGCGTAGCGACTGGGACGAGCCCAAAGCATGAGTTGCGCAAATGAGCGAGGGTTTGAACGGTCTGCGCCAGCCCCCCCGGTGCGTCCACTGTAATCCACTCGTAGCTGCGGCGACTATCGGAACCGAACGCACCTAGCGCCAGCGCATATCGTGCGCCGCTGGTGCCCAGGTGGGATATTTTCATGACGACCGTGATCTAGCCGGGGAAGTCCATGGACGAAAAGTAGGTGCACACCCGAATTGACAATCAACCCAATCACAGGGCTGTTGGCAATGTCCAGGGTGCCCTGCTCGACCGACAACGCCGAGACCGGCGACTCACAGTACGCGTTGTAGACAACGTTGTTACATGTCCATAGGAGTCATTGTCACCAAAGCGCGCTGGATCGCACGCACATCAACCAGGCAAGACAATGTCAGCCAGTTGCGCATATAGCGGTGCGACCGCCTCGCAGGACCCTACCAGTCATATGGCCACTGCGCGGACGCGACCTTTTCACAGTGCCGCAGCGAGGCGGAAATGAGGAGATAGACTTGTGCTCCATGGCCTGAACCCGCCTTACGCTGCTAGCGCCGCTGGCGATAGCGTTCGGCCAAGGACTGCACGAGGGTGACGTAGGATTGCGTCTCGGCATAAGGCGGTACCCCGTTGTGTTCGACCACGGAGGCCTCGCCTGCGTTGTAACCCGCCAAAGCCAGCATCTGGTTGCCGTTGAAGCGCTTGAGCAACCAGGCCAGGTAGCGCACGCCGCCGTGAATATTCTGTCGTGCATCGAACGGATCATCCACGGCGAAACGCGTAGCGGTGGCGGGCATCAATTGCATCAGTCCCTGAGCGCCAGCGACTGAAATGGCGTTGGGGCGAAACGCTGACTCGGCGTGTATCACGGCGCGGACCAGCGCCCTGTCGACCCCATACTTACCCGCGGCGGCCTCGATTTCTCGCCGATAGGATTGGGTGTCCAGACGCAGTGAAGCCACCTTGAAGTCCTTCGGCGCCATGCACAGATAGCAGTCCTTGATGTAATAAAGCTCAAGAACATCGACCCGTGCGGAGATCCCGACAGGGCGCCGGCTCACATATTGTCGAACGCCCCTGTGGATGAAGGTGAACACCCTGACCCGCACCGCGCCGGTGTCGTCGGCCCGCACCTGGCGTGGCAAGACCGAGACCTTAGCGCTGGCGCCCGCGCCATCATTGACGTGGGTACAGTCAGCGCTGGCAATGGCTTGGCGGGTGTAGTGAATGGCGCCGTCCATGGTTTGGCACTTGAACATGGCGCTGGCGCAGAGTGGAGCAACCAGCAATGTCAGCTGGATGCAGCCCACAACGCTCTTGCGAACCCATCGCCATGCCCTGCAACTCATCACATCGCTCCACGCCGCAGGTGGTGCTCAGCCCTGGGCACCACGCCCGGGGGCTGTCTTGGGATGGCCCATGCCGGCTGGCCCACCTTATGTTCTGGTAGTTATACCCCTTGTAACCGGCCTTGTAACTTGGCTGCGGGACGTGCTGCGGCCACGGCGGATCAAACGCTGCGGGTCACGCCGCCATCGACCTTGATGTTCTGCCCAGTGATGTAGGCAGCGCCGTCACTGGCGAGAAACTCGATGGTGGCCGCGATTTCCTCGCTGGTGCCATAGCGCTTGAGCGGCACGCTGTCGCGACGTTGCTCAGTGCCCGGCAGGCTATCGATCCATCCAGGGAGCACATTGTTGATACGTACATTATCCCCAGCGAAGGTATCGGCGAAAATTTTGCTGAACGCGGCCAAGCCTGCGCGCAATACAGCGGACGTCGGGAACAGCTCACTGGGTTCGAACGCCCAGGCGGTGGAAATGTTGATGATCACTCCGCCCTTCTGACGTTGCATGTAGGGGGTCACCAGGCGCGTTGGACGAATGACATTGAGCAGATACGTGTCCATGCCCTTGTGCCAGTCTTCGTCGCTGATTTCCAGAATCGGTGCGCGCGGGCCATGGCCGGCGCTGTTGACCAGCACATCGATACGGCCCCACTTCTGCACCACTGTATCGACAAGGCGTTGCAGGTCTGCAACCGACTGGTTGCTGCCGGTTACACCAATACCACCGAGTTCGGCAGCCAACGCCTCACCCTTGCCCGAAGAAGAGAGAATGCCGACCTTGAAACCATCGGCGGCCAAACGTCGTGCTGCTGCCGCGCCCATACCGCTGCCGCCGGCCGTGATGATCGCAACTTTTCCTACTGACATACTGCCTCCAGATATTGAAATGCTGATTGCTTAAGTGCCTTAACCTTAGCAGCAGCCTTCACCAGGAGGGAGACAGCGAAACTTTACGCTTTCAGTAGATTAACTATCGCCAGCTTGGATCTTGAGCCAATCCTTCACAATACTTAATGATTCGGGCTGCTGAATCTTCCGTGGCCAGACCAGATAAAACGACTTCTCGACGGTGAGTTGCTGGGCAAACACCTGCACAAGTCTGCCGGCGACGATGTCATCGTGGACGAAGGCCGCACTGGCCAACGCGATGCCCTGCCCACTAATGGCCGCTTCAATGGCTAACGAGGTCTGGTTGAATCGCAGGTTTTTGGCCGTTGGCTGTGCATGTTGCGGCAATAGTTCTGCAAGGAACTGCGGCCAGAAGTTATGGGCATCATGAAGCATGATGAAATCTTGAAGCTGCTCAAAGCTGACGGTGGCTGCGACGCCTTCAAACAACGTTGGGCTGGCTACCGCAACGATGCGCTGCTCCATCAGCAACTCGCTATTAAGGCCCGCCCCGAATGCTGAATTGCCATAGCGCACGGCAATATCTACGCCATCGGTGCTGAAGTGGGAAAGACGATCGGTAGCCAGCACGCGCAAGTCGATATCCGGATAACTCAGAGCAAAACTGCCAAGCCTGGGAATGAGCCATTTAGAAGCAAAGGTAGGTGTCACGCTGACCGTCAGGTGAGCCGCCTGGGGTCTGAGCAGGCGTGTTGCCTCATTGATCATGGCCAACGCACTGCGAATGTTGCCGCTGTAGCCCAGGCCCGCGTCGGTCAACGCAAGGCCCCGGGGCATACGTTCAAACAAACGCAGATCCAGACTCGCCTCCAGCCCGCGTATCTGCTGAGCAACCGCTGCCTGGGTAACGCCCAGCTCCTCGGCCGCTAGGCGGAAGTTCAAATGGCGAGCCACTACTTCAAAAACACGCAGCGCGTTAAGCGATGGCAATTGAGGAAAACCGTCTGACATGGCAATGGAATTTCTATCGGGTTATGAAAATTTTCATGCCTCTCTCACGCCTGGGCAAGGTTGTTAACCTGACCGGGCTCAAAAGAGTCACTGTGCCGAGGCTACCCTCTGAGAATAATTAAAGAAACCCGTGCCAGTAGAAAACCGATATCCACTAACGGGTTCTCTCATGAAAAAGACCGCTGTCGCTGCCTTCATCTTCCTCGGCGTGGTGTGGGGCAGTAATTTCATCTTCGTCAAATGGGCTGCGCAGCTTATTTCGCCATTGCAAATCACCTTGTTGCGGGTGTTGTTCGGCTTCTTGCCCGTGCTGGCTTATGCCGTCAGCACTAAAGCCCTGAAGCGCAGCCACTGGCGACATGCTCACCATTTTCTAGCGATGTCACTGCTGGCAACCGCTGTGTACTACTTTGCATTCGCCAAAGGCACCGCATTACTCGATACGGGCATTGCCGGGATGTTGGGAGGTGCGATACCCCTGTTCACTTTCCTGTGCGCCTGGTTGTTCCTGCGCAGCGAGCAGATCAATACAGTGAAGACACTGGGCATCGCGCTAGGCTTTGCTGGCATTCTAATCGTGGCCAGGCCGTGGTCATCACAAGGGGTGATTAGTCCGGCTGGCATTTGCTACATGATTTTCGGTGCGTTGAGCGTGGGTGGCTCTTTCGTCTACGCGAAACGGTTCTTGAGCCCGCTGGGCCTACCCGCTGCAGCCCTCACCACCTACCAGATTGGCTCTGCGCTTTTCCTGCTGTTGCTCGTTACGCCCCTTGATGGCATCGAAGTGGTCTTCTTGAACCCGCGTGCCGGGGTTGGCCTGGTGGTCGGTTTAGGACTGCTGGGCACCGGCGCTGCCTACCTTGCCTATTACTACATTGTCGAGGCATTTGGCGCATTGACCGCCTCAGCCGTGACCTATATCCCACCCGTTGTAGCGCTGCTGATTGGCGCAGCGATTGGTGAGCCCATAACGACGGGCTCCTGGATTGCGGCGGGGCTTATCTTGGCCGGCGTAGCGCTGGTGCAAATTCACGCCCAAATCCGCAAACCTCGCGACGTCGGCAGCGCAGGTGTTGTCGATGTAGTGAGACCGCGTGGCGGTTAGGTCGCTGCCTACAGCCTGCCCATCTGGTTTCGCGACGTAAAAAAGGCCATTACTGCGGCGAGTATCAGCAAAATGGCGCTTGCAAGAAATGTGATGCGATAGCCGCTCCCGTCGAACAGCAATCCACCGAGAGTAGATCCCAACGCTATGGACAGTTGAATGACTGCCACCATCAGGCCACCACCGGCTTCAGCATCCCTTGGCACCGACTTGGCCAACCATGACCACCAGCCCACCGGTGCCGCCGTCGCGATCAGGCCCCACAACCCCAGCAGCACAAAAGCCGCCACAACTTCGCCGCCAAGGACGATCAAGGAAAGTGCAAGGGCGGCCATCAGCAAAGGAATACCAATCAGGACGCGGTACATGCCGGTTTTCAGCACAGTGCCGATCAGGATGGTCCCGACAAAACCCGCCACACCGATGACCAGCAGAATCATCGACAACATGGACACATCTACACCCGTGACGGTTTCCAGGAACGGGCGCAGATAAGTGAACAAGACAAACTGCCCCATGAAGAAAATGCCCACACTCAACATGCCGAAACCGATCAATGGGCTCTTGAGCAATCGAAAGAAATTGCCAGCGCCCGCTTTACGCGGCGCAGCGGGCATGGCTGGCAAGCTGACCCACTGCCAGATCAAGGCAATGATCGCTACCGGGATCAGGCAAAAAAACGCGCCCCGCCACCCGATGACACTCCCCAGATAGCTCCCCAGTGGTGCGGCCACTACGGTTGCCAAAGCGTTGCCGCCGTTGAAGATCGCCAACGCCTTGGGCACGCTGTGCGGCGGTACCAGGCGAACGGCCATTGCCGCCGACATCGACCAGAATCCGCCGATCACCACGCCGATCAACGCCCGCCCAATCATGTACACCGTATAGTTTGGCGCCACACCGACCACCAGGCCGGATACGCACATAATCCCGGTAAGCATCAGCAGCAGCAACTTGCGATCCATTGAGCCCGCAAGTCTGGAAATCGCCAGGCTTGTCAGCACCGCGAAGCTGCCGGAGATGGCGATCCCGTACCCGGCCAGCCCTTCACTGACGTGCAGATCCGACGCAATCGGCGTGAGCAAGCTGACCGGCATGAATTCCGAGGCGATCAGCGCGAATACACACAGTGACATCGCAAAGATGCTACTCCAGTAAGCCGGCATCTCCCCAGCCTCCAGCGTACCGAGGACATCCGAGACATCGTGCACTTGAGCCGTCATAAATAAACCTCTATTCCTATCGTTGTTGACTGGAGCACTGGCCTTTTAACTAAACACCGCCAGGTGCCGGTTAAAAAAGGCGGTGAGTTTGGCCCAGGGAATCAAGTTCACGCGGTCGTACAGATCCACATGACCCGCGCCTGAAACCCAGGCCAGCTCCTTGGGTTCGGCGGCGCGCTGATAGGCGTCCTCGCTGAATTCTCTGGAGTGCGCCTGAGTGCCCGCGATGAACAGCAGGGGACGCGGGGAAATCGTCTCAATATCGTTAAATGGATAGAAATTCACGAACCTGACTTCACTGCTCAACGCGCGGTTTTGCGTCAGTTTCAGTGTTCTGCCAGGAGGGATATGAATGCCACGAGGCGTGCGGTAGAAGTCCCAGAACTCACGCGTTACCGGGTCGGCGTCTTTAGCAAGCTGCAACGGCAGATAGTTCAGAAATTGCAGTTGCCCGCCAGGGAACTCGTCGTGGCGTTGCTCGGCGGCTTTTGCGAGCATGGCCTGGCGCTGCGCGATAGTCACCGAGTGCCCCAGGCCATTACGGGTGACGGCGCCCATGTCATAAAGGCTGACGGTGGCCACGGCTTTTAGACGCGGATCCATCTTGGCCGCACTGATGGCAAAGCCACCGCTGCCACAGATACCCAGCACGCCTATACGGTTGCGGTCGATAAAGTCCTGCGAGCCCAAGTAGTCAACAGCGGCACTGAATGCATCGGCATATATTTCGGGGGCCACCTGGTTACGAGGCTGGCCCTCACTCTCACCCCAGAAAGGCAAGTCAATCGCTAGCGTGATGAAGCCTTGCTCTGCCAGCTTTTGCGCATAGAGCATGGAGCTTTGCTCTTTAACAGCGCCCATGGGATGACCGACGATAATTGCAGCCACGTTAGCGTTTCGGGCCAGACTTAAGGGGGTAACAAGATTACCCACGATCTGAAGATTGTATGAGTTCTTGAAGGTCACCTTGCTCACAGTGACCTTGTCGCTTTTATAGAAATTGTCGGCATCTTCCGGCGCGCCTACAGCGTTTTTCACTTCAGCTGCGAAGGCTGACCCGCCCGCGGCCGAAATGACGCCCAGAGCCGCAATACCGACGCCGGTAACCTTTAAGAACTCGCGTCGGTCAAGCCCCGCACAGACCGAGGCTTCCGTAGGTACAGGCAGAGTTACAGGTGTCTCGCTCATCATCGGTACTCCGTTGCAGATAGGTGGCAGAGCTTGACGGATTAGAGATACCCTGATTAGTAGGCATAATCTTCATGCGGTTTTGAGAAAAATTCATTAATGGCCACCACCAAAGTCAATGACCTACAGGCTTTTCTCGCTGTGGCGCGCGATCAAAGTTTCACAAAAGCGGCCGCCAAACTGGGCGTTACGCCTTCTGCGCTAAGTCATACAATCCGGGCACTTGAGCAAAGACTGGGCATACGCCTGCTGGCCCGCACGACACGAAATGTGTCACCAACAGAGGCTGGAGAAAGGTTGATGCGCTCGATCGCTCCGCTTTTTGATCAGATCGCCGTTGAGCTGGATGCCTTGAGCGAATTGCGGGACAAGCCCAGCGGCACGATCCGTATTTCCTGCACTGACGATCAGATCGAGTTGTGCATTCGGCCGATGCTTGCAGACTTCCTGAAGAACTACCCAGATATCACATTGGAGTTCTACGTCGACTATGGATTCACCAACGTAGTCGAGGAACGCTTCGATGCTGGAATTCGCATGGGCGAATCAATCAGCAAGGACATGATTGCAGTTCGCATAGGACCGGATTGGCGGTTGGCGGTAGTGGGCTCTGCGGCGTATTTCGAGCGCAAACCTGCACCCTCGACACCCCATGAGCTGACGGCCCACGACTGCGTCAATATTCGACACAGACCGTCAGGGGCGATTTACGCCTGGGAGTTTGAACGCGATGGCCAGGCGTTTACGGTCAAGGCAGATGGCCAACTCGTTTTCAACAGCATCATGCATGTTCTCAATGCTGCCGTTGATGGCATTGGCCTGGCCTACGTACCAGAGGAACTGGTCGCACCGTACCTGGCCGACGGCCAACTCAAAGAAGTCCTGGCCGATTGGTGTCCCAAATTTCAGGGCTACCATTTGTATTACCCCAACAGGCGCCAGTCCTCTCCCGCATTTTCTGCATTGGTAGAGGCGCTGAGGTACCGAAGCTGAACGTTCTTTTGTTCTCGGTGCGGTAACGCCGGATGGAAGGCTATAGGGTTACTCACAACTGGCTGTTTTCGGCCGATTGCAGCCCTCGACGGCAAGCAGAAACCGGCCAGAAGCGGATATCGAACTGTCGCGACGTTAGCCCCTCAATCAGTCAACTGCCTCTCCATCGGTTGATAGACCAGCCCGGCAAACTCGCCCACCTCCCCCGCCATCGCAAACCCGTAACGTTCATAAGCGGGCACTGAGGGCAACGACGCCCTGACCGTCACCACATGGGCGCTGGCCTGCTCCAGCGCCGCATTCACCAGACGCTTCCCGACGCCGCGACGTTGCCAGCCAGGCGCAACGAACAGCATCGCCACATGGCGCCCTTCCTTGAGTTCAATCAGCCCCGTCAGGGCTCCGTCTGCCACACACACCAGCATCAGGTTGTCGCCCATCATTCGCTCGGCAAACGCCTGCTGTGCAGCCACCTTGGCGAACGTCTCCACGCCCTGCGCCGACAGTGACGGCGCAACCGCCAACGTGAAAGACTCCAGGCAAAGGGCATTGACGCTAGGCAAGTCGTCGTGAGTCATTTTGCGTATCTGCATGGCCATCTTCCGTGATTGAAATGAATGAGTCTCTCATCTCCAAGGCAATTATGGGTCAGCGGTCTGTTCGAGCAAACACTGTCAGTCGCCTGCTGGCGTGTACCATTGGACTGCGGCATCAGCATGAACATGTTTTTGCTTATCCGCTTTGAACGGAGTGTCGAGCGTGCCCAAGGCAATCGAAACCCAGTCGACAAACACCCCTTGTGATCGTGACCAGAACAAGGTCGAACCACACTCCACGCAGAACTCGCGCACAACCGTCTCCGATGAGGCATAGGCTTTGATGCAGCTCGAACCCGCTAGTATGCGAAGCGCGCTGCGAGGAACGCTGCCGTAGAACGCGAACAATGCCCCGTGCCCTTTGCCTATTGACCGCTTGTTGAGTGGGTGCGGATACAGCGGATAGATGTTTCCTCATATTCAGAAACACTAGCGCTGTGAATTATCCAGAGGCCGGACGCCATTATCGAAAACGACGTTTCGTTTTCGAAACGTCGTTCCTTCGATACAGTGCGGTTTTCTGATCCGGTCCATGCGGAAATGCCGGAAATCCTCACGCGCAGGATCCCAGGCCACCAGATACCAGAGTGGCGGCAGAATCAACATCGCCTGCGGCTCAACCACACGTGTGCTGCATTCACCTTTCGCATCGCGGTAATTGAACCGCAGATGCAGGCGCTGAAGAAACGCTGCCTCGAATTCTGGAAGCAAGGAAGGGTCCATTGTTCCGATATTGGATCTGTCCACCTGCGGGGCAAGTTCCCCAATATATAGGCAGTCCAGAAAATGCCGCAAATCCCGTATTTTGTCTGACGGCAGTGCCTTTTCAATCTTTGCAAGCCCGGTATCTGCAATGCTTGAAAATGGTAGATTTCCCGCCGCGCGCATAGATGCCACGCTGATCAAAAGCGCAAAAACCTCGATCACTGAAAGACGTGGCGCGGTCTGAACTGAACGAGGGTCAAGCTGCAGCCCGCCGCCGCGACCTGGTTCAGAGCGAATGACAAAACCCTGTTCTCGCAACGCATTAATGTCACGTAGCAGCGTGCTGCGGGAAGCCCCTACCTGCCCTGCGAGCTCGGCAATGGTTGATGATCCGTTGCGACGGAGACTGCGTATGATGGCTTCTTGTCGAAGGCGAACATTCATTTTCTTTGGATCAATAATCAAAGGTTTCAGATTTTGACACCTTTACCTCGTAGTTTACGAGTGTCGACGCCAGCTGGATGCCTGGCTCGAACCCTCTGACCTACCGGCATTCAGTGCTGAACCGCTGCCTGATCGCCCATCCAAACCCAAAGGAAGATAAATGTTTAACTCCAACGGCTTTCCCCAGCCCACTTTGATATCGGTAAACGGTGTTGAATTGGAAGTTTTTGAAGCCGGAAAAGAAAACTTTGGAAAACCGATCGTGCTTTGTCACGGCTGGCCGGCGCATGCCTTTTGCTGGCGGTATCAATTGCCAGCGCTTGTGACCGCTGGCTATCACGTCATCGTGCCGAACCAGCGTGGGTATGGCAATTCTGCACGGCCGACTAACGTGACCGCATATGACCTCGCGCATTTGACTGGCGACCTTGTCGCGCTGCTTGATCACTTTGGATACGACGATGCCGTCTTTGTCGGCCATGATTGGGGCGCTAATGTTGTCTGGGGTACGGCGCTACTGCATCCAAACCGGGTGAGCAAGCTCATCGCGCTCGCACTTCCCTATCAGGAACGGGGTGACATCCCATGGGTGGAGTTGATCGAAAGCTTCATGGGGCCTGATAACTATATGGTGCATTTCAACCGGCACCCCGGAGTGGCAGACGCGATCCTGGATCGAAACAGGCGACAGTTCCTTCGAAATCTGTATCGCAAGAACGAACAAACACAAGCACCCGCCCCAGGAATGGCAATGATCAACTTGGCTGAGGCTGAGGCTGGTACCGGAGAGCCGATCATGACAGATGCCGAGCTGTCTGTCCTCGACGCGGCGTTCGAGGTCTCTGGCTTCACGAGCAGTATCAACTGGTATCGAAATCTGGACCGCAACTGGCGTCTCTTGGCGGACGTAGACCCGATTGTTCCTCACCCCGCCCTGATGATCTACGGGGACCGCGATACGATACCAAAATCCCCCAATCTGGGTGACTTTGTGCCAAACGTTGAGGTTGTCAGTCTGGACACAGGCCACTGGATTCAGGAAGAGAAGCCAAAAGATACAACCAAGATAATTCTGGATTGGTTAAAGCAGACGTCTGCAAGCTGACCCTCAAAAGAGCAACAACTCATTTGAGCCCTCTGTCATGACTGGAGGGCGCATACGAGCCAAAAGCAAAGAGGACATGCTGGTTTAGGTACGCAGGAAAAAAGCCGGTACGCCGTGCAGGAGTGTGGTGTGTAGAAGCGTATTTCTCGAATTTTTGCCCAGGCTATGACTGAGGTCATATCACAATTTCAGCGCGCTGCTAGGGTTTGAAGCTCCCGAAACGCCCTAGTAGGGTGTGACTTCAGTCTTGTAACAACGATTCCATGGGTGGAGTATTCGCGTTGAAAACCTCGCATTGCATACTCGGAATTTTACTGATTACGGCACTCACGGTGCTGATAGAAGTACCTGTCGATACTTGGCTAACGTCAGCAACCCTTAGCCTGGTACTCGGGGCTACCGCCCTGGTTTACATGGCAGTTTCCTGCGTACTTGCCAGTCGCTGGGGAGTAGTTGAGAGTCTCTTTGGTGGCCTGGATCGCGTCTATGAGTCCCACAAGTGGCTCGGTATATGGGCGCTCGTGTTTGCCTCGTATCATTTCGTGTTCAAAGCGAATCTGGATGTTTGGAACAGTGTGCCTATCCTGGAACTACCCAAATATTGGACGCGACTGGTACGCCAGTTGAGCTATGTTGCACTGGGTCTGATCGTGCTGCTGGCGCTAAACCGCAACATTCCTTACCGCGTATGGCGGTGGTGGCACAAGCTTTCCGGCCCATTGTTCCTGATTGTGATTTTGCATTGGCTCAGTTTCAAATCACCGATCACCCTGCGCAGCCCTTCGGGTATCTGGTTGACGCTGTTCTGCGGGCTGGGTGTGCTCGCCGCCCTCTACAAGCTGGTGCTATACCCATTTGTTGCGCGCGCGGGCGAGTACCGGGTAACAGCTGTAAATAGAGTAAACAATGCACTGCATTTGACGCTGGAGCCGATCCATAAAGGATTTGACTTCAACGCTGGGCAGTTCGCATTTCTGGCCATACAGCAAAAGGGCCTGCGCGAGCCACACCCCTTCACGATCGCTAGCGCCAACGGTCCGAATGGGCAAATTTCGTTCGTGATCAGAGGGCTGGGGGATTACACCAAAAAGCTCTGCGAGTGCGCCAAAGTCGGCATGTGCGCCACTATTTACGCCCCTTACGGTCGTTTTAAGCGCGCCTCTCAAGCCGAGCGGGAAATATGGGTCGGCGCAGGTGTGGGCATTTCGCCCTTCATTTCCTGGTTGCAAGACCCAGACGCAACAGACTTCGAAAAAGCGACGCTGGTTTATTGCTTCACGCCTTCACGCGCCTTCCCTCCGCCCGAAGAGTTGCAAGCCTTGGCAGAGATGCGTGGGGCTCAATTCGTTGGTAATGCCGGGGGTGTCGAACAGTTGGCCGAAACGCTGCGCCAAGCGGTAGCTCAAACCAAACCACACAAGCTTCACGTAAGTTTTTGCGGCCCCAAAGGTTTACTGGAAAAGGTGCATGAGCTAATGGATATCAACCGGATCCCGAAAGAAAATCTGCACTTCGAACGCTTCGAATTCCGTTGAACCCGGTGTAGCAGGCTTGAGCATGCGCCCAGGAACGCGTGATCAGCTGGCAGGTGTTCAATTTACGACCTGAACTGGAAGGCCGTGATTGCCACATAGCGGCCCACCACAATTTGAGGAAGCTGGCGAACGAAGGTGCGCACGTTGACGTTGTATCCACTGTTTCAGGCAAGCGCGCGTGATCAGAAAACCACCGAGCGCTGACAGACCGACGTCGCCACGATCTTCCCGTGCTTAAGCACCATCAACCGTGTGGGCAGGTCGAGAATTACATCACTAACCGAATGTGTATCCAGCAACACCAAGTCAGCAAAGGCACCCGGCTCCAATCCATAATCCTTTAGCCTCAGCGCTTTCGCCGGATGGGTGGTGAGCATCGACAACACCGTGGCCTGGTCATCGGCCCCGCCAAGGTGGCAGGCCGGTATTGCCAATTGCGCAATATTGAGCAAATCACCGGTGCCAAACGGGGTAAACGCATTGCGGATATTGTTGGTGGCAAGGCACACATTCACGCCGCCGTCACGCAGTGCCCGCACCGGCGTCAGGGTGCGGCGTACGTTGTGGCCGTCGCCGCGCGCACCGAGGTGCAAGTCGGTGGCGGGCAGGCACATGACGCTGATGCCGGCCTCACGAATCAAGGCAATAATCTCCCGCTGTTTGGGCGGTGGCACTGCGCTGAGGCTAGTCAGGTGACCAACACACACACGCCCTTGATAGCCTTCCTCGATAGTCTTGCGCGCGAGGTATTCAATGGTCATGTGCTCGGCGTTGTCGGCGAAGTCCTGATGGAAGTCGATGTCCTTGCCGTAGCGCTTGGCCAGGTTGAATACGTAGTCGATGTGTTCATGGGCCGAGTCATCGTTGTAAGGAATACCGCCCACAACATCTGCGCCTTTCTCCATGGCCTCAACCATCATTGCTTGCATGCCCGGTAGTTTCAGAATGCCTTCCTGCGGGAACGCCACCACTTGGATGTCGATGACCCCGCGTAGCTTATCGCGCAACTCCAGCACCACATCAAAGCCGGTGAAGCCTTGCACCGGATCGAATTCGGCGTGGGCTCGGACGTGGGTGGTGCCGGCCTGCACCAATGCACGTAGAGCTTGAGTCGAACGCTCGAAAATATCGTCGCGAGTCAACGTGGGTTTCAGCTCGGCGGTAACCGCTATCGCCTCTTTCAATGTGCCGGAGCGATTGGCCTTGCGGTGCATGATATTGGCTTTTTCCAGGTGCAGGTGCCCTTCGACAAAACCCGGGATCAGCACGTTGCCATGCCCCTGGATTTCCTGCTCGGCTTGCGCTGAAATTGTCGGCGCAACTTCAATAATTTTGCCGTTGTGCACCGCTACGTCCATCAGTGGTTTTGTATCGTCGATGCGTACATTGCGAAAGATTAAATCCATGACGTTAGCTCTCTATATTGTTGCCCTCAGGCGCATCGAAAAAAAACCATGGGCGGCTCAACCGTTGGAACAGCCGTTACCCATCACTCGGTATTCAAGAATGTGCTTCTGGCCCTTGGAGTCTTCATAGGTCATACGCACGGGTACCACGGCGCAGACGTTCGGGACTTCACTGATGGAAATGACGTGGTCGATGTCCAGATGCTGGGAATAGCTGTATTGCTCAATCGGTAGCGGCTCATCGGCCATCGCCGCAGCACAAAAAACGCCGAATATCATTACAAGTAACGCTTTCAAGTTCAGATGCCCTCTTCCTGACTTCTAAGATGAAGCCCGGCAGCTATGCAGCGCCGGGCCCATGGGGCGAGCGATCAGAACGGTTTGGTCGGCAAGTACTTGCCATCCAGGGTGATCACCGCGCGGGAGCCGCCATCTGGATCATCGACCTTCTTGACATCCAGTTTGAAGTTGATGGCGCTGATGATGCCGTCGCCAAATTTCTCGTGAACCAGAGCCTTGAGCGTGGTGCCGTATACCTGAATCATTTCGTAGAAGCGGTAAACGGTAGGGTCGGTGGGAATGCCGTTGCCGATGCTGCCGCGTAGCGGGATGCTCTGCAGCAGGAGCGCGGCATCTGCGTCGAGACCCAGGATTTCGGCAACCACTTGGGCAGCGTTGGCCGGCAGTGGGTGTTGGCCGAGCAAGGCGGCGGTGACAAAGGCTTCGTGCAGGCCGGTGCCTTCGGCAATCTGAGCGAACGACAAGTCTTTGCGGGCCTTGGCCAAAAGGATGACTTCGGTCAGGGCAAGGCGAGCGTTTTGACTATTTTGAGACTGGATCATGGTGATATCTCCGTGGGTAGAAATCAGGGTTAGTGCGCAGTAGCGCAAGCGGTAGGGTTTTCGGCCAGCGGCACGAACTTTTTGGTACTGCTATCGAAGGCCTGGATGCAGCCGCTTTCGATGTCGTAGACCCAGCCATGTAACGTCACGCGTTTTTCTTCCAGTGCGAGGCGTACCGAGGGATGTGTTTGAATATTGGCTAACTGCGCGATGACGTTTTCACGCACCATCGAGGCGACTCTGGCCTGCTGGTCAAGATGATTACGGGCCTCGTTGACCACCCGACCGGAATCGGCGTAGCGCAACCAGCCAGCCACGGCGGGCATGTGATCCAGGCAACTACATGAGGCGATGGCGGTCATGGCGCCGCAGTCGGAATGCCCGCAGATCACGATGTCGCTGACTTTCAAGGCTGCGACGGCGTACTCCACCGAAGCGGACACACCGCCCGGCTCAGGGCCGTAGGACGGCACGATGTTGCCCGCGTTGCGGATGACGAACAGGTCGCCCGGCTCACGCTGTGTGACCAGCTCCGGCACCAACCGGCTGTCGGAGCAAGAGATGAATAACGCCCGTGGGCTCTGCTGGTTGGCCAGGTCTTTGAACAGACCGGCACGTTCAGGAAAGGCATTGCGCTGAAATTTAAGGAAACCGTCGATGATGTCTTGCATGGTTGACTCCGTTGGTTCGCGATGCGATGAGGCAAAGGTTACGGAGTGCATGCAATAAGGTAAAAGTCTGATATATGATAAAACCCATTAGATAACCTTATGGGTATAACCATGCTTGCGCGCCATATTCAGTATTTTCTAGCGGTCGCGGAACATCAGGGCTTTACCAGTGCGGCAGCTGCACTGCATGTTTCGCAGCCGGCGCTGTCGCAGCAAGTACGCCAGCTGGAGGAAAGCCTCGGCGCGCAGTTGTTTGATCGCTCAGGGCGCAAAACACGCCTGACCGATGCTGGGGAGGTTTATCTGCGTTATGCGTTGCGGGCGGCGCAGGAGCTGCGCGAAGGCAAGCGCGCGATCCATGATGTGGGCGATTTAAGTCGAGGAACGCTGCGTATAGCAGTGACGCCAACCTTCACGACCTACCTGATTGGGCCGTTGGTGGAAGCCTTTCACTGCCGCTACCCCAACATTACGCTGAACGTGCATGAACTCGCCCAGGAACTCATGGAGAGCCTACTGCTGAAGGACGAACTGGATGTGGGGATTGCGTTTGATGAGGGGCATGCGCCAGACATCGAGGCCTATCCCCTGCTGGTTGAAACGCTTGCCTTGGTCGTTGGTAGCCAACATCCGTTGGCCGGTGCGCGGGCTATCGATCTGGAGACGCTGAATGCGCAATCGCTGATTCTACTCAGCAAAGCGTTCGCCACCCGCGAGCAGATCGACCGTTACTGTAACCAACACAGCATCCGCCCGCGCGTGGTGATGGAGGCCAATGTGATTGGTGCGTTGATTGAGGTGGTTCGCAGAACCACGCTGTCGACCTTGCTGCCGGCCGCCATAGCGCGAGAGCACCCAGAGTTGGTGTCTGTTGAGTTAGGGCCGCATCGGTTAGAACGCACAGCGGTACTGATGCAGCGCAAGAATGTCTATCAATCCGCAGCTGCGCGGGCGTTTATGGCGCTGGCCAAGGAAGTGGCTGGAGGTCTGACGAACAAGGCAAATGAATAGCAGGAATACGAAGGGCTTTTATCGCGTCCGCGACCGCTTCTAAGTTGGAAAGCGCCCTCGAAGCGACAATGTCGAAGGGATTGCTATCCCTGATCTCACGAAATTTAACGCTCACACCGCATCATGTGCGGCGAGATTTCGATACTGCCCTTTGAAATACAACAATGGCTGCCTTGCAGCAGCTGTTTGCAGGTTTAACGCCTTGACTTCCCCAATCACGATCAAGTGATCACCTGCAGCGTGCTCGGCGTGAATTTCGCAATCCAGCCAGTGCAGACTGCCAACAATGACCGGATTACCCAGCGGTGATTCCTGCCAGTCGACGCCGTGCCATTTGTCCGTGCCTCGCCGAGCGAACTGATTGGAGATATTGACCTGCTCGCCCGACAGGATATTGACCGCGAATCGACCTGCCTGGCGAATTTTGGGGTAGCTGGCCGAGGTGGACATCACGCTGAATGACACCAATGGCGGATTCATCGACACGCTAAAGAACGATTGGCAGGTGAAGCCTATCGCCTCGTCATCAACGTGTGACGAGATGACTGTAATACCGGATGCGTAGTGCCCGAGCGCTTCGCGAAAGCTCAAAGGCTCGATGGCATTACTAGGGAGTGACATGACAGATCCTAAAAAGTACGGATAACGTGAAGAAAGGCTGGAAGCCGCCCAATATTCAACCTGGCTGTCTGCAGCCTTCTCCAATTGTGAAAGCGGCTCAGCGCCCGTTCAGAAGCTCTTGGCGAATGATCTCTGCGCCGGCGCTCAAGGCGTTCAGCTTGCCGCTGGCGACTCGACGAGGCAGGGGCGCCATCCCGCAGTTGGTGCATGGATAGAGCTTGTCGGCATCGACGAACTGAAGTGCTTTTCGCAGGGTATTGGCCACTTCTTCGGGCGTTTCGATGGCATGGTTGGCCACATCAATGGCGCCGACCATCACCTTCTTGCCTCGAATGAGTTCGATCAGATCCATGGGTACATGGGAGTTGTGACACTCCAGCGAGACGATGTCGATGTTGGATTTTTGCAGCTTGGGAAAGGCTTCTTCGTACTGCCGCCACTCCGACCCCAGCGACTTCTTCCAGTCGGTATTGGCTTTGATGCCATAGCCGTAACAGATATGCACAGCAGTTTCGCATTTAAGCCCTTCAATCGCTCTTTCCAGCGTGGCAACACCCCAGTCATTGACCTCATCGAAAAACACGTTAAATGCAGGCTCATCGAACTGAATGATGTCGACCCCGGCAGCCTCCAGCTCTTTGGCTTCCTGGTTGAGAATCTTGGCAAACTCCCAGGCCAGTTTTTCACGGCTCTTGTAATGCGCATCGTAAAGGGTATCGATCATCGTCATCGGCCCTGGCAGGGCCCACTTGATAGGCTGTCCGGTTTGCTGACGCAAAAATTTGGCGTCTTCAACAAAGACCGACTTTTTCCGAGCGACGGCACCCACGACAGTCGGCACGCTCGCATCGTAACGATCACGAATCCTTACCGTCTCACGTTTTTCGAAATCAACGCCGTCCAGGTGCTCGATAAAGGTCGTTACGAAATGCTGACGAGTCTGCTCGCCATCGCTGACGATATCGATTCCGGCCAGCTGTTGTTCATGCAGCGACAGGCGCAGCGCATCTTGCTTGCCCTCAACCAGCTCATCACCTTGTAATTTCCAAGGTGACCAAAGGGTCTCAGGTTGAGCAAGCCAGGACGGCTTGGGCAAGCTGCCAGCGGTAGAAGTGGGCAACAGTTTCTTCATGAAGGATGACCTTAGCTTTCAATTAATCAATGAGCGCAGCTAACAGACCACTGCTCAAGTGCGGCTTGATAGGGCTTAATAAATTGTTCTTCCGCAAACTTTCCTTGCTCTGTAGCCAGCCGACTACGCTCCTCTCGGTCATACACGATTAGCGTCAACGAGTAGTCCTGGTTCTTTAAGCTCGGCTGATAGACTTTTCCAGCCGCCGAGTTAGCGTTATAGATCTCCGGCCGGTAGATTTTCTGGAAGGTATCCATCGTGCTGATGGTGCCAATCAGCTCTAGGTTGGTGTAGTCACCCAGCAGATCGCCTGAAAAATAAAAGGCCAGCGGCGCAGCGCTGTTCGGCGGCATGAAATAGCGAACCTTCAAACCCATCTTCTTGAAATACTCATCCGTCAGCGAGTACGCGTCCTGCTGGTACTCAAAGCCCAACACAGGATGCTGATTCTCGGTTCGATGGTAAGTTCTGGCGCTCGAAACGCTCAGGCAGATAACAGGCGGTTTGTTAAAGTGCGCCTTGTAGGCACTTGAATTGACAAAGCACTTGAATAGCTTCCCGTGCAAATCACCAAAGTCATCTGGCGTACTGAACCCAGCCTGATTCTTGTTGTGCTCCATCAACCGCACACTGAAATCATAATCCCGTACGTAGGAAGAGAAATTATTACCAACGATGCCATTGATACGCTCGCCGGTTTTTCGATCAACAACCGTTGTCTTCAACACTTCAATCAGCGGGATGGCATGGCCTCGGCTTTGCGCATCGATTTTCATTTCAGCGGAAATGATGTCCAGCTCGACCGTGTAACGATCACCTTTGGGGTTGTCCCAGTGCGCCAGAGCATTGAAGCGGTTGTCTATCATCTTCAGCGTATTGCGCAGATTATTTTCACGGCTCGCCCCTCTGGCCAAATTGGCAAAGTTAGTCGTGATTCGGGTACTGTCCGAGGGAGCGTAGTTCTCATCAAAGCAGATGCTCTTGATAGAGAAGGTGAATTCCTTGTTCATCGTGTGCGCCACCCTATTCTTCGCGCCATGTCTGAATGAGCTGGTTGCCTTTCAGATGTGGCCAACGTTCTGTTTTCTCCCGTGGCAGCCTTTAGGTTACCTATCGTGAAGAGCAGCCCGTATTTTATGGGGTGTACCTGCATGAACAAAAACGAATTGATTTCAACGGAACATTAGACGCGTTCATGATCGAAGGAAGGATCAGCGCCAAGGGCTATCGCCAGAAAGGCTTCCACTATGCAGCTCACAGCCTCAGGGTTGATTCAGCTAATGCCACAGCAATGATTGCCGCAGCAGCAGCGCAAAAAACGTTTATTACTTGAGCTTTTTATCGGGCAGTGGCGCCGTATGAATCTCGTCAAACATAGCGGTTGCTACTGAAGCCGCATAAACAATGTATTTCACATCGCTCGCTTCACTCTTGACTTCATAAATCTCACACAGAAGGCTTCTTTTGTCCTTCGGCAACGCTACGGGCGACCAGGACGAAGGGCTCTTGAAATTATACTCAGGGCCTTTATACGTTAAAGACCTTATGCCCACAACCATACGCTTATATTGTTGCCTGTCAGATCTTTTGGAGTTTTCGTAGCTACCTCTAAATGATTCTAGAGAGCCAGAGACAACATCTACGCACGCCTTGTCTAATGCAGTCTCATAATCAGCAGCCGCATAGGTTCCAACGGCCCCATGATTAGAATAAAACTTTGCACGCGATGACACGTTCTCTTCTGGATATTTTCGGTCGTACTTATCACCCTCGAAGTAATATTCGATGTACCCGCGGGAAAGATCTACCCGCTCATATCTATTTCGCTTTTCTACCACTTCATTGAAAGCATACCAGCGCTGCTCAATTAGCGTATGCTCGACTTCCAATGCGTTCGCGGAAACCTTCAAGGAAAGCGCAGAACCAAACAAGACAGCTGCAATCAAAATACTTTTCATGAATCAATCCAACGCATGTTTTTTAATTTAACTTTATTACAATCAGTACACAATAACGTTATAACTTAATCTCATATTACAACTGCAGACCCGCTAACCCCTCCAACTCCACATATTCAATGCGGTGCCGTCCATTGTTTTTAGCGGCATACAGCTGCTGGTCTACGGCGCTGATGAAGTCTGTAGGCTTTCCCCCCTCACCTGGCACGACCGAGCCCGCGCCTATGCTGACAGTGACGCGGTGTCCATGAGGCGATAACGCATGCACGATGGACTGCTTCTGAATCAACCGCTGGCAGCGGTCAGCAACTTTTCGCGCCACTTCTGCATCGGCTCCGGGCAGCAGCACGATGAACTCTTCACCTCCAAAGCGAGCCACCAAATCGCGAGGGCCGTCCAATGCCAAACTCAGCGTCTGGGCAATCGCTATCAAACATTTGTCGCCTTGAATATGTCCGTACAAGTCGTTGTACTGCTTGAAAAAATCGACGTCCAACAACAGCAGAGACAGTGGCTGGCGCTCGCGGCGCGCCCGCTCCCACTCCAATTCGAAACAGCTATCGAAGCGGCGGCGGTTGGCAATGTTCGTCAACCCGTCCTTGAACGAAAGTACCTCTAGCTCTTTCTGCAAGTTCAGCAATTGGTCCTCGGTCTTCTTACGTTCGCTGATGTCGAACATGAAACCGATCAGTGCTTCGACCTCACCCTTGTCATTGCGCACCACGTGCACCACGTCGCGAATCCACACATAGCCATTGTCCTTGGTCAGCGCTCGGTAGTCCGCCTCATGGTCAACGCCAGCCTGGGATTGTGTCACGCAGAAATTCACCACATATTCGCGATCTTCTGGATGCATGCGCATAGCCCAGTCTTCGACGCTCACCCAACTTTCAGGACTCCAGCCCAGCAACGCCTCGATTTGAGGGCCGATATAGGCGAATTTCATCGAGGCCCAATCTATCTTCCAAGGAATCGCCTTGGTCGACTCCAGTAAGGTTTTGTACACCTCACTGTCATTCACAAACTCGCTCATATCGGACATACACAATAGCCCTCAGGTCCATATCAGTAAGTGGGCGCTCAAACATGAATGGCTTCTACCCTGTTGCGCCCCGATGACTTGCCTTTGTAAAGCGCGTGATCGGCCCGTGCGATGGTATTGCTCAACGCCTCGTCTGCACGGTATTGGGTGATGCCGATGGACAGAGTCACGGAGATTTTCTTGCCGTGGCTGTCAATCTCCAGCGCCTGGATTGCCAGGCGCAGGCGCTCAGCGCTTTGCGCCGCCTGCCCAAAATCGGTGTCCGGCAGCACCCCAAGAAATTCTTCACCGCCCCAGCGACCAATAAAGTCCTGTTCGCGCATTGCGTTTTGCAAGTGTTGGCTTACCGCGATGAGCACCCGATCACCAACATCATGTCCGTGCTCATCATTGATCTGCTTGAAGTGATCTATATCCATCAACATCAAGGTGAGGTCTGTGGGATGCCTATGGTGGCGTGCCAGTACCTTCTCGGTCAGGGCAATGATCTGCCGGCGATTGAGCAGGCCGGTCAACGAGTCTGTCGTTGCCATTCGCGACAGTTCTGTGTGCGCACGGGTTACCGTGATCACATAAAACAGCGCAAGATAGCTGAACATGAAGAACACCACGGTCAGGTTGAAAATATTCACACCCAACAAGGCGTTTGAGGGGATGGGTTGCAGAGGCTGCACATACCACATAAGCACATGCAGCCCTGCGTAGTAGATCCACAAACATCCAGCGAGGATCCATGCGATGCGGGCGCGCGTGCTGACGAACAGTGCGGGAATGAACATCAGCAAATAATAATGAAAGCCACTGTCCCAACCAATCAGCACCGTTCCCAGCCCTGCATGCACCAGCACTTCCGTTTGAATCAACACAAAGCCAAGCCGGTTGCGCCGCTGGATGAGCGCACGATAGGCGCTCACATACATGGCCACGCTGATCACGTTTATCCAGGCCAGAATGGGGGAGTCAAGTGTAAGAAAAATAAAGAAAAACGCGACATCAACGCTCCCCGCCAATAAGCAGCAGCGCATTGAAAGTTGCCAAAACCCGGGACGAGCGTCGACTTTATAAGGGCTTTTTGAATGCATTGCTTGCATGTCATTTGCTTCCTTGCGGCCCGCTTATGAGTTCCACTCTTCAGGTGTTTACTAATCGCTGGCAGTCGAGGCGTAAGAAAAGACTGACACCAAGCTTGCGCTCTACACGGTACGAGACGCCGCCCCCATTGTCTACTGGCTAAAGGCCGTTATGAGCCCGTTCGAGCCATTCATTTCGTGTGATTTCCCATATTTCCACCTGCATGGGCCCAGAGACAAAATGACCCTCTCGCCCCCCTACCATGCGCATTCCCTCGTGCTCCGATACTTTTCGTGAGGCGATGTTGGCGACGGCCTTGGGCACCTGCATAAGCGGACGCGACAGTGTTTCGAACCAGTAAGCGTTAATGATCTTGCACGCCTCCCGCATGTAGCCATTGCCCCACCACTGTGGTGCAAGCCAGAAGCCTCTGTTGTTCCCAGACTGCTCATACAGACTGATACTTCCAATACAACGCCCGGGTTGGCTTCTGGTACGGATCATCCAATGCCACTCACGGCCCGCAGCCATCGCTGGCAGGGCAACATCACGCACATACACGAGCGCTCCGTTATCCGGATACGGCCAAGGCACACGACTATCGAGATAACGAACAACCTCCCATTGCGCAAACAGCTCCTGTATTTCAGCTGCATCGTCTAGTTGCAAGGGCGTGAGAATCAGGCGATCGGTGAGCAACGTTGGAAGGCAATCCATAGCATTCATTCCTGTGCACGTGGCGTAAAGGTTTTGTGGCCTGCCGCTTCGGCTGCAAATGCCACTGAGGCCTGGAACTGCCTCCTTGAAATCATTGAATGTCCATCACCATTTCATGCCACGACATACCCCCGTGATCGGAAGTCGAAGGCTGCACATACTGGTATCCCATACGCGTGTAAAGCGCCACGTGACGCTCCTTGCACATCAAATGGATGGATCGTTTGCCCTTGGCCCGCATACTTTGAATAAAGGTGCGCATCATTAATGACGCGTAGCCTTTACCTTGGTAAGCCGGGTCTATCACAACCGACATGATGACCACGTTGGGTGCCTCGCTATCGTGCCCAATCAATTCCTTGAAAGCTTCGTCGGACATCACGACCTTGTGAGCGCAACCACAGTTGATGAAACCAATGACTTGGCCGCCAAGCTCCATGACCTGGAAGCCTTGGGGGTATTGCTCGATTCGAATTGCGATTTTTTCCCTCGTCGCCGCCTCATCGCCTTCGTAAGCCGCGGTCTCGATCTGGAAGCAGCGATCGGTATCTTGTGCCGTCGCATTTCGGAAGATGGGAGTTGTCATGGTGATCTCGATTGAAATACGAACAACATAATAGAAATATCTCGCTTCAGTCCCGTTTTCTTTCTGGGAACAGAGATACTGTTTGGACAGGGGCCCAGTTTTTGCGTGCCCCATGCCTGTTCTACACTGCACAATGTTGCGCGGTTGTCCGTATACCGATCCGGTTATTAACCCTTGCGAGGGAAAATGCCATGAGTGAAACAAAGTCTCCTGTCAGCCTGAATGAAGACGTTTGTGTTCATATTTTTACCGCCTCCGCTGCGATGGTGGGCGTCTGCATTACGGTTATCGGTATTTTTCAAGTGGTCAGCACATTGAGAAGTGAGGACTCCCTGGGCGATGACTTTCTTGCGATCAATGCCATTTTGTACTTGATCACAACACTGTTGTCGTACTGGGCCCTACGCACCCGAAAGTTGAACCGAAATCACGTGTTGGAAAAATTGATCGACGGCCTGTTTCTCACCGCACTGACCTGCACCACGGGAATTGCGGGCTTTATCACGTGGGCAATCACGATGAGGTAAACCTAGGTTGCACCATCATCCGCCACGGAGGGCGTGGCGGCCTTAAACCACCCCTCCCTTGATTTGCCGCACGCCCCCCGCGCAGTAACTTCCTGAGCGATCCAGTCAAAGCACCTTCTTGTTTCTCACGCTCCATGCGTCCAAAAAGCCGTCCGCCGGGAATACCACGGGGTGCGCGCCCATTCGGACTTTCACCGGAACGCCTTGCGCGAAGGCGTCGTAGATGAATTTCTGGGCTGCATCGGAGAATGGCAGAAAGATCGAAACTTTAGTGCCTGGCTTGTCCTCACGGCACTCATACAGCACCTTGATCGGTTGGTCACTAACCTCGATAAAGCTCTCGTTGGTTTGCAACTTTCCGCAATCGGCAAACTGCGTGAAGATCATTTGCGCCCCCTGGTCAGTGGCATTGACAACCGCGTTGTAGACCACCGTCTCGCCCTTGAAACCCTCCGAATTGCTAAGCGCAATGGCGCTATAAGGCTTGTCCTTGCTGAACTCGTTAAACAACGCATAGCGGTATCTATCGGTCCCCATGGTTTTCGCCAGTTTTCGACCTTCATCGGTATGCATGTCGATAACAAACTGGCCAGCGTCAGCATTAGAAGAAAACGCTGCAAGCAGCAGAAAAAAAGGCAAACAGAACGTATTTCTCGCACGCGAGCTCATGATGCAGTTCCTTACTTGGACGATGGTGACCATGATAGCAAATTGACACCAATTGTTTGACGCAATCACTCAGCAGAGGGATTGCGCCCAGGTCCAGTAAGCCTTGCGCCCGTAGGCTCAGATGCCGAGCTGCAGAACGTGCTATTGACCGATGCTGGCAAGTGTGTGATCAGCCATCGGGCAGCTCTGGTCGTTGAGGTAGCGCGATTTTTTCAGCCAGTCTTTTTGCGGATAGTAGGCGAACACGTAGCTACCGCGTTGCAGTGTATCGATCAGCTTGCCGGCAATGGCTGGCCGAACGGCAGGACATCCTTGGCTGCGACCCAGACGACCGAGACCAGGAACGACCTTGGGATCGGCATACGCGGCAGCATGCATGACAATCGCCCGCGACATGCTGTTGTCGTTGAACCCCGGCTCCAGCCCTTGCAGACGCAACGAACGGCCGTGTTTCCCGCTATAGGTTTTACCGGTCTCATACAGGCCGATGGAGGATTGGTAGCTGTTCGGGACGTTGGAAAACGTGGTCGGCACATCTGCGCCGCTGTTCTTGCCATGGGCCACCCACTCCTCGAACAACAGTTTCCTGGCGCGCAAGTCAAACACCCACAAGCGCTTGTCACGTGAGGCCTTGGAGTAATCGATCACCGTCAGCAACTTGTCCCCATCGCTGTGACTGGCGCACGAATAAGCGGTGAGTGCCAGGGCCAGGGTGGAAAGACTGGCGTTCGGCGCCAATTGCTGCAGCTCGGCGGCGCTAGGCAGGGCCTGCGCGAAGGCGGTATGCCAAGCGCTGAGGAGTAACAGGCCAACACTGGCCACTGAGAGCCGGATGGCTCCCCGCAATGGTTCGAACATCGACATTGATTATCCTTTTTAAAAACCTGTCTGCTGGCTCAGCTTATTTGCCAGCAAAGCCCGCTCAAAGCCCGCTACCATGCTTGATTTTTGCGGGATTTCCGATCATTTCTTGACCAACGGTTTAAGTTCTTCGCTGTCTTCGGTGCTGATCACTGTGAATTTTCCTTCGCTGCGGGTATCCCGAGTGGACGCCCAATCGGTGATCACCAACATGGTGCCGACGTCCATCGCCGCATGTAGATGACGACGAAATTCCGGGTTCATGTTCAATTGCCCCAATTGTTCATAGGGTGTATTCCCGTACTCCGGGTTGCTTAAAGCAACCACCGACCAGCGTAAGGGTAACGCGGCGTCGAGCGCCAGGGCGGTGGGCTTTTGCAGCAGGGAGTACACCGCCATTCCACTGCGAGGTCGACTGTTTTCAGGTGACAGTGCTGGCGCCGAGCCAATCAACTGACCGCCGCGAAACACATAGGCGCGCAAGTCGGCGCGACTGATCAGGATCGACAGAGGCCCCGCCGTCGGGTCTGGATCGTTCCAGAACTGTTGGTTGTTCAACACCAGCGGACCTTGGGCTTTACCTTCGCTGACCGTAGGCGCCAGCACACCGGGATGATAGACCTCCACCGGTGCACTATGGGTGTCGGAAACGATGACGGTGGTCGAACTGAAACCGGTGACTTCATACAGCTTCTTGGCAAATTCCAACGGCAAGCGCACGCAGCCGTGCGACGCGGGATAACCCGGTAAATGGCCTGCGTGCAGGGCGATGCCGTCCCATGTCAGGCGCTCCATGTACGGCATCGGTGCGCTGTTGTAGAGACTGGATTTATGCTCGACCTTTTTCTGCAGAATGCTGAAGACCCCAGTGGGGGTTTCCCGCCCTGCCTTGCCGCTGCTCACGGTACTGACGCCGATGGCGATGCCATTGCGATAAACGTAGGCACGTTGCTCGGTGAGGCTGACTACCACAGTTACCGGCCCCACCGGCGAGACCTGCGGGTACCAGAGAAACTGACCGGGTTTGAGACTTTCGAGTTGGTTCCTGAGCTCGGCCGGGCTCGGCACCTGCAGCGGAGCGGCCTCAATCAACGCGGCGGCAAGCAAAAGACCCATTCCGAGCGGTATGTGCAACATCGAATCCATCCTCATAGCACGATGATGCGAGCTTAAGCGGAATATTCGCCATCGGGCAAATACCCTAATGGTAGCGGTGCAAACCAGACAGGTAATGATGAACCTTGCAATATCCCTGCAAACCCTATCGCTATATATTTTTATATACACCGTTGTCACCCCATCCGAACAGCGCTAGGATTCCTCGCGGTTGGCATTGCGCCATCCTGTTTTCCCCTATCGCGAACGATGGCTGATCACCTCCTGGGGAGGTCGTGGTCAGGGAAAATCCATCTATCGCTATATAACAAAATATATAACGAGCCAGGCAGCGCCTCTGTCATGGCCGACGCAGGAGCAGTAATGAAGCCGTTAACACCACGCGCCCTGATGGTTGCCGTCGCAGCCATCAGTGCCCAGACCGCCGTCGCGGAACAGAAAAATACCTTCACCCTCGGCGAAATCCAGATCTCTGCACCGCAGGACGAAACATTGTCCACCGGCGCTAGCGTCATCGACCTGAAAGACATTCGCCTGCACGATCGTGAGACCGTCGCCAGCGCGCTGACCCTGGCCCCTGGCGTCAACCTTGGCTATATCGGCGGTCGCGCCGAGCAGGTGGTTTTTGTGCGTGGTTTCGATCGCTTGCAGGTGCCGGTGTATATCGACGGCATCCCTACCTACGTGCCATACGACGGCAACATCGACCTGGGACGTTTCACTACCTACGATCTGTCGCGCATCCAGGTGGACAAGGGTTTCGCCTCGCTGCTGTATGGTCCCAACACGTTAGGCGGTGCAATCAACCTGGTGACCCGTCGGCCCACTGAAGTGTTCGAAGGCGAAGTGGGCGGCGGCTTGGAGCTCACCGATCATGGCAACGTCAACGCCTACCGGAGCTACGCCAACGTCGGCTCCAATCAGGGCGCCTGGTGGATGCAGGGCGGCGTGTCGTATGTCGATTACGATTACACCCTGCTGCCTGATGACTTCAAGCCCACCAACAACCAGCAGGGAACGGGTCGTCGCGAGAACAGTGACCACCGTGACACCAAGTTCAGTTTCAAGCTTGGTTTCACTCCTAATGAAACCGATGAATACGTGCTCGGCTACGTTGATCAACAAGGGAGTAAGGGCCAACCGCCGTATGCCGGCGACCTCCCGGCGACCGGCCAGCGCGCACGTTGGTGGGAGTGGCCACGCTCAGACAACACCAGTGTCTTCATCGCCACTAAAACCGCGTTTGGCGAGCACGCGCTAAAAACCCGCGTTTACCACGACACCTTCAAGAACTCGCTGGAGAGTTACGCCTACCGCAACGGGGTCGTCGGTGCTTTACAAAAAGGCTTCCCAAGCAAATACGATGACGAGAGCACCGGCTTCTCGGTAGAAGGCGACCTGGCTTTGAGCGAGGCCAACCGCCTCGGCATTGCCTATCACTTCAAAGACGACGTGCACCGCTCCCGTGATGGTTCAAGCCCGCAGACCCACTTCCGTGATCAGACCCAATCGATAGCCCTGGAAGACACGCTGCGCTTGAACGAGATATTCAGCGTGGTGGGTGGCGTCTCCTACAACTATCGCAAGAGCCTCGATGCGCAGAACTACGGCACTAACGCCAACTCACCAACGCAGGCCGTACTCTACGACGAACCTACCGGGAGCAACGACGCAGTCAACGCGCAGCTCGGTTTGTTTGCCAATACCAACCCGCTATTGGGCACCAACGACAACGGCCAATTGCGCCTGACCGTGTCGCGCAAAAGCCGCTTCGCCACTATCAAGGATCGCTACTCGACGCGCTTTGGCACCGTCATTCCCAGTCCTGATCTCAAGTCCGAACGAGCGACTCATTATGAGTTCGGTTACAGCGGCCAGGTGGCAGCGCAATGGCAGCTCGACGCGGCGCTGTTCGTGGCAAATATCGAAGACTCCATCCAAAAGGTCACGGTGCCCGCGCAAACTAACTGTGCCGAGCCCTGCGGCCAGTTCCAGAACATCGCCAAGGCGCGCAATCAGGGCGTCGAACTGGGCATCAACGGCGACCTGGGCCAGTGGGAGTTGGCAGCCAACTACACATGGCTTGACCGGGAAAACCTCAGCGACCACGACCTGCATCCCACCGACACACCTCGCCATAGCCTGTTTGGCTCGGCGTCCTTGAATCTCGACGCCTGGAAGCACACCGCCAGCGTGGAGGCCGCCTCGCGTCGCTACAACACCTCCGATGCCACACAAATGGCAGCAGGCTACGCCGTGTACAACCTCAAGACCGGTTACCGATTCAGCAATGACGTGTTGATCGAGGGCGGTGTTCGCAACCTGTTCGATCGGCTGTATGAATACAGCGAGGGTTATCCGGAAATTGGCCGTCAATATTTCGTGCAATTCAATGTGCCGCTGTAATCGCTGGCTGGCGGGCCTGCTGCTGACGTTCAGCTCACTGCTGAACGCAGCGCCGCAAACTGTGGTGGTGATGACCAGCTACCCCGAAGAAATGATGACGCGGGTTGAGGAGGGTTTTGCCCAGGCTCAACCGGAGTATCGTCTGCACATCCTTTGGCGTCAGGGCTTCGATGCCCTGCCGTACTTGATGCAGCCCAAACAGGGCGGTGTCGATGTGTATTGGGCACCGTCACCGGGAAACTTCACCCGACTGGCAAAAGCAGGCAGTTGGCAACCGCTGGGTATCAGCCTGGAGGGCTTGCCGGCACAGATCGGTGGCCTGTCACTGCGGGACGAACAAGCGCTGTACCAGGCAACCGAGCTGGCTGGTTACGGCTTTGCCATCAATGCCACGACGCTGAACGAACTGGGGGTCACTATGCCCAGGGATTGGCCCGACTTGCTCGACCCCCGGTTGCGCGGGCGCGTCGCGCTACCCGACCCGAGCCGTGTCGGCTTCGCGCCAGTGCTGCTGGATATCGTCTTGCGTGCTTACGGCTGGGAACGTGGCTGGGCCATCTGGAGCGAGCTAAGCGCCAATGCACGCCTGGTTACGCGCGGGGGTACCTTGGTCAGCGATGAAGTCACCAGTGGGCGTGCCGCAGTAGGGTTGTCGATTGATTTCTTTGTCGCCTCGGCCAAGGCCAATGGCGAACCGGTAGACTTCGTGTATCCGGCCCATGGCGGCCTCAACCCGGCGTTCATTGCCGTAACCGCCCATAGCAAGGCGCCTGATGGCGCCAGAGCGTTCGCACAGTACCTGCTGTCTGAAACGGGACAGGCGCTGCTGGCTGATGCAGACATCCGCAAGCTGCCGGTGCGACCCAGCGTCTACGCGCAGTTGCCGGAGCATTATCACGACCCGTTCGTTGCAGCGGGCCGAGGCGCTTATGACTACGGCAAAGGTAGCTCGCGCGAGCGCCTCGCGCTGATCAGTTCCCTGTTTACCCAGTGGCTAAGCCTGCCCCACGACGCCTTGAACACGCTGTGGGCTCGACTGCATGCTGCCGAAGCAGCAGGACATGACGTCAGCGCGATACGCCAGCTACTGATCACGCCGCCACTGGCTGCTGAGCAAGTGGAGGAGCAAGCGTTACTGGCCCTGTACGCGGCCCGTCAGGACAGCGGCATGACGCACGAACCGGCAAGCGACCTGGACGAGCTCGGCCGCAGGGAAATCACCTGGCAGTTTCAGGCCGCACGTCAACGGGCAGAAGCTGCCCGATTGCTGGATGGTTTGGGTCTGTGAACGCCCTCCGCGCTGCTGGATTGTTGATCGGCTTGCTGGTGAGCGGGCTTGCCAGCGCCGATGTCACTCACACCGCGGCCAACCGTGAAGCATATGCCCAACCATTTGCCAAGCTGGACGATAACCAACTGGAACGCTTCTTCCGCGGGCGCAGCCTGTTCCGTCAGGCCTGGGTGGTGGCACCGTCCAGAGACGCAGCAGTGGATGGCCTCGGGCCGTTGTACAACCGGGTTTCCTGCATCGCCTGTCACCCTAAGAATGGCCGCGGCCAGGCGCCCCGGCAGGGCGAGGCAATGCGCAGCATGCTGCTGCGTTTGTCCGTACCGGGGCACGACGCTCATGGAGGGCCAAAGCCTCACCTTGTCTATGGCGATCAGCTCAATGAACTGGCTGTGCCCGGTGTGCCGGGTGAAGGCCGGGCCCATGTCCACTGGCAAGAGCATGCACTAGCCCTCGGTGATGGCGAAACCGTCATGCTGCGCACGCCGCGTGTGCAGTTACGGGAGCTGGCCTATGGGCCGCTGGACGGGGTCATGACCTCGGCACGGGTCGGCTCGCCGGTATTCGGCCTCGGTCTGCTGGAGGCCATTGACGAGGCCACCCTCCACGCCATGGCCGCCGAAGCCAAACCGGACGGCGTGTCAGGGCGTGTCAACCAAGTGTGGAGCGTCGAGCGACAACGTGCCGAGGCAGGCCGTTTTGGCCTCAAGGCCAACCAACCCGACCTGCGCCAACAAATCGCCCACGCCATGCTGGGTGACCTTGGCATAACCTCCACGTTAGCCCCCGTGCAAAACTGCACTCCCGCGCAGCAGGACTGCGCTCGGGCGCCACACGGCGGCGAGCCGGAACTGGACGCCATGCAACTGGGCGATCTGCATTTTTACCTCGCCCACCTGGCCGTACCGGCCCGTCGACAACAGGCCGACCCCACAGTCATCGAGGGCGAAAAGCTCTTCGCTGCACTTGGCTGCAGCGCCTGTCACCGCCCCGCGCTGATCACCGGCAAGCATCCACTTTACCCGGCGCTGACCGAGCAACGCATTGCGCCGTATACCGACCTGTTGCTGCACGACATGGGCGCAGGCCTGGCCGACGGGCGTGAAGACTACCTCGCCAATGGCCGACAATGGCGCACACCTGCGCTGTGGGGACTTGGCCTGGGAGAGCGCATCAACCCCGGCAGTGGATACTTGCACGACGGTCGCGCACGCACCTTGGAAGAAGCCATTGTCTGGCATGGCGGTGAGGCAGAAATTGCTCGACAACGCTATGTCGCATTGGCTGCGAAGGAACGACGGGCGATTCGGGCGTTTCTTGAATCGCTGTAGGGTGACACGAGGGTGAGCAAGCTGCCCTTTAGTGCGAGTCGGCAATTCAAGTGGGCGGCGCTTGCAGTCTTCAACGTCACATCGAAAAGCGAGACATTGAATGTCCGAAGCATTGCAACTTAGAGAAGTCCATGTTGGCTGTTACATTCGTCATGACACATCATCAGACTGCAATCTTTTTTTCAGCAATTGTGGCAATACCTCACTTGCTCGCCCCTCTAACCAAAACTCCCGCGCGCTACGGACACACTTGGTGTCAGGATTGATATGCACCACGGTAGCGCCCGCCCGCCAGGCAATATCTGGTATTTGTGCCGCAGGTTCGACAACGCCCGATGTACCCACGGATAGGAGTACGTCACAGTCTTTCGCAGCGGCAAAAGACTGCGCCAATGCCTGGGTAGGGAGACTTTCTCCAAACCACACTACGCCAGGGCGTAGCTTGCCACCGCAATGACTGCAACGCGGCGGCTCCACGTGCCGCCCCTCTATGGGCTCATCAGGCGGCGGCAGAGGATCGATAGCGAACCTGGCGCAGGCAAAACAACGTGGTTTGCTTAAACTTCCATGCAGATGGATAACCTCAGTACTGCCAGCACGCTCATGCAGGTCATCTACGTTCTGTGTGACCAGTGTCAGCTTCGGAACGATGGCGGATAGTTCCGCAATCGCCCGATGTGCCAGATTTGGGTGCGCTTTGTACACCTGCATTCGCCGCCACTCATACCAGCCCCATACGAATGTGGGATCTCGTCTAAAGGCTTCACGGGTAGCTAGGGCGGCGGGGTCGAAGCGTGCCCACAATCCTGCCTGGGCGTCACGGAACGTCGGAATTCCACTTTCCGCAGAAACTCCAGCGCCAGTAAAGACAAGGACATGTTTGGCGCTTTGTAGTACATCAAGCACGCCCTGATCAATTTCCACGGCAGGCCTCCTCAGTGTTTTCTTTTTACCAATGCAGCATAGATAGCGGACTGTCCACTCGCCGGGTCTATATAGTTTGCCGTGGACATGTCGCAGAGATGCACGGGCTCTAACGCAAGCTCCAGTTTGGGCGCATCTGCATACCATTCTTCGTCGTCATGCAGCGCATGTTCGAAGGCCTGAAGCATTCCCGGGCAATCCTTGAACTGAGGATTCACAGCGTAACCGCCGGCTTGATCTTGGTAGAATCGATGAAACACTAGAAAGACCACCCCCCAGCGAATGACGTGGTCATTTGATTCGGTATTGGGTATTACCTTTTGCAGGTCTCGGCGGATTTCCCATATTTTCTGGTAGGCATTTTTATTATTGTGGACGACTTTGAACTCCATAGCATGGGGGGGCTGATCGCCTGTCTGATCCTCGATCCACACATCTACTTTCTTGCGCTCGGCAGCGATCAGCCAGCGGGGCACATTGTGTCGCTCATCCAGAGGTTCGCCCAAGCCAAACCGGGCGCGATTAACGTCCAGGAGCGCTGCAGCTTCCAGACTCAACCAATGTTCAGGGGCCGCCGTGACGGCAATGGACATCAGCATGCGTCGGCGCTCCTCCTGCTGGAGATGAGTAATCAGGAAATCAAAAAATGAAGGTACAAAGGACATAAGTGCAGTCTGCGTTAGTAGGTTTGAGCAGTGGTTCGCCAACAGCATGTTGCATGCACGTGCGACGAAATGGGTCGCGGACGAGCGCAATCCAGTCAGTCCAGGCGCTGGCTAATGATAAAGTCGTTGCGGCGTCGAACGCCCTATAGGCTAGAAGTAGGTGATCGAATATCCGACAACCTAGTGATACATTCGCAACTTAATCCATTCTCGGTTTTTCAGGGTTTTAGATGACGCTTACGTTCAAAACCGTGTATCACCGCATAATTGTTAGACAATTCCCTTATGGACCAACAACCACATTGTCATCCATGGATGCGCCGGTTGATGCAGTGGCTGACCATTTTGCCAATGTTCTCTTCTTAATTGGCGCGCCTCGAGAGCACAGCTCGCTAGATACCAATAGAGTGGTGACATTCTACGTTGATTCGGAACCGATGAAGCGCAACCTGAGCGAGAACGAAGTTCAGGTGCTCTATGACGCAGGCGGCCCATTGAAAGAGACCTTTGTGCAATGGGCGATGTCACTGGTTGAGTTCATGCGCCTGATGCTGTTCAGGTTAGGGATGGTCAGTGTCGATTTTGCAGACCTTTTGACCGTTATTCATTTCTCAAGCTCCAAGCGTTTTCGATTTGAGAAAATCCCCTACGATGACCACGCCACTGTTCCATACGACAAACACACGGGGGCGGGCTACCGGACGCTTTACAGTTGCGTTGCAGGACCAGTAGATCTCTCACTGGCTCACTACTCGGACCTGCAAAGCACACTTGAGCTTCATAATCCTGGCTGCATCATGATTAAAACTGCGATGACCATTGCAGAGTACGACCCGCCGATGATGATGTTGCTTGGCGAGCCTATCAATACCTGATGGTTGTCCGGATCGTTGAAGCCAGGTGCGATCTGTCGCGCGCTAAACACCACTCACCTAGAAAGAACGCTAATAGCAATACTTCTTATTTACTTGGATTTGACAAAAGCTTAAGCTCCGTAGGCGGCCAGCCCGGTCGTGTCACAGAGCAGCCGACCGTGCCCTTTGCCCTTCCCTCCCCGACAATCCCCCGGAGCCCGTCGCTGAATTGGCAAGGTATCGACCTGCGCTGGGCGTACAACGACCTGCTGCTGAGCCTGAGTCGCCAGACCCGTTGCGTGCACCGCGCTTACGACGTGCTGCATGACGCCCTGTTGCGCTTTGCCCTGGCCCAGCATTCCCAGCCTGTGACTCAACCCAATGCGTACCTCAGGCAAGTCGCGCAATCGGTGCTGATCGATCACTACCGGCGCAATGACCGCTTGCAACCGCTGCCTGATTATGAGGAAGCCCGCGATGAGCACGTTGCGCCTTCGGCAGAACACCTGCTCGACATCCAGCAACGGCTGACCGCTCTGCATCGTATCCTCGACTGCTTGCCACCGCGCTGTCGCGAGGTTTTCTGGCTGGCGCGCATCGAGGGCTATGCTCAGAAGGAAATCGCGCTAAAGCTGGAAATTTCCCTGAACATGGTCGAGCGCCATATGGCCCGCGCCTTGGTCACCTTACGCGACGCCCGCGACTTGCTGCGCGCATGAATTCGATTCGCGAACAGGCAGCGTTGTGGTTTGCGCGCATGTACAACGCCGATGCCGCGCATCCTGAACACGCCGATTTTGACAACTGGCTCGCGGCCGACCCGCGCCATGTGGCTGAATACCGTGCCCTTGCCGAACTCTGGGGCGACTTCGCCTCTACCCAACGTACCGAGGCGCTGGCCAAAGCCATGGAGCGCAGTAATGCTCAACGTCAGCGCCACCGCTTGCTGCAAGGTGGCATGCTGGCCGTGTTGTTGGGAGTGGGCTGCACGCTGGGCTGGCACGCCCATCGATACGGCCCGCTGGAGCTTGATTTGCACACGGGCATTGGCGAACAACAGACGCAGCATCTGCGAGACGGAACCGAAATCATCCTCGATGCCGACACTCACCTGCACCTGCGCTACGAGCCTGGCCAGCGCCAGGCAGAACTGGTGCATGGTGAGGCAATCTTCCATGTCGCCCGCCAGCCGCAACGGCCCTTCGTCATTGACAGCGGTTTGGCACGGGTGCGGGTACTGGGCACCCGTTTCGTGGTCAATCGTCTGCCCGACCGGCTGCGGGTCAGTGTCGAAGAGGGTCGAGTGCAGGTGGAGAGCCTTGCCAGCAGCGGCGAAAGCCTGGTGCTGGGCGACGGTGAAGTTGCCGAAGTGGGCGCCGATGGCCACCTGCAGCGTTTGCCCCGCGCCGCCAACGATGCCTTCACGTTCCAATCCGGCAGCCTGGTGTTCGACCAGGCCGATTTGACCGAGGTTGCCGCCAGCCTGTCGCGCTACCGGCAGTCGCCCGTGCGCGCTGCGCCTGGCACCAGCCCGCGCGTCAGCGCTGTGGTGCAACTCGCCAATGTCGAAGGCTTCCTGCAATCGCTGCCGCAGGTCGTACCGGTGCGCTTGCGCGACGACGCGGGCACTACCGTTCTTCTGCCCCGCTAGGCCCTAAAGTCAGTCGAGTGAAATACCATTTGTCGGCTTTGCAAATAGTTTTCATTTCGACATCAGGGTAAATCGCCCTTCGCGCGTTAGTGCTACAGCAACCAAACACAAGAAGGAAACTCTGCATGTTGATGCAACCGACCCTGCGCGCCCTCTCGGCCGCAGTGGCCATGACGCTGGCCACCCAGGTGCTGGCCGCGCCGATCGATCTCGACCTGCCAGCACAGCCGCTGGCTACCTCGCTTCGTCAGCTGGGCGAAGCCGCAGGGTTGACCATCGCCGTCGACAGTGCGCTGGTGCAGGGTCGTCAGGCTCCGGCGGTCAGCGGCCAACTGGAGGCGCATGACGCCCTGTCGCGACTGCTGGCCGGCAGCGGCCTGAGTTACCAACAAAGCGGAAACACATTGATCGTCAGCCAGCCGAGCGCAGATGCCCTTGAGCTTAGCGCCACCAGCATCAACAGTGTTGGTCTCGGTGCCACCACCGAGGGCACCGGCTCCTACACCAGCGGTTCCACCGCTACCGCAACCAAGCTTCCCTTGTCGATCCGCGAGACGCCTCAGGCAGTCAGTGTCATGACCCGCCAGCGCATGGAAGACCAGAACCTCACCCAGCTCCTGGACGTGGTCAAGCAGGCCCCGGGGCTTAACGTCAACCAGGGTGGCAACGCCGGCTCGGATTCCAGCAACATTTACTCGCGCGGCTTCCAGGTAGAGAACTATCAGATCGATGGTTTGCAACGCCTGGACAGCAACTACAAGTCCGTGGCTCAGAGCAACGACATGATCCTCTACGACCGCGTCGAGATCATCCGCGGGGCCACCGGTTTGACCAATGGCGTGGGTACCCCCGGGGCCACCGTGAACTTGATCCGCAAACGCCCGACCGCAGACTTCAAAAGCAGCGTCTCGGTCGCGACCGGCTCGTGGAATTACCAGCGCAATGAAGTCGACGTGGGCGGTCCGCTGAATGACAGCGGCACCCTGCGCGCCCGCGTGGTCGGTGCCTACCAGGACAACGAGTCTTACATCGACCGATTCAACGAGCGCAAGAAGGTGTTCTACGGCGTGGTCGAAGCCGACCTCACACCCGACACCTTGCTGACCTTCGGTATGGACTCGCAGTCCCACGAGGCCGATGACCATGCCCGCAGCGGTCGTCCGTTATTCAACAGCGACGGCTCGCGGGCCAAATGGTCCCGTTCGGATTCGGCGGCCGCCAGTTGGGCCTACTCCGACCGCAACTTCACGACCGCTTTCGCCACCCTCGAGCAAAACCTCACCGAGCGCTGGAAAGCCAAACTGACGCTGAACCGCGATCGCTACGAATATGATGAAGTGCTCGGCTATGCCGCTGGCGGCAACCCCAATCCAGCCACCGGGGCCGGGGTCAATCTGTGGGCCGGGCGTTGGGAAGCCAAACCGGTGCAGACCAGTGTCGACCTGAACATCGCCGGTAGCTTCGACCTCTGGGGCCTGGAGCACGACGCCGTCGTAGGCTATACCCGCCAGCACACTGAGTACCGTACCAACGGCTATCCGCTGTGGTGGTTCGATGGTTGGAGCAACGCCATCCCTAACATCTACACCTGGAACGGTGATACCCCTGGCAAGCCGCCACTGCCAGCCACCAGCCGCATCGACTATCAGGAAGACCAGACTGCCACCTACGGCAGCACGCGCCTGCGCCTTACCAATGATCTCTCGCTGGTTCTCGGTGCACGCGTCAACGACTGGAAAAACACGGTCAAAACCGACTACTACGACACTACGCCAGACACTGACGAACGCCGCAAGGAAACCGGCGTGGTCACGCCGTTTGCCGGGGTGGTCTATGACCTGGATGAACATTGGTCGGTGTATGCCAGCTATACCAGCATTTTCAAACCGCAGAGCAACAAGGACATCAACGGTCAGTACATCGATCCGCTCGAAGGCGACGGTTATGAGGTGGGCAGCAAAGCCGCATTCTTCGACGACCGCCTGAACCTTGGCCTGGCGTTGTATGAAATCAAGCAGGACAACCTCGCCGTCCTCATCGAGCCTAACGTCCCGGTTCCCGGCGGTGGCTTCGCCTACCGCGCCGAATCCGGCACCAAGACCCGTGGCTTCGAACTGGAAATGAGCGGCGAGCTGGCTCCGGACTGGCAAGCCAGCGCCAGCTTCAGCCGCAACATCGTGCAGGACGCCGCGGGCAGCAAGCTCAACACCAACGTTCCGCAAAACACCTTCAAACTGTTCACCACCTACACCCTGCGCGGTATCGGCAACGGCCTGACCGTGGGCGGAGGCGCGAACTGGCAGAGCGAGATCTACAGCAACAATCAGGGCCCGAACCGCGTGCGCTTCACCCAGGGTGACTACGCAGTGGTCGACCTGATGGCGCGTTACCCGATCACCCGTCAGTTGAGTGCGACCGCCAACGTCAACAACCTGTTCGACAAGGAGTATTACACCAACACCGCCGGTAGCAGTTACTACGGTACCCCACGTAATGCCACGGTCGGTCTGAAATACGACTTCTAGTGCGTCATGGTGGTGTCCAGCTGGTTGAGTGGGCACCACCAACCCTCAATGTACCGGTAAGGCCATCGGTCGCATCGGCGCTGCATCGGCGCCGCGCAGCTTCAACGAGGCGCCCACGAAGGCAAATTGGTAAACGCGATCCTTGGACAAGCCTTCCAGATTCACCAGTTCGATAATCGGTGCGCCCTGCATCGCCAACAGATAGGTGTGCAGCGGCAGGTAATTGCCCTCGACCTCCGAAGGGAAGGTCTCGAAACTCAGATTATCGGCACCGACCACCATTGCACCGCTGTCTTCTACCAGAAATTTCGCTGCATCCAGACTCAGGCCCGGCGGGTTGGCCATGTAGGCCTGGGCATGTTCATAGTCGCGCATGCGTCCGGTACGGATCAGCACCACGTCGCCCTTCTCCAGCGCCACACGTTGCTTGGCCAACGCTTGTTGCAAATCGCTGCGGGTGATGCGGTAGTTATCCGCCAGTTGCTCCAGGCCCTTGGCCATGGCGACATCAATCATCACTCCCCGAGCAATGATCGGCGGCAGCTTTTCCGCGCCAGTGACGTTCCAGCCGCGATCACCCAAGTGCTCATCGGCGCGAAACCCGTTCCAGATCTTGCCGTTGAGGCCAAAGTGGTTGAGTGCATCGATATGGGTACCCATGTGTGCATACATCGACACCGCCGAACCACTGTAGCTGACATGCTGGTTCATCGGTTCGCCGACCTGCATCGGATCGGCGACCACATTGCCATGGGGGGTGTGGGTCATCCACATCTGATACGGCGGATCACCTGCGGCTTGCCAACTGGGCATGCCGACGAAGTATTCCACCGCCAGGTCGTAGGCCTGGGCGCCATTGACCCGCGCCAGAATCGCTGCCTGCGACTGCGGCGTCATGAGGTTCAGGCGACCGATCTCGTCTTTCTCCCCCCAGGGACTGATGCCCACCTCGGGCTTGGCCAGCGCACCAGCGCTGCACAGTGAGCTGAACATCGACAAGACGGCCAGACCGGTAAGGGTTTTGATCCACGAACGCTGCAACATGAGAGAACTCCTCAAAGGGGAGCGCTCATGTTATTAGTAGAAAATTCAAAGATAATCAGGCGTAAGGTTAATTGATATTCAACCAGGAGGAAAAAATATGGATGTGTTGCTGGCCATGCGCACTTTTCGCCGCGTGGTCGAGCGCGGCAGCTTCAGCCAGGCGGCAGTCGACCTGGGACAATCCACGGCGGCGGTAAGCAAGCAGGTGCGCCAGTTGGAAAAGCACCTGGGCAGCCTGTTGCTGCTGCGCACTACCCGGCGCATGAGCCTGTCCGAAGCCGGCCAAGCCTATTTCAGCGAGTGCTGCCACCTGCTCGAGGAGCTGGACGCCCTCGAACGGGCGACCCAAAGCGGTTCCAGCGAACCCAGCGGTCGTCTGCGGGTCAACGCACCGCTTTCGTTTGGACTCAAGGTGCTGTCACCGATTCTGGTAGCGTTTATGCAGCGCTACCCGGATCTCAAGGTAGAGCTGACCCTCGACGACCGTCTGCTGGACGTTGTCAGTGAAGGCTTTGATGTATCGTTGCGAATTCGCAGCCATTTGCCCGACTCTTCGCTGGTCGCCCGGCGTCTGGGTGAAGTGGCGCAGGTGATCTGCGCTGCACCGGCCTACCTGAAGGCAAACGGTACGCCACTCAGCGTCGAGGCGTTGCGCGAGCACAGTTGCCTGGCCTATCGCCTGGCCGAGCATCCCGGCAGTTGGCAGTTACAAGGCCCGCAAGGCAACAGCCGCCTGGAGCTACCCGTACGCCTTGCGGTAGACAACAGTCTGATGTTGAGCGAGATGCTCCTGGCCGGCCTGGGCATCGGCGCCCTACCCTCTTTTATCGCCCAGCCCTTGCTCGACAGCGGCCAGTTAATGCAATTGCTTCCCGAACAATCGATGCCGCGACGCTCGATCTATGCGCTGTATGCCAGCCATCGGCATGTGTCGCAGAAAGTCAGGGTGTTCGTGGATTTTCTCGCCTGTGCGCTGCAAGCGCTGCCGCCAGACACGCCAGCATCCGACGCCTCTGCTGGCGCGGTGAAAACATCGTTGACACCTCCATGCCCGGCAGCCAGATAAGGGCATATTGACATCACCCCTGGCAAATAGAGAGCATGGACAGGCTTCGAGCCCCCTTCATCAAGGAATTTTCGCATGACCTGCATCACCCAAGTCGACAGCACGCTCTGGGCATTGATCGGCCGCCTGCAAGGCGCCGAGATACAGACGCCGTACACGCCGAGCAACAAATACTTCCAAGTAGAATCCGTCAATGCAAACGCCGTTGTGATACGCACAGGCGAAGGCGGTAGCGCTGTCGCCTTGAGACGAGAAGCCTTCCAGCAAACCCTGGACTATCTCGTGAAACATGAACACGTCGGTGAAAGCAACGCGATCAAAATCGAATCCAATCATAACGGCGAGTTGGCCGGGCCTCTGTGCAAAGCTGCACGCGAGCTGCCCAATGGCGACCTCGGCACCGTTGTCATCACCTATATCCTACCGATTCTGGAACAGTGCGAAGCGGTTGCCATCGGTCGTTTGTCGAGACCTACCACGACCTGGTTGATCACTCAACGCGAGCCACTGCGCAGCTCAGGACAATGACCAAGATCGTTTGATCACAACACAATTTCCCCCAAAAAGGGCAGCGCGGATCATCTGCGGACTGCCCTGCGTCAACGCCAAGCTCATTCGCCAGGTCTTGCCCCTGTTAGCGACCTACATCATGCACGCACCTTGCGCCGCGGCGCCCGGCTGCGCTGCTCTTCTTCCCAGCCCTCCACCAAGCCGACCGGTACGTCGACCGCTGCCAGGGTCTCGCGTCCGCGTACCAGGTCGCTGGCACGTTCGGCGAGCATGATGGTTGGGGCGTTGAGGTTGCCGTTGGGCTCGCTTGGGAACACCGACGAATCGATTACCCGCAGCCCCTGCAAGCCATGTACACGCAGCGCCGAGTCGACAACCGCCATGTCGTCCTCGCCCATGCGGCATGAGCCACAAGGATGCATGGTGCTTTCCATGTTGGCGCGCACAAAGGCGTCAATTTCTTCGTCGGTCTGCACCTGCGGACCCGGCGCCAGTTCTTCGCCACGAAAACGGTCCATGGCCGGTTGGGCGATGATTTCCCGGGTCAGGCGTACACAGCGACGAAAGCCCTCGCGATCCTCTTCGCGCTCCAAATAGTTGAAGCGAATTTGCGGATGCTGGTACGGATCGGCCGACAGCGCTCGCACGTGGCCTCGGCTCTTGGGCTTGTTCGGCCCGGTCAGCACCATGAAACCATGCCCCTTGAACGGCTTGTCGCCGTCGTAGCGCATCGCCGCCGGCAGGAAGTGAAACTGGATATCTGGCCAGCGCAGACCTTTGGACGAACGGATAAAGCCACCGGCCTCGAAGTGGTTGCTGGCGCCCAGGCCGTCCTTGAACAGCAGCCAACGCAAGCCGATCATCGCCTTGCCCAGCAGGCTCATCTTGCCATTGAGCGTCACCGGTTCCTTGCAGGCGTACTGAATGTAGATCTCCGAATGGTCCTGAAGGTTTTCACCCACTCCGGGCAAGTGATGGAGCACCTCGATCCCGGCTTTTTTCAGGACGTCCCGTGGGCCGATACCCGAACGTTGCAACAGATGCGGCGAGCCGATCGGACCGGACGACACCAGCACCTCGCGATTGCAATACACCTTGTGGGTCTGGCCGCCCTCGTCGTACTCCACACCCACCGCACGCGAGCCTTCAAGTAGAATGCGCCGGGTCATCGCGTGGGTGATCACCGTAAGGTTCGGCCGGGTCATGGCCGGGCGCAGGTACGCATTGGCGGTGGACCAACGCACGCCGTCCTTGACGGTCATGTGCATGGCCCCGAAGCCTTCCTGCATGTAACCATTGCAATCATCGGTCTTGATGTAGCCAGCCTCGCCACCGGCTTCCACCCAGGCGCCATACAGCGGGTTCTGCATGTTGTTGCCATTGTTGGTGGACAACGGTCCGGCGCCGCCGCGGTAATCATCGCCACCGAATTTATAGTGCTCGGCGCGCTTGAAGTACGGCAGGCAATTGCGATAGCTCCAGTTTTTCGCGCCCAGATTTTCCCATTCATCGAAGTCGCAGGCATGACCGCGGATGTAAACCAGGCCGTTGATCGAGGACGAACCGCCCAACACCTTGCCCCGTGGGCAATGCAAGCGTCGGCCATCCAGGTGCGGCTCGGCGACTGTCTCGTAGCGCCAGTTGTACTTCTTGGTGTTCATCGGCAACGAGAACGCACTGGGCATCTGGATCAGCACACTACGGTCGCTACCGCCGAACTCCAGGACCAGCACCGAGGTGGCCGGGTCTTCGCTCAAGCGGTTGGCCAGAACGCAGCCAGCAGAGCCTGCACCGATGATGATGTAGTCATATTTCTTGTTCATGGTTCTAGTCCTGTACTCGAAGGCCTGCGGCCTTGATGTTGCGTTCATTGCCTTTGGGGTAGCCGCCCCAGCCCAGGCGCACGGCCAGCAGTCGGGTCAGGCTGTAGTGCACAAGCCCGGCCAGCAGGCAGGACGGCAGCGAGGCCGTGGCCAAGGTGAAGAAATCGGTATGCGCCAGGGTTTGCGGGTTGAATATCACCACGTAAATGGCAAAGCCCGCCGCCAGCGCGACCAGTGCGATGGGATTGAAGCCCTTGCAGTAGCGCAGCGGCGACGCGCTTTGTTCAGCGTAGAGATGACGCAGGTTCAAACGCTGCTTGCGTAGGAAGAAGTAATCGGCAATGCCAATACCAGCCAGGGCACTGTTGAGCGCGGAGGTCCACACCAGGAAAATGAAAAAGCCGTCGTAGATGCCTGGAAGAAACACCACGATCACCACCGGAATGATGCAGAACAGCCCGATCAGCACGCCCCAGCCCATACTGCGCAGCCGCTCCCCGGCCAACTGACGCAAGCCGATCACCGCGGTGTAGAGGATGTTGACCATACCGGTCAGGTTGGCAAGTGCCAGAAAGCTCAGCGCTATCACCCCGAAGCCCAGGCCACCGGCCAGGCGCATCCAGGTCGTAGGATCGCTGCTGCCCAAGGTGGTGGCGGCGAACAGGCTGACCGACTCCCCCAGCGCAGCGGCGCCGAAGATCCCGACCAGATTCGGCCAGAACGCCGTGCGTTGATTGCTGCACAGACGTGACAGGTTGCCAATGTAGGGCCACCAGGAAAACCCCGCGGCAATGTTGATTTCCACCGCGATCATGAAGTTGACATGGGGATTTTCGAACGGTGGTTGCAGCGCCGGCATGGCCAGCAGTTCGGCGAAACTGTAACGACGGGAAATGAAGTACATCAGCGCCAGCATGATCAGGATCAGGCTCGGCGCGATCACCGCGCTCAAGCGGCGGATCATGTCCGGTCCACGCATGGCCACCAACGCCGCGAGTACAATCGCCAGCAAGGCACCTGCCGTCACAATCCAGCCGTCACCATCAGGCTGGCCTTGCTGCACCAGGGTTTCCAGGTTGTCCAGTGCCCGCCCGCACATCAGCCCCAGCACCGCCAGCCAGCCCATGGTCAGCACCACCACCGACAGGAAGTAGACCAGGCGACTGCCATTGAGGCCGAACATGCTGCGCAGGAAGGTGAACTGCTCGACGCCATACTTGCCACACGGCAAGCAGGTCGAGGATGCCGCCAGAACCACCCCGACAATATTGCCGATAATGATCGCGGCAATCCCTTGCAAAGGCCCGACAAACAGCGCCGTAGCGCCGCCTATCAGGAATACCCAAGTGGCTACCGCCAGCGCCGAATTGGCGTAGGCAAAGCCCCAGAAACCCCAGACTCGTTCATTGGGCAGCAAAGGCGTATCGCCACGTTCGGCACTGAGGCGAAATTCCTGCTCTCGAGGGGACTTCATGGCCGGCCTCCCAGGACATACGCGCCGATGACCATCACCAACATCAGCGCAACCAGTGCGACAACATCAAGGACACTCAATGCCCCCGGCCGCTCACGCCTACCCTCCAGCTCTTCATAGGCGCACAGGCGCCTTTCCAGATCTTGCGCTCGCTCGACATCCACTTGGCTGTTCATCGGCATCACCTCGACAGGTTCTTGTTCTTGAAATTCGATGCATTCGATAAACCTGCGTCGCTCGCCAACTTTCAGCGACGCAGGCCGGCCCCGTTACCTCAGGGCAAGGTGATCCAGACCGCCTTGGTCTCCAGCAAGAACTCCAGTTGCTCTGCGCCCATGTCCTTGCCATAGCCAGACTGTTTGTAGCCACCGAATGGCATGGATGGGTCCAGGGTGCTGTGGGCATTGACGTACACGGTGCCGGCACGCAGGCGTGGAATCAGGCCATGAACCTTGCCCAGGTCGTTGGAGTAGATCGCCGCCGCCAGGCCGAACACCGAATCGTTGGCCAGGGCCAGGGCCTGCTCCTGGGTATCGAACGGCAGGGTGACCAGTACCGGGCCGAAGATTTCTTCGCGCACGATGCGCATGTCGTTGTTGCAGTGGGCGAAGATCGTAGGCTGCACGTAGAAGCCTGGACCTTCGACCGGCTCGCCGCCGTAGTACACCTGCGCGCCTTCGCCTTTGCCCACGGCAATGTACTCGAGCACGCGCTGCTGTTGCTGACGTGACACCATGGGGCTGATGAAACAGTCCGGATCCAGGCCCGGGGCAATTTTGAGGGTGGCGGTGTAACGGGCCAGCGCTTCGAGGAACGCCGGGTAGATACTGCGTTCGATGTAGGCACGGGTGCCGGCATCGCACACCTGCCCGGAGTTGAAGAACACGCCATTGGCGACCGCCTCGGCTGCTGCGTCGATATCGGCATCGGCGAACACAATCACCGGCGACTTGCCACCCAGCTCAAGGGTCAGGCGTTTCATCTGGTCCATTGCCGCCTTGCCCACCGAGCACCCGACCGGGGTGGAACCGGTGAAGCTCAGCTTGTCGATGCCAGGATGACTGGACATCGCCGCGCCCACCACGCTGCCGCGCCCGGTAACAATGTTCAGCACACCGTCAGGTATGCCCGAAGCCTGGACCAGCTCGGCAAAGCGCAGGGCCGACAACGAGGTCAGCTCCGCAGGCTTGACTACCACGGTACAGCCTGTGGCCAGTGCTGCACCCAGCTTCCAGGCCATGGTCTGCAGCGGGAAGTTCCACGGCACGATGACCCCGACCACCCCCACCGCTTCCTTGCGGGTGTAGGCCAGGTAATTGCCTGGCAGCGACGGCTCGACGGTACGGCCGTGGATCTTGCTCGCCCATCCGGCGAAATACCGCAGGGTATCGACTGTGCCCTGAATATCCACTGCGCGGGCTTGGACGACCGATTTGCCCATGTCGATGGACTCGATTTGCGCCAACTCCTGGGCATTGGTTTCGATCAGATCAGCCAGGCGATGGATCAGGCGCTCGCGTTCGAGGGGCTTGAGCTGGCTCCAGGCGCCGCCATCGAATTGTTCGCGGGCGGCGCGTACGGCACGGTCCAGATCCTCCCGGGTCGCCATCGGGATACGTGTGAGCACGCCTTCGGTCGACGGCTCGATCACCTCGGCGCTGGCACCATCGCTGGCCTCGAGCCAGGCACCGCCAATGAACATGCGCTGTGGTTTGGAAAGAAATGCCTGGGTGGCCTCGCAAACGCCGAAGGCCTGCAGGTAGGCTTTTACCTTGTTGTCCACTGGAGAGTCCCCGAATCAGCGCGCGTTGGCGCGTGCATGGAAGATGAAGCCGATGCTGTTCATCAGCAACTGCGCGGCGAGGATCGAGGTGACGCCCGCAGGGTCGTAGGCCGGGGCCACTTCGACCAGGTCCATGCCGACGATCCGGCCCTTGCTGCGTCGGGCCAGCGCCTGAATGATTTCCAGCACTTCGTAGTACTGGAAGCCGCCGTGACTCGGGGTACCGGTGCCTGGTGCGATTGAAGGATCGAAGCCGTCGATGTCGATGGTGATGTAGTAGTCGCGACCTTCAGGGATCATCGCCATGACACCCTCGCAGCCCAGGCGGCGTACATCGCGTACCGAGAGAATCTGCGAGCCGGCTTCACGTGCGGCGTCGTAGTCGTCGCGGTTGGAGGAAGACACGTTGCGGATGCCCATTTGGGTCATGCCGACAATGTGCTCAAGCTCCGAGGCGCGACGCAGTGGGCTGCCGTGACCGTAGCGCACGCCGTGGCGCTCGTCGACGAAGTCCAGGTGGGCGTCGAAGTGCACGATATGAATCGGTCCGCGGCCTTCAAACGCCTTGATGACCGGCGCATGAATCGAATGGTCACCGCCAAGTACCACGGGCATTGCACCGGCATCGAGGATCTGGCGCACGGCCCACTCGATGTTGGCGTTGCTGGTGGCCATGTCGGTATGCACGATATCAGCATCACCCACATCGACCATGCGCAGATGCTCTTCAGTCAGGTAGGTGGCGTCATCTTCGAAATCGTATGCCCCCGAATGGCCGAAAGAGAACAGCGTCGATGCTTCGCGGATGCCTCGGGGCCCAAAACGTGCCCCAGAACGCCATTGGGTGCCCATATCGTTGGGTGCGCCCAGGATCGCAACGTCTGCATCAATGGCTGCCCAATCGGTGCAGATGGGTGATTTGGCGAAGGTGCAATGCCCCACAAAGGGCAGGTTGAGACGGCCGGATTCATAACCGTGCTTTGCCATGTTCGAGTTTCTCCACGTTATTGTTCTGGTCAGGAGACGGGGCGACTGCTCGACCACCGTTGCAGCCACTATGGCGTCAGCCCAGGCATGGAAAAATGCGCAAGTGCAGATGCATACATCGGTAAACACGAAGTGTGCGCACCTGTACCGACCGATATCCAACCCAGCCCATGCGCCCACCGATATTTCTCAACGCCAGGCATTGCGGACGGCATACGCGCAGGGTTAGCTTTAGAAAAAAAACATGGCCCGGGCGTTCATATCAGCCACTACGATGTGACGACCGGAAGGGAGGCCACGGTGATCCAGCTCCACGATATCGATCTGAAGCTTCTTCGGGTATTCACCACCATCGTCAAATGCGGCGGCTTTTCTGCGGCGCAGGCCGCACTGAACGCCGGCCAGTCGACTATCAGCGAGCAAATGACACACCTGGAGACCCGCCTGGGGGTCAAGCTTTGTCAGCGCGGACGCAGCGGCTTTCGCCTTACCGAGCAAGGCGCGGCCATTCATGAAGCCACCTTGCGTCTGCTAAGCGCCGTAGAAAGTTTTTGCATGGATGCCGACGTGCTCAAACAGCACATCAGCGGCAAGCTCAACCTGGGCATTATCGACTCCACCCTGACCGACCCCAGCTCACCGCTACCGCGCACCACCCAGCGCTTTGTCTCGCGAGGTCACGATGCACACCTGCACATTTACATCGGTGCCCCCGCAGAGCTGGAAGAGCGCGTGCTGGACGGTCGATTGCACTTGGCCGTAGGCCATTTCCCCCTGCATGTACCGGGGCTGTCGTACCTGTCCCTGTACGACGAAGCCCTGGGACTGTACTGTGGCCGTCGCCATCCGCTGTATGCCAGCAAAGCTGCCAATGGTCGCCTGCTCGAAGAAGTGCGCGCCTGCCATATCGTCGTGCGCGGCTATATGCAACAGTACGACCTGGAACAACTGGGTATTACCAAGGCTGCCGCAACCGTAGAAAACATCGAGGCTGCGGCGATCCTCATCATCTCTGGGGCCTATGTCGGCTTTTTACCTGTGCATTTCGCCGAACCCTGGGTCAAGAGCGGCGAAATGCGCCGACTGGGCGCGAGCACGCTGGATCTCACCTCGCCGTTCGATGTCATCACCCGACGCGGTGTATCGCCACCGCCAATCCTGCAGGCTTTTCTCGAAGACCTGAACGCCTGCATGCACCCGCTCGGACTCGCCTGAAGAGCTTCCCGCCGCTCAAAGCGTCATCAGCTTTTCCTTGGTGATCGGCAAGTTGCGAATGCGTTTTCCAGTGGCGTGGTAAACCGCGTTTGCCACCGCCGCAGCCAGGCCGGTCACGCCGATTTCACCAATACCACGCGCCCCGAACTCACTGAGGTTGTAGTCCGGATAATCCAGCAAGGTGACATCGATATCGGGTAAGTCGGCATGCACCGGCACCACGTACTCCGCGTAATTATTGTTCACCGGCAAGCCGCTGCGCGGATCATTTTCACCTGCCTCGAACAGCGCCATGCCCAGGCCCATGATGATCGCGCCTTCGACCTGATTGCGCGCCGCCAACGGGTTGACCACTTTGCCAACATCAATGGCGCTGACCACGCGCGCTACACGCAGGCGCGAAATACCCGGATCCCAGCGTACCTCGACAAAGTGCACACCGAACGAGCGATAGGAGAAGTCGCCATCCTTTGCGCCGCTCTTGAAACTGCCTTCGGCGCGGCCCAAACGCTGATGGACCAGCACATCGGCAAAGTCGACCCGCTGGCTACCGTTGACCAGTTGGCCGTTCTCTACCTTCAGGTCATCGGCCTTGGCGCCGGCGAGCAACCCACCGTCCATGACCGCGTACTGCCGCAAGGTTGCCAATGCCGCCCGGGTTGCACCGGCGATGGCCGGCAAGATGCTGGCTGTGGCCCAGGATCCGCCCGCCAACGCGCCCGGCGGAAACGTCGAGCTGCCCAGCTCAACGCCGATACGCTCGAACGGCAGGCCCGTAAGCTGTGCCACCGTCTGCGCGACCACCGTATAGGTGCCAGTGCCGATGTCCTGCTGCCCACACTGGGCAAGCACAGTGCCATCCGCACGAATGATCACACGGGCATCGGTGGGTACCTGAAAAGCCTCCCAATTGCAGGCACCCATGCCATAGCCAATCAACTCATCGCCGTCGCGCATGGAGCCAACATCGGCGTTGCGTTTATGCCAGCCAAATCGCTCGGCGGCGGTATCGATTGCCTCGGCAAGATGGTTGCTCGACCAGGGCAAATTCAGGCTCTCGTCGCGGCTGGCCAGGTTGAGCTTGCGAAACGCCAGCGGATCTGCGCCGCGCGACAGCGCCAACTCGTCGATTGCCGACTCCAGGGCAAACAGGCCCGGCGCAGCGCCAGGGGCACGCATGGATGTCGGTGTACCTCGATTGAGTGGACTGCTTTTGTGACTGACCAATACGTTTGCACAGGCATATAAACTGCGGGTGACACTGCCGCAGGTTTCGACATAGGCATCGGTAGGCGATGTGCTGTTCACCGACTCATGCCGAATCGACACCAGCCTGCCGTCTTTATCGGTGGCAAGGCGAATGCGCTGCGAAGTTTCCGGGCGATGCCCGCTGGTGGTAAACATCTGCGCCCTGGGCAGCACCAATTGCACCGGCCGCTGCACCACCTTGGCGGCGCCGCAGGCGGCAATGGCGTGCGGCCAGGGCCACAATTTGCTGCCAAAACCCGAACCGATGAAGGGCGCATGCACTTCGACCCGATCTGGCGGCAGGTCGAAGACATTGGCCAGCACGTTGCGGTGATTGACCACCCCTTGGGTGCCCTCATAGACATACAGCTTGCCGTCGCGCCAATAGGCCGTGGTGGCATGCATCTCCATCGGGTTGTGGACTTCCACCGGCGTGGTGTAAGTCTCATCCAGCTGCGTGGCTGCCGTTTGCCAGGCTGCATCCGGATCGCCTCGGCTGTGCCCGCCCCCGCCTTCACGCGCGCCGTGCTGGCGCAGTGCGTCACTAAGGTTGCTGATCGCCGGCTTTTGCGCGTACTCGACCTTGACTTCAAACGAGGCAGCACGGGCTTGCTCGAAGGTTTGCGCAACGACCAGTGCCACGAATTGCCCCGGATAAGAGACCACGTCGTCTTCAAAGGGTAAGCGGCGTTCATCGACCTTGGCAGCACTGAGAATATCCTTGAAGCTCATGGCCACATTCGGGGTGCGGTGCAACTTCGGAAAGTTACCGTGGTGCAGCACAGCAACCACCCCCGGCATGGCCCGTGCATGGGTGTCATCGATGGCGACGATGCGGCCATTGGCGACAGTGCTGAACACACCATAGGCATAAGTCATGTCTGCGAGCGGATGATCGGCCGCGTAGCGCGCGGCGCCCGTCACCTTCAAACCGCCGTCGATACGCTTGTGGGGGGTGCCAATTATGGACTGACTCATCAGCGTGTGCTCCTGGCGGCAAGATTGCGCAGATTGCGCGTCACCACCTGCTGGCCCAACGGAATCTTGAACGCGTTGTGTTGGTAGGCCTGGGCGCCTTGCATGGCCAGCTCTCCTACCTGAGTGAAGAGTTCGAGGCCGGCTTGCTTGCCGGCCAGGGCACGCTCGGCTTCAGGGGCACGCCAGGGCTTGGTGCCCACACCGCCAAGGGCAATTCGCGCCTGGGTAATGCGCTGACCGTCCATCACCACAATGACTGCACTCGAAGCCAGGGCAAATTGGTAGGAATCCCGGTCGCGCAGTTTCAGGTAGGCAGAGCGGCTATTCGCCAGGGGCGCATCCAGGGTCACATAGGTGATTAGTTCATGGGGCTGGAGTGCGTGCTCTTCCCAGGGTGTCTGCCCCGGCAGCTTGTGGAAGTCGGCAAAGGCTATCTCGCGTATCCCGTTCGGGCCCTGCACCGTTACCTGCGCACCAATGGCGGCGATGGCCACGCACATGTCCGAAGGATGGCACGCGATACAGTGCTCGCTGGTACCCAGCACGGCATGGACGCTGCGATTATGGCCATCGATGGCCGCACAGCCCGAGCCTGGCTGGCGCTTGTTGCAGGGTGAAACACCATCGCGAAAGTAGTTGCAGCGCACCCGTTGCATGAGATTGCCGGCGGTCGTGGCCTTGTTGCGCAATTGCGTAGAAGCACCCGCCAGAATCGCCTCGGACAGCACCGCATACTGCTCGCGGATCAACGCATGATTGGCCAGCTCGGTGTTGCTGACCAGCGCGCCGATGCGCAGGCGTCCGTCGGCAAGGGGTTGTATTTGCTTGAGCGCGAGGTGATTGATGTCCACCAGTCGGTCAGGTTGCATGACATCCAGCTTCACCAGATCCAACAACGTGGTACCCCCGGCCAAATAGCATGGCTGGCCTGGCGCGACGTGACTGCTGATGGCCTGAGCAGGCGTTTGCGCGCGGGTGTAGTCGAAAGTACGCATCAGGCTACCCCTCCCATCTTGCCGCGTGCCGATTGAATGGCCGCGAGGATGTTCTTGTAGGCACCGCAACGGCAGATATTGCCGCTCATGGCTTCCTTGACGCTGGCATCGTCAGCGCCAATGCCGGGGTCATTGAGCAGCGCCACGGCACTCATGATCTGACCGCTGGTGCAGTAGCCGCACTGGTACGCGTCGTGGTCCCAGAAGGCTTGCTGAACCGGGTGCAACGCGCCACCCTGGGCCAGGCCCTCAATGGTGGTGATGCTATCGCCGTCGTGCTGCAGGGCAATTGAAAGGCAGGAATTTATCGCCACGCCATTGACCAACAAGGTACAGGCGCCGCACTGGCCATGGTCACAACCCTTCTTGGTGCCGGTGAGTTGCAGGCGGTCACGCACGACATCCAGCAGTATGGCGTTGGCCGGAACATTGAGCGTGTGCAACTGTCTGTTGACGTTGAGCTCAAGGCGTTGCTCACCCGCTTTGGGCGCGCCTGCCTCCTCGATCACCTCTGGCGCTGACGGAGCAGCACCCATGCCCTCCGGTATCCAGGTCGCCACGGTAGCGGCGGCGATTCCCGAAACGCCGAACTTGAGGAAATTACGCCGTGAAGGCTCGAGGTCGGGTCGCCCGGTGTCTGTTGAAGGTTCGTGTTCGTCTGCACCCTTACTCTGCGTCATCAGGTTTCACCTTTATTATCCGAACAGGCACCAGGCACCCCAGCATTCGCTCTTGTGGGATAAGCGCTGCGTTAGTGAGCGTAGTGCACTTGTCTGTTTCACTGCGATGGCCACTGACTGTGCGATTCGCACCGGGGCACTTGAGTTCAATCCATCTGGCGGATTGGCAATGATCGAGTCGGATTGGCGATGACGTGGAAGGGGGTGTCTGGCCGCTGGTCCTTCAGCGGCTGGGCGCAACGTCAAAACACCGGTGTGTATTTGACGCTGAACATCACGTTGCGGGGGTCGCCATAGTAGTTGTTGTAGTCAATGGTGCTGTACGCCGGCAGGTAGTACTTCTTGTCGAACAGGTTGTTCAGGTTTGCCGCCACGCTGACTTCATCATTGATCCTGTAGGCAATGCGCGCATCCCACACTGCGTAACCTGGCAGGTCGAATTTATGGTCATACGACGTGGTACCGGTAACGGCGGTTGTACCGAGGCCGACCGACGTGCGGTTCCAGTCGCCCGGCAAGGTGTACTCACCCCACAGTTTCAGTTGGTGCTTGGGCGTCCAGGTGCTGAACACCTTGCCTTTGTAGTCGGCGTCCTCAAGGTACTTGGTGGTGTTGTAGACATACCCTGCCATCATTTGCAGGCCATTGAGCACTTCACCGCTGATCTGCGCCTCCAGCCCCTGGCTGCGTACCTTGCCCGAGGCTTTCGAGCAATACCAACCGTCACAGTCCATATCGCCGTTGCGATCGAGCATGGCGCGGTTTTCCTGATCGTAGCGAAACAGCGCGATCGAAGTATTCACCGCGCCGTCGTACAACTCGCCCTTCAAGCCCAACTCGTAGTTGCTGCCTGTGACCGGTTCGACCACCGAACCTGAGGCAGTACGTGCAGTCTGCGGCTGGAATACATCGGTGTAACTGGTGTAGACCGACCACTGATCATTGAGGTCGTACACAAGGCCTGCGTAAGGCGAAACCTTGCCGCTGGTGGAGGTAGTCGACTCGCTATAACCGGTATGGTCGAAACCTTCACCGGAATAGGTGTAGTCAAACCAGCTGGTGCGGCCCCCAAGGATCAGTTTCAGTGGCTCGGTCAGGTTGACCGACCAGCGCGTGTACAAGCCCTTTTGCTCGACCTCGTACGCCGTGAGCTGACCGAGACCCCGACGCGCCAACTCGTAGATGTCGGGCATCGGACGGTGATGATCGACATTGGAAGAATCCGCCAATGGAGTGGGCGCACGCGCCCAGCGGTCGTCGGTTTCGATATGGGAGTAGTTGGCGCCGAGCAAGAAGGTCTGTTCAAAGCCAAAGCCGGTGAACTGGCCGTCCAGGTACAGGTCAAGGCCTTTGCTATGGGTGGTGAAGTCGGTGCTCCAGTCGATGTAGTTGTTCTTGGTCGAGCCATTGGTTGGCAAGGCATCCCACAGCGCCTGGTAGGTCGCGCCATTGTGTTCGCTCATGTATACGCCGGCAGCCTTGACCCGCCAGTTGTCATCAAGGCGATAGCTGGCGTCGAGAAACACACTGTTCTGATCGTTGTTGGCCCGGTTCCAGTCGGCGCCCACATAGGATGAACGCGGCCAATCGGGGTTACCGCCGTCGGCGAAGCGCGGTATGCCGAGCATGGCCGGTCGCGAGTGCCCTTTTTGATTGGTCATGCCGATGCCCACGGTCAGGTCCGGGCTGAAGTCGTAGTCGATAGCGCCGTACACCGTCTGGTTCCAGCCGCGAACATAGTCGACGAACGAACCGCTGTCGCTCTGGTTGACTACGGTGCGGCCGCGCAGGGTGCCGCTCTCATTCAGCGGTCCGCCAGCATCCAATTGCAGGCCATAGCGGTCCCAGGAACCGGCCTTGCCGGTGAGGCTGACAGTTGCCTTCTGCTGACCGCGCTTGCGCACCAGGTTCATTGCCCCACCTGGGCTGTCACCGCCCTGGAGCAACGCTGCCGGGCCGCGGAGAATCTCGGCGCGGTCGTAGATACTCAAGTCTTCGGTCAGGTAGCTACCCAAGGAGTAGGTGTTGCGCGGAATCGGCACGCCGTCGTACTGGATGGTGTCGATGCTGAAGCCACGGGAATAGATGAACAAACCCGAACCAGGCGACTTGGCTGGGGTAAGACCTGGGGTGCGGGCGACCAGATCGGCGATGGTCTCGGTGTTCTGATCGTCCATTTGCTTACGGGTCATGACCGTCACCGACTGCGGAATGTCCTTGAGCTTCTGTACGCCTTTGCCCAGGGTCACGGCACCTGAGGTATAAGAGCGACTGCCCTCGGTGGTGGCCAGCGGCTGGCGCCCGATGATGCTTGAGGTTTCCAACTCCAACGCACCATTGCTGGGTTCGGCAGGCAGCGCAATCAGGTATTGGCCGTCGGCGGTGACACTCAGGATCAGACTGCTGTTAGCGATCAGGTAACCCAGTGCCTGCGCTACGCTCAGGCGTTGATTGAGTGCCGGTGCCTGGACCGCATGGGTGGCATCGGTGTTGAACAGAATGCGCGCCCCCGTCTGCCTGGCCAGCGCGCTAATCGACTGGTCCAGTGCCTGCGCCGGTAGGTCGAAACGGTATTGCGCCTGTTCGGCATGCAGCGGTGCGGCGACAACAAGGCTGACGCTCGCCACCAGCAGCGGACGGTACAAAGGATTGAAAGTTAACGTCATGGGATCCCTATTGAAACCAGTAAGAGGTGCGTTTCATAGGGAATGGCGTTTGTCGTGCAGCGATATTGATGTGGTGCTGAAATTATTTTTCAGCGCTGCACCTCCAGCGTCACTGAACCGTCGGCTTCGCGATGCACGATGACCGGTGCGAGTTGCGCCAGGCTGTCGATCAACTGCTCGACGTTGCCTGCCGGGTATTGGCCGCTGAGCCGATGTTGCTGAGCACCCGCGCCTGTCAACCGAATCGGTGCTACACGATGGCGCTGCACCTGCGCCACAACCGCATCCAACGGCGTGGCGTCGAAATGAAACAGGTCTTGCCGCCAGGCTTGCAGTTGCGCCGGATTGCTTGTTTCGACAGCCCCCAACGCCTGGCGGCTAGCCCGCAACTGTTGCTGAGCGACCAGGTGCTGACGTGCCTGCCCATTGCTGACTTGCACCGCACCTTCCAGCACCGCTACTCGCACCCCGCGCGTATCACTGAGCACATCGAATACGGTACCAATATCGCGGACGATGACACCGTGGCTACGCACAATGAACGGCGCCTTCTGGTGCGCGACGCTAAACAGTCCTTCACCCTCGAGCAGCTCGAACTGACGACTGCGCAAGCGGTATTCGATCCGCAAAACGCTGCCAGCATCCAGTTCGACCACGCTACCATCTTCCAGCTGCAGCACTTCTCGGGCACTGCTGGCAACTTTCACTTCCCGGTAACCCAGGCTTGGGTCTGCCAACCAGGTCCATCCGACCAGCGCCATTATCAACGCTGTGCCTGCAGCCTTGCGCCGACGGTTAGCCTGGCGCGCGCTCTGTGCCTTGGCTTCGGCCAACAGCGCCTCGCGGCTGGGCACAAGGGCACGCAGCGCTTCGGCATAGGGTTCCAGGGGATCGGACGGGTTCTGCGCGCGTCGTTGATGCATAGGGGTCATAGCTGCGGTCGCCAGCGTTGCTCAAGAGTGCGCATGGCCTTCATGAAGTGCTGGGCAACCATATTCAATGAGATTTCCAGCTCACGGGCGATGTCTAACTGTGCCATACCGTGGATACGATGCAACAGAAACACCTGGCGTTGACGTGCAGGCATCGACTCAACCACGGCCAGCAATGCCCGTAGCCGTTGTTCAAATTCCAGAGCCATGGCGCCGTCGACGTTATCGCAATGCTGCTCGGCCAGGCCTATCTGGCTCTGCACATAAAGCGTGCGGGTGCTTTCGGCGCGCCGCCGGTCGATGGCTCGGTTGACCGTGGCCCGGCGCAAAAACGCGATGGGCAGTTTTATCCCAGTGAGGGGCGGCTTCTCCAGAATCTGCAAGCAGACATCGTGAACAACGTCACGGGCGAAGTGCTGATTGGCAAAACGACGGCGAATATGTTCGACCAGATCGTCATAGTGCAGGGCCAAGGCCCGCAGCAGATCGTTTTCGGTCGAAGCCATGACAGCGCCCATTTGATAGTGAGTCTCATTTATATCACGGTGTTTTCCCTGTCAGCAATCCACTCCACTCTTTCCAGGCCCGAATGCAGGCCTCCCCTGTTGGTTGTTAAGCAACTACACTGGAGCAAGCCCGCAGGCGCCCCAGACGTAATTTGAGCGATACATCAATGTGCAGAAGCGCTTCAGTAACCCTGCTTTCCCTCCTCGCCTTGAGCCTGGCGCTGGCGTCTGGTTGCTCCAGTAAAACAGCCCAGCCACGCTACCTGGCCTCGAACGCAGGCTCGGCCTGTCACGCAAAAGCCCTGCCGACGGTGGGTGAAGGCGGCCTGGCCTGGGGGTCGACGCTGCAGATAGCGCGGCAAAAATCCTTGCACAACTGCATGCGCTACGCCGGGCGCTCCGGCGGTACGCCTGACACCTGCAAAGTCGTGCTGGCCGACTGCAAATAGCGCAATACCCCAGGCGCGAGGTACGCGCCAGAGCCTCTGTTGGGGTGTCGCAATGCCTCGGGCTTACCCGTACCTATCATTCCCAGTGATAGTTATCTTCGTCCCGTTCGATTCGTTGTTAATAGTTACAAATCGCAGAATCCGCCCATTCTTAATAAATTGGCGGACACACCATGGAACAGTCACTCAAACCTTTGCGTTACCCCTTGGCTCTACTTGCAGTATTGGTGATGAGTGCCTGCAGCCGTACCCCGGAAGCCGTTCAGGCACCGGCTGCGGCCAAGGTCAGCGTGGCCAAGGTATTGGAACAACCCATCAATGAGTGGGACGAGTTCACCGGACGCCTGGAAGCGCCCGAAACAGTAGAGGTGCGCCCGCGCGTCTCCGGTCAGATCGATCGAGTGGCGTTTACCGAAGGTGCCCAGGTCAAGAAAGGCGACTTGCTGTTCCAGATCGACCCGCGGCCATTTCAGGCCGAAGTCCGTCGCCTTGAAGCTCAGTTGCAGCAAGCCCGCGCCACCGCGGCGCGCAGTGACAACGAAGCGCGCCGCGGTGAGCGCCTGCGCAGCAGCAATGCGATTTCGGCAGAGCTGGCTGAATCACGCACCAGCGCCGCCGCCGAAGCCCGTGCTGGGGTTGCAGCCATCCAGGCGCAACTGGACCTGGCCCGCCTGAACCTGAGTTTTACCCGCGTGACCGCGCCAATCAGCGGCCAGGTCAGTCGCGCGCAGTTCACCGCGGGCAACATCGTCAGCGCCGATGTGACACCACTGACTAGCGTGGTTTCCACCGACAAGGTCTATGCCTACTTCGATGCCGACGAGCGCGTGTACCTCAAGTACACCCAGTTGGCCCGAGACGGTCAGCGCGGCCAGAGCACGCCGGTGTACCTGGGCCTTTCCAACGAGCAAGGCAACCCGCACCTGGGGCAGATGAACTTCGTCGACAACCAGGTTAACCCCAAGACTGGCACCATTCGCGGTCGTGCCGTATTCGACAACGCCGATGGGCAATTCACCCCAGGCTTGTATGCGCGTCTGAAACTGGTCGGCAGCGCGACCTACTCGGCGGTGTTAATCAATGACGAAGCCGTAGGCACCGACCTTGGCAAAAAATTCGTACTGGTCATGGACAAGGACAACAAGGCCGCCTATCGCGCCGTTGAATTGGGGCCCAAGCTCGAAGGCCTGCGAATCGTGCGCAGTGGCTTGAGCAAGGAAGACCGCATTGTGGTCAAGGGCCTGCAACGCGTGCGTCCTGGCTCAGAGGTCAATCCTCAGGACACACCGATGGCCAGCGAGGCGACCATGGCCGCCCTCGCCCAGCAACGCCAGGCTCTTCAAGCTAGCGTCCCAGGCAAGTCTGCCGCCCCTGCCACTGTAAAAATCGTCAGTGCCTCGGCACCGCGCGGTTAAGGAATCGGTCCGATGAATTTTTCCAAGTTTTTCATTACCCGGCCGATTTTCGCCGCGGTGCTGTCGCTGTTGATCCTGATTGCCGGCAGCATCTCGCTGTTCCAACTGCCGATCAGCGAATACCCCGAAGTGGTTCCACCGACCGTGGTGGTGCGCGCCAATTTCCCCGGTGCCAACCCAAAAGTAATCGGTGACACCGTTGCTGCGCCCTTGGAGCAGGCGATCACCGGAGTAGAGAACATGTTGTACATGTCCTCGCAATCCACCGCCGATGGCAAGCTGACCCTGACCATTACGTTTGCCCTGGGCACCGATCTGGACAATGCCCAGGTTCAGGTCCAGAACCGTGTCACCCGCACCCAGCCCAAGCTGCCCGAGGAAGTGACCCGCATCGGCATTACCGTCGACAAGGCATCGCCCGACCTGACCATGGTTGTGCACCTGACTTCGCCGGACAACCGCTACGACATGCTTTACCTGTCCAACTACGCCATCCTTAATATCAAGGACGAACTGGCGCGCTTGGGCGGTGTCGGTGACGTGCAACTGTTCGGTATGGGCGACTATTCCCTGCGGGTGTGGCTGGACCCGAACAAGACCGCTTCGCGCAACCTGACTGCCAGCGACGTGGTTGCTGCGATTCGCGAGCAGAACCGTCAGGTGGCCGCTGGCCAACTCGGCGCGCCGCCTGCGCCTGGCAGCACCAGCTTCCAGCTCTCGGTCAACACTCAGGGCCGACTGGTCAACGAAGAAGAGTTCGAGAACATCATCATCCGCTCCGGTGCCGATGGTGAAATCACCCGTCTCAAGGACATCGCTCGCGTCGAGCTGGGCTCAAGCCAATATGCACTGCGTTCATTGCTCAATAACAAACCGGCGGTAGCCATCCCGATCTTCCAGCGCCCGGGCTCCAACGCTATCGATATCTCCGATGAAGTGCGGTCGAAAATGGCCGAACTGAAGAAAGACTTCCCTGAGGGCATGGACTACAGCATCGTCTACGACCCTACTGTGTTCGTACGCGGCTCTATCGAAGCGGTGGTGCATACCCTGTTCGAAGCCCTGGTGCTGGTCGTGCTGGTGGTGATTCTGTTCCTGCAAACCTGGCGCGCCTCGATCATTCCGCTGGTGGCAGTGCCGGTTTCGTTGATCGGTACCTTTGCAGTCATGCACCTGTTCGGCTTCTCGCTCAACGCCCTGTCGCTGTTCGGGCTGGTGTTGGCAATTGGCATCGTGGTCGATGACGCCATCGTGGTGGTGGAAAACGTCGAGCGTAATATCGGCCTGGGCCTAAAACCCCTGGAGGCTACGCAAAAGGCCATGGGTGAAGTGACCGGGCCAATTATCGCCACGGCGTTGGTACTGTGCGCGGTGTTCGTGCCTGCCGCCTTTATCTCGGGCCTTACCGGTCAGTTCTATAAGCAATTTGCACTGACCATTGCCATCTCCACCGTCATCTCGGCGTTCAACTCCCTGACCCTGTCGCCTGCGTTGGCAGCGGTATTGCTCCAAGAGCATCATGCACCCAAGGACCGTTTCTCGCGGGTGCTTGAGCGTTTGCTGGGTGGTTGGCTGTTCAACCCGTTCAACCGTTTCTTCGACCGTGCCAGCCATAGCTACGTCGGTGCCGTCGGCCGGGTTATCCGCAGCAGCGGTATTGCCCTGTTCGTCTACGGTGGTCTGATTGTCATGACCTGGTTGGGCTTCTCCTCTACTCCAACCGGCTTTGTACCGGCGCAGGACAAGCAGTACCTGGTGGCCTTCGCACAACTGCCGGACGCGGCCAGCCTCGATCGTACCGAAGCTGTGATCAAGAAAATGAGCGAGATTGCCCTTAAACAACCTGGCGTTGCCGACTCGGTGGCGTTCCCGGGCCTGTCGATCAACGGTTTTACCAACAGCCCGAACAGCGGCATCGTCTTCACTCCGCTCAAGCCATTTGATGAGCGCAAGGACCCTAGCCAGTCGGCCGCCGCCATTGCTGCTTCACTGAATGCGCAATTTGCCGATATCGAAGATGCCTACATTGCGATTTTCCCACCGCCGCCGGTACAGGGGCTGGGCACCATCGGCGGTTTCCGCCTGCAGGTCGAAGACCGTGGCAACCTTGGCTATGAAGCGCTGTACAAGGAGGTCCAGAATGTTATCGCCAAGAGCCACAACGTGCCGGAATTGGCGGGACTGTTCACCAGCTACCAGGTCAACGTACCCCAGGTCGACGCAGCCATCGACCGTGAAAAGGCCAAGACCCACGGTGTAGCCATCAGCGATATTTTCGATACGCTGCAGATCTACCTGGGTTCGCTGTATGCCAACGACTTCAACCGCTTTGGTCGCACCTACCAGGTCAACGTTCAGGCTGAGCAGCAGTTCCGCCTGGAAGCCGAGCAGATCGGTCAGTTGAAGGTACGCAACAACCAGGGCGAAATGATTCCGCTGGCGACCTTTATCAAGGTCAGCGACACCTCCGGACCAGATCGTGTCATGCACTACAACGGCTTCATTACCGCCGAAATCAACGGGGGCGCAGCGCCTGGCTACAGCTCCGGCCAAGCGGAAAAGGCCATCGAAAAACTGCTCAAGGAAGAGTTGCCCAACGGCATGACCTACGAATGGACCGAGCTGACCTACCAGCAGATTCTTTCCGGTAACACCGCGCTGTTCGTCTTCCCGCTCTGCGTTTTGCTGGCCTTCCTGGTACTGGCGGCCCAATACGAAAGCTGGAGCCTGCCACTGGCGGTGATCCTGATTGTTCCGATGACCCTGCTGTCGGCGATTACCGGGGTGATTCTTTCCGGTGGCGACAACAACATCTTCACCCAGATCGGCTTGATTGTACTGGTGGGGCTGGCATGCAAGAACGCCATCCTGATTGTCGAGTTTGCCAAGGACAAACAGGCTGAAGGTCTCGACCCATTGGCCGCGGTGCTGGAAGCTTGCCGCCTGCGTCTGCGGCCAATCCTGATGACCTCGATTGCCTTCATCATGGGGGTGGTACCGCTGGTGTTCTCCTCTGGTGCCGGGGCGGAAATGCGCCATGCCATGGGTGTGGCGGTGTTCTCCGGAATGATCGGTGTGACCTTCTTCGGGTTGCTGCTGACGCCAGTGTTCTTTGTTCTGATCCGCCGTTACGTCGAACGCAGCCAGGCTCGCAAAGCCGCCCATGCGCTAAAGCTGGAGAGCCATGCATGAACACCTTGAAACTATGGATGCCCAGCTTACTGGTGCTGGCCCTGGCCGCCTGTGCCGTCGGCCCTGACTACCAGGCGCCAGACACCGCAACAGCGCAACTGAGCGCCGCCAATGCACCCGGTGCCAAAGGCGCATTCGACCCCAGCCGGTTCGAAAGTGTCTGGTGGAAGCAGTTCGACGACCCGGTACTCAACCAGTTGGTCAGCCAGTCGCTGCAAGGCAACCGAGAGTTGCGTATCGCGTTCGCTCGCCTCAAGGCCGCGCGCGCAATTCGTGACGATGTCAGCAATGACACCCTGCCGACAGTGACCAGCCGCGCCAGCAGCGACCTGGGCAAAGGGCAGATCCCAGGGCAGAGCGACGACCGGGTCAACAGTGAACGCTACGACCTGGGCCTGGACATGGCCTGGGAGCTGGATCTGTTTGGCCGCATCCAGCGCCAACTGGAAGCCAGTGAGGCACAGCAGGACGCCGCCCAAGCCGATCTGCAACAGTTGCAAGTGAGCCTGATTGCCGAGCTGGTCGATGCTTACGGCCAACTGCGTGGTGCGCAGTTGCGCGAGAAAATCGCCCTGGCCAACCTCAAGACCCAACAGGACTCGCGCGGCATTACTGAAACACTGCGCGATGCCGGGGTCGGCAACGACCTGGATGTGGTCCGTGCCGATGCGCGGCTGGCAGAGGTCGAGGCCAGCGTTCCGCAGTTGCAGGCAGAGCAAGTACGCGCACGCAACCGCATTGCCACCTTGCTCGGGCAGCGCCCTGAAGCGTTGGCAATCGACCTGTCACCGGCCCAACTGCCAGCAATCGCCAAGGCCTTACCGGTCGGCGATCCAGGTGAACTGCTCAAACGTCGCCCGGATATCCGCAGCGCTGAACGGCAGTTGGCTGCAGCGACGGCCAACATTGGTGTGGCCACCGCCGACCTGTTCCCACGGGTCAGCCTCAGCGGGTTTCTAGGCTTTACTGCAGCACGTGGCTCGCAATTGGGGTCTTCGGCAGCGCAAGCCTGGGCCCTGGGGCCGAGCATCACCTGGGCGGCGTTCGACCTGGGCAGCGTGCGCGCACGTCTGCGCGGCGCTAATGCCGATGCTGAAGGGGCACTGGCCAATTATGAGCAGCAGGTGCTGCTGGCACTGGAGGAATCGGAAAACGCCTTCAGCGACTACAGCAAGCGCCAACAACGCCTGCTCGCCCTGCTACGCCAGAGCGAAGCCAGTCGCAAGGCTGCCGACCTCGCCTCGATTCGTTACCGCGAAGGCACCGTGGACTATCTGGTCCTGCTCGATGCCGAACGTGAACGCCTGAGCGCTGAAGACGCCCAGGCCCAGGGTGAAGTCGACCTGTACCGGGGCATCGTTGCCATCTACAAAGCCCTGGGTGGCGGCTGGCAGACCGAGAACGTCGCTGCGATCAACTGATTCAACCTCTCCTTTGGTTGGTTTCTGACCGGCCTTTTGCCCCGCTTGCTGCCGCTCGCGGGGCTTTTTTATGGTTCTTCACGCAATCCCGGAGGGTTGTAATCTCCGGGATTGCGTGAAGAACCTTTTTTATGAGCGCCATGAACAGTACATGAAGCTGGGATTGCGACCGATCGCAAGCAAGGCCGCCGCCTACGGAGTTATGCAAGGCCTGCTGACGGTGGTCTGCGATTTGACGTCAGCCGCTCACTCACCCAAGCTGACGCCTTTGCCAGTCGCGTGTTGCGGATTCACCCATGTCGAAGCAGCGTCAATACACCCTTATCAGCCTGACCCTGATTGTCATCCTCGGTCTTGGCGGGTACTTTTGGCGCGATAACAGCCCGGCGCCAGCGCCGGCCCTCAAGCATTCCTATGCCAAATCCCTGGCCATGGCTCACAACGGCCAGCCGGGCGCGGCGCGGGTGCTGTACCAGCAGTTGGCGCGCACCGATCTATCAGCCATTCGCCGCGCAGGCTTGTACCAGGAACTGCCCAATTATCCTTCGCCGTTGGCACTGAAACTGGCCACTCGCGACCTGCAGCACGACGATCCGCTGGTACGCCGCGCCGCTATTGCGAGTATCGGCGAAATGTTGCCCGACGCTCAGCGCAGCCTGGTATTAGGCCCTTTGCTCGACGATGAAGAGCAACGCGTGCGCTTTGCCGTCGTCGATGCGCTGTTGGGCCTTGGTCCGGATGACATAGGTCTGTACTTCGGCCCCTTGCAGCATGCGCTCGAGCAGTACCAACAAGTGCTTGCGCAACAGACTGACGACCCGGCCGCTCAGTTGCACTTGGCCAGGCTCTATCTACACGAGAACAGCTTCAAGGAAGCCGCATCAACGTTGGAGCAAACGCTGAAACTTGACCCGGAAAACCTTGAGGCCTTGGCCGTGCAGGTGCAGTTGCTGGAACGCCAGGGTCGAACCGATGCCTCGCGTCAGGTCCTGGCAACGGCGCTGCAACAGCGACCCGACTCGGCCTTCCTGCAACATGAACTGGGCAAATGGCTACTGCGCCACGGCCAGGACGAATATGCCTTGCTGGCCTTTGCCCGAGCTCTGGAGCTTGATCCGGACAATAACGCCTATCGCTATACGCTGGCCACCAGCCTGCACCAGCTGGAGCAAGTAGAACCGGCGCAGAAACAGCTCGAAGCGTTGCTGTCTCGGGACCCTGCCAATCGCAAAGCCAGGGTGCTGCTGATCGAGTACTGGAAAGAGACCGGGCAAATGCAAAATGTACAGGTGCTCCTGGCCCAGCTTGAACAGCTCAACCCCGACGACCCTCTGGTGCAACAAGGTTTGTAGCCGAAACCTGACCATTGGGCATTACAGTTGAACCCCCTCCTGCGCACCGTGGTCCAGTGATAGTGCACTGGCAGTGACCGCCCCCGGCGCAAACTGCGTGCTTCTATCAATGGAGACTCCACGTGGTCGATTCGTCGCACGCTCGACAAGGCAATGGTACAGAGCACCCGGAACGCACGGCAGATCACCTGGCCAAGGCACCTGCAGTGGATCATGTGCGGATTTTAACCGTCAACGCCCACAAGGGTTTCAGCCCGCTCAATCGCCATTATGTGCTGCCCGAACTGCGCGAAGCAGTGCGCAGCGAAGATGCTGACCTGGTGTTTCTCCAAGAGGTACTCGGTAGCCATCGCCATCACGGCCGACGCCACCCGAATTGGTCAGAGGTGCCGCAATACGAGTTTCTCGCCGACTCGCTCTGGCCGGTGTTCGCGTATGGCCGCAACGCGGTGTACCCCGATGGCGAGCACGGCAATGCTCTGCTCTCTAAGTACCCCATTGTTCGCCATGAAAATCTCGATATCAGCATCAAAGGCAGCGAACAGCGGGGCTTGCTGCATTCGATCCTGGCCTTGCCAGAGGCTATAGAGCTGCACGCCATTTGTGTGCACCTGGGTCTGGATGAACGCCAACGCCGGCAACAGATACAACTGCTGTGCCGGCTGCTCGAAAGCGTGCCAAGCAACGCCCCGGTCATCGTTGCGGGCGATTTCAACGACTGGCGTTGCCGCGCGGATGCGCAACTGGCCGGATGTGGGCTGCACGAGGTGTTCACCGAGGCCAACGGCAAACCGGCGCGCAGCTTTCCCGCACGCTGGCCAGTGCTGTGCCTTGATCGCATCTACTTGCGCAACGCCCGAGCCCATCAACCTAAAGTCATGTCGCGCAAGCCCTGGACGCATTTGTCCGATCACTTGCCCCTGGCTGTGGAGGTGCGCTGGTGAACGGCCAATGGCGCAAAGACAACCAGGTTCAACTGTTGATCAACGGTGAGGCGTATTTCCCCAGCGTCTTCGCCGCCATCGAGCAGGCGCGCGAGGAGGTCCTGCTGGAAACCTTCATCATTTTCGAAGACAAGGTGGGTCGTCAGTTGCAACAACTGTTGATCGACGCTGCTCAACGCGGGGTGCGGGTAAAAATGCTGGTCGACGGCTACGGCACCGCAGACCTGAGCTACGACTACCTCAAAGCCTTGAGCGATGCCGGGGTGCATTTGCAGGCTTTCGATCCCCGACCCAAGCGCCTGGGGATGCGTACCAATCTATTTCGCCGATTACACCGCAAGATCCTGGTGATCGATGGCGAAGTTGGCTTTGTCGGCGGCATCAACTACAGCGCCGATCACCTCGACGACTTTGGCCCCATGGCCAAACAGGATTATGCCGTACAGGTGCGCGGGCCGATCGTTTCCGATCTGCGTAATTCGACCCTCACCCTCCTCGACGAATCCGCCAGGCTACACCCACGCAGCCGCCGTTGGTGGCAACGTGCACTGCCGCTAGCGGCCGACAGCGATCAGGCCAGCATGATCCTGTGCATTCGAGACAACCAGGATCACCCCAATGACATTGAACGGCACTACCTCAAGGCGCTGGAGTGCGCCAAAGAGCGAATCATTATTGCCAACGCCTATTTTTTCCCCGGCTATCGGTTACTGCGCACCCTGCGCAACGCCGCGCGCCGTGGCGTACAAGTGACCTTGATACTGCAGGGGATGCCGGACATGCCGCTGGTACGCCTGTGTTCGCGCTTGCTCTACAACTATCTGTTACGTGACGGTGTGCAGATCTTCGAATACTGCGAGCGCCCCCTGCACGGCAAGGTGGCCTTGGTTGACCGCCACTGGTCGACCGTGGGCTCAAGCAATCTGGATCCCTTGAGCCTGTCATTGAATCTGGAAGCCAATCTGGTGATCCACGACACCGCACTCAACGAGCGCTTGCACGAGCACCTGCAAGAGCTGAGCGACCAGCGCTGCAAGTCTGTGAACCTGCAACGCGTGCTGCGCGGCTACTGGTGGCGTGCGCCGCTGATATTTCTCAGCTTTCACTTCATTCGTCACTTCCCGGCCATTGTCGGCTGGCTTCCCGCCCATGTTCCGCGCCTGCAGCCGCTGCTGCGTGACCATCCGTCCACAGGCAAGACCATATGACCACGTCCTCCAGCCATTGGCGTCGAGCCCGGCAATTACTCACGCTGGCTTTCTTCATCCTCGTGCCTGTACTGCTGTACACCTTGTTGAAGAACCTGGATTGGCAGGAGGTACGCCATGCACTTGCGTCATACCGCTGGCAGACTTTGGCCCTGGCGGGGCTGATCAGTGCCTGCAGCTTTGCCCTATTCAGCTGTTACGATCTGGTCGGGCGGCGCTATACCGGCCATGACCTCCCCGCACGCCAGGTCCTGCCATTGGCGTTTGTCTGCTATGCCTTCAACCTCAACCTGAGTGCATGGGTCGGTGCGATTGCCCTCCGGTATCGGCTTTACACGCGCCTGGGACTGTCCGTGGCGACCATCACTCGAATCCTCAGTCTGGGCTTGCTGACCAATTGGCTAGGTTACTTTTTTTTGGCAGGAACATTGTTCCTCTGTGGCTTCCCAGGGTTACCGGCGGGGTTCGAGATCGGCAGCACTGGCCTGCGCCTGATCGGACTGCTGTTGCTGCTGGCGGCGCTGGCGTACCTGGCGGCCTGTCGCTTTTCGCGCCGCCGGACCTTTCGTATTCGTGACCACCGAATCACCTTGCCAAGCTTGCCCATGGCAGCGCTGCAGTTGGTAATGGGCGCCAGCAACTGGGCGCTGATGGCGCTGGTCGTGTTCAGCCTGCTACCCGACAAGGTCGGTTACCCGACGATTCTGGCGGTGTTGATGATCAGCAGTATCGCAGGCGTCATCACCCATATTCCGGCAGGCCTGGGGGTACTGGAGACGGTATTCCTGACCCTGCTGCAGGCAACCTACGGCAAAGGTACGTTGTTCGCGGCCTTGATCGGCTACCGGGTGGTGTACTTTCTGCTGCCGTTGCTGGTTGCCGGCCTGGTCTATTTACTGCTTGAGCGCCTGGCCAGTCAACGAACCAGCGAGTCCAGATCAGGCAGCGCCGGCTAACGAACGCCAGCGCCGTTGTCGGGACGGATCAGCGGCCGATGTCTTCGTTCCAAAGGTCGGGCCGGGCGGCAATGAAGTCTTTCATCATGCTGATACAGGCCTGGTTGTGTTGTACTTGCAAGGTTACGCCACGAGAGGCCAGCAACGCCTCTTCGCCAAGAAATGTCTGGTTTTCACCGACAATCACGCGCTTGATCCCGTACAACAGGATCGCACCACTGCACATCGCGCAGGGCGACAAAGTGGTGTAGAGCGTCGATTGCGCATACACCTTTGCCGGTTGTCGGCCGGCGTTTTCCAGCGCGTCCATCTCGCCATGCAAAATAGCGCTACCCGATTGCACCCGCCGATTGTGCCCCCGTCCAATAACCTTGCCCTCGTGCACCAGCACTGAACCGATGGGAATACCTCCTTCATCCAGGCCCTTTCTGGCCTCATCAATGGCAGCCTGCATGAATTCATCCGGGTGGACCGATGGGGTGCTCATGAGTTTATTGACTCCAATGTCAAAATCAGTGGTTGTCGCAAGACTAGCACACGTGCGCAATGGCATCCCGGCCAACCCCAACTATGCTGTAGGGGTTTTCCTTGGCGATCCGGACGGACCGGGTCGAACCTGTGAAGGGAGCCTGAAGATGAGTAAGAAAATCCTGGTGGTCCTGACTAACACAGCCAAATACCCGACACTCAAGCGGGCCACCGGGCTTTGGCTGGGTGAGGCGGTTCACTTTGTAGAAAAGGTCGAAAAAGCCGGTTTCAAGGTCGATTACATCAGTCCTACCGGCGGCTATGTACCGATCGACCCGCACAGTTTGGCAATGGCTGCGGACATCGATTGGCAGTGGTACAACGACAAAGCCTTCATGAACCGCCTGGGCACTACCTTGAGCCCCGGCCAGGTCAAAGCCCAGGACTATGCCGCGATCTACTACGCTGGCGGCCACGGTGTGATCTGGGACTTCCCGGACAATACCGGACTGCAGGAACTGGCACGCCACATTTTTGAAGCAGGCGGCGTGGTTTCCTCGGTCTGCCATGGTGCCGTAGGCCTGCTCAATATAAAGCTGAGCGACAACACACTTCTGGTCAAGGATCGTGAAGTGACCGGCTTTTCCAATGTGGAGGAACAACTGGCGGAGCTGGACAAAGTGGTGCCCTACCTCACCGAGAACGAATTGGGCGCCCGCGGTGGTCTCTACCGCAAGAGCGAGGATCCCTGGAAAGCATTTGCCATCGCCGACCAGAAAGAAGGCCGTTTGATCACCGGGCAAAACCCCGCTTCCGGCAGCGCGGTAGCAGATTTGGTCGTGAAGGCGCTGGCAGGACACAAGCGCGCTTGACTCAAGTCTCAAGCTGAATAGGACTACAGATGCCAACAATGCAACCCTACAGGCGCGTCTGGGGCATTTCTCTATGCTGGGCTTCGGTTCAGCATAGAGGCAACCCACCATGGTTCCATACTCAAACGCAGGGCGTAGCCTGATCGAGTTTCTGGTCACCCTTCTGATCGGATTGGCGCCAGTCGCTTGCGGCCTGCTAGTACTAGCCTTGCAAGTCGACCGTAAGCAGGAAGAAACCATTGCCGTCACGGCAAACGAAGCGATCTACGCCATCGATAGAGTGATCGAAACCCTGCATGAATCCAGTACTCAAGCATTGAAGTTCACCGGTAACCCGTGCGACGACATTTTGCCCGAGCTACGCAAAGAAGTGATCAAACAACCCAATGTCCGTTCGATGGCTCTGGAAAAGGACCATCGGGTTTTTTGCAGTACCCTGTATGGCTCCACCGACTACATGATTGACGAGGGCAGCGATGTCAACGAGCGTCTTCGTGTGGCCGCTGGCAACCGGGCAACCCCAAATTCGGCCATCCTGCGCTACCGCAAGCAGACCAGCCCTTATGCAGTGGTTGCGGTGGCCGACTTGCGAGTCCTGCAGGCGGAGTTGCTCGGATTCCAGAACGCAGTGGTCCTGAGTCTGCAATTCGGTACCCAGTACATTTGGGCGACAGGCCATGGGGACGCCAGCCGCGTACCCAACCAAGCGCAGAACAGCTTGAAGCTCACCTCAGAACAATTTGGCTATACCGTGCACGCCGGTTACCCCGAAGGTCAGACCTGGCGGGCGATGCGCCAGGCAATGAATTCAACCTTCCCTTCGCTGTTGCTGGTAGGCATCATGACCTCCGCGGCTGGGTACTGGGGCCTATACAGAAGAGCAAAAGGTCGTCAGACACAAAAGCATGCCCGTTAACGCAAAAAGGCCATTGAACACCTGCTCAATGGCCTTTTTTACTTGCAGCGGATTACTCGGCGTTCAGCACACCACGACGCACCTGGTCGCGCTCGATGGACTCGAACAATGCCTTGAAGTTGCCTTCACCGAAGCCGTCATCGCCCTTGCGCTGGATGAACTCGAAAAACACCGGGCCCATCAAGGTTTCGGAGAAAATCTGCAACAGCAGACGTTTGTCGTCAGGTTGTGAAGAACCATCGAGCAGAATTCCCCGCGCCTGCAATTGGTCCACCGGCTCGCCGTGACCTGGCAAACGCCCTTCGAGCATTTCGTAGTAGGTTTGCGGCGGAGCAGTCATGAAGCGCATGCCCAGCTTTTTCAGCGCATCCCAGCTCTGCAGCAGATCGTCGGTCAGGAAGGCCACATGCTGAATGCCCTCGCCATTGAACTGCATCAGGAACTCCTCGATCTGGCCGGCCCCCTTGGACGATTCCTCGTTCAAGGGAATGCGGATCATGCCATCTGGCGCGGTCATGGCCTTGGAGGTCAGACCGGTGTACTCGCCCTTGATGTCGAAGTAACGAATTTCACGGAAATTGAACAGCTTCTCGTAGAACGCCGCCCAATAGGCCATGCGGCCGCGATAAACGTTGTGGGTCAGGTGGTCGATGATCTTCAGGCCAGCGCCTACCGGATGGCGGTCGACACCTTCGATGAAGTTGAAGTCGATGTCATAAATCGAGCTGCCTTCTTCAAATCGGTCGATCAGGTACAGCGGCGCGCCACCGATACCCTTGATTGCAGGCAAACGAAGCTCCATCGGACCGGTTTCGATTTCCACCGGCTGAGCCCCCAGCTCCAGGGCGCGGGCGTAGGCTTCGTGGGCATTGCGGACACGGAACGCCATACCGCAAACGGAAGGACCGTGCTCGGCAGCGAAGTAGGACGCGATGCTTTTCGGTTCGTTGTTCAGGATAAGATTGATGTCGCCCTGACGGTACAGGTGTACATCCTTGGAGCGGTGGCTTGCCACCTTGGTGAAACCCATGATCTGGAAAATCGGCTCCAGCACACCCGGTGCCGGCGATGCGAACTCAATGAACTCGAAGCCCATCAGGCCCATCGGGTTTTCAAAAATGTCGGCCATGCTCATTACCTCATCATCAAAGCGCTAAAAACGGTGATTGCTTGCTATCGATGTGGAGCGATGATGGCGGCGCGCAGGAGACACCCCTCACACTGCGTGCGAGGTAGTCACCATAAATCAGCTTGAACCCATGACACTTCATATGGACCCATTCTCGGCGGGCTGATTCCTCGATGATGAGAAATCTTATTATTGTATGCGTAAGGCAATTCTACAGTGCGTAATCAAATTTGTCGCACTTTAACTTAAACATCCAGACACACGAAGCGCCGACGGACGGCTATCCTCTGCACAGCTCCATCTTTTAAGGTTAGTCGCCATGCCCTTTTCGGTAAAACATCACCCCCTACGCTTCTGGCGCCATGTGCTGCCATGGCTGGTGGGGTTGATGCCTGTCCTCTGCGGCCTATTAATCATGCAGTGGCAATCCGAGCGGGAACTGCACAACCATAGCCAAGCCACGGCGCAACGAGTCGGCAATCAGATAGAGCGCATTCTCGATAATCTAGCCAAGGCCGCTAACGACCTGCTGCCATTGGCGGGGCAACCTTGCGTCAATGAGAAGCTCGCCCTGCGCGACCAGGTAACCCGGCGCGCCTTTGTTCGCTCCACCAACCTTGAATACCGCGGTGAACTGTACTGCAGTTCACTGTTCGGCCCTCACAGTGAACGGGTCGACCCCAGCGACTACGTAGCCGGCAAACTCTGGCTGATGGACGGAAACTCGGTAACCCCTGGACACCCCCTACTGGTGTACCGCATGACTGAAGGCGAGCGGGCAGCTGTTGTTACCGTCGATGGTGATCATCTGATCGGGGCGCTTTATCTGCTCGGCAATGACAATTACCTCATTCTGCAAGTCGGCCAACACTGGCTGGACCGCGCTGGAAAGGTTCAGTCCGGCGTCGTTCCACAGCCAGAGGTCGCAGCCACCGAGTTTGTCTCAACGCGCTACCCCTTCTCTATTCATAGCGGATTCAGCGAGGGCAAGGTTGCTCGACAGATGCGCAGCGAGTACCTGGCCATGTTCCTGCTGCTGGTAATACTCGGCGCCATAGCCGGTGCAACCTGTTACTGGCAACTGCGCCGGGCCAGTTCGCCTCGTGCCGAATTGCAACGCGCAATTGAAGCCAATGAATTCGTGCCTTTTTTTCAGCCAGTGGTGCGCAGCAGCGATTACCGCTGGGCCGGTGTCGAGGTCCTGATGCGCTGGCAGCACCCTCATGAAGGCTTGGTGCGTCCGGACCTATTCATTCCCTATGCAGAACACAGCGGGCAGATCGTGCCCATGACTCGCCAACTGTTCCAGCGTACGGCCCAGTTGCTGGCCCCGCATGCCGAATTCATGGAGGACGGCTTTCACATTGGCATCAACATCACCGCTGACCACTGCCAGGACATGGCGCTGCTGGACGATTGCCGTCAATTCCTGGCGGCGTTTCCCAACGACCGCGTGCGCCTGACCCTGGAGCTGACAGAACGCAAGCTGGTTGCGCCAAGCGACGTCACCCATGCCTTGTTCGCCGGGCTTCATGAGCTGGGTGTAATGATTGCGGTCGATGATTTTGGTACCGGTCAATCCAGCCTGGCCTATCTGCGCCAGTTTCAGGTTGACTATCTGAAAATCGACCAGAGCTTTGTGGCCATGATCGGCGGCGATGCGCTGTCGCTGCATATCCTCGACAGTATCATTGAGCTCTCGAGCAAACTGGGCCTGGGGATTGTTGCTGAGGGCGTTGAGACCGAAGCGCAACGTGACTACCTGGCCCGGCACAACGTCGACTTCCAGCAAGGCTACCTGTTTGCCCGACCCATGTCGGCCGAGGCGTTCATCCAGGCCTTGCAGGCACAAGACCTGGGGTCAGTCACGGACAACCGGACGCTGACGCTGGATAGTTAAGCGCCTTTCTTTTTCCTACTTCAGAGGCCCTCGTGTTCAAAGGCATCGTTTCATCAGTCATGGCGTCTTGTTTGTTCGCCGTGATGTATTTCTACACATCCCTGCTGACGCCGCTTGACGGTGAAGAAGTCTTTGGCTGGCGCACATTGCTGACCCTTCCCTGCCTGACCCTGTTCCTGCTGTTGAGCAAAGACTGGCAACTGGTGACCGGACTGCTCAGGCGCATGCGGGAAAAACCGCTGCTGTTACTGGGACAAATAGGTACGTCAGCGTTGGTGGGGGTGCAGCTGTGGCTGTTTCTCTGGGCACCGCTGCACGGGCGTAGCCTGGAAGTGTCACTGGGGTATTTTCTCTTGCCGCTGACCATGGTCCTGACCGGTCGAGTGGTCTACGGCGAGCGCCTTTCGCGCCTGCAAAAACTGGCCGTGGCATGCGCTGCAACCGGGGTGGGTCACGAACTGTACCAGCATGGTAGTTTCGCTTGGGAAACCCTGTTGGTCGCCATCGGCTACCCGTTGTATTTCGTCTTGCGGCGCAAATGCCGTACCGACCATCTGGGTGGCCTCTGGGCGGACATGTTTCTACTACTGCCAGCGGCACTGTACTTCGTCGTCCAAGGCCCGCTGAGTGCCCGGGACCTGATCGAGCACCCTGGATTGTATTGGCTGATTCCGCTCTTGGGAGTGATCAGTGCGATGGCGCTGATCTGCTACGTACTGGCAAGCCGAATGCTGGCGTTCAGCTTGTTCGGCTTGCTCAGTTATGTCGAGCCGGTGTTGCTGGTCGCTGTGGCGTTGCTACTGGGCGAGACCATCGGTCCCGACCAGTGGCTGACTTACCTGCCGATCTGGCTGGCGGTGCTGGTGCTGATCCTTGAAGGCATCAAGCACTTGCTGCGCCAGCAGCGTCGTTCGGCGTGAGGCGCACCTCGCGAACCCGGCGTTCCTCAACCGCAACAACGGTCATCTGCCAGCCGTTCCACTCCAGGCGGTCGCCTACCACAGGCAAACGGTCCAACAGACTCATCACCAAGCCCGCAAGGGTCTGGTAGTCCTCGGTGGGTTTGGCAACGAAACCGGTGCGCGCCTGGATCTGACTGAGGTTCAAGGCGCCACTGACGACAAAGCCCTGCCCGTCCTCGACAATTCCAGGTCCCTCCACCTCGCTGGCATCGGGCAACTCACCGGCGATCGACTCAAGGATATCGGTCATGGTCAGGATGCCGGTGAAGTCACCGAATTCATTGACCACGAACGCAATATGGGTCGACTTGCTGCGCATCTGCTCCAAGGCGTTGAGAATGCTGAAGCTTTCCAGCAGGTTCAACGGAGCACGCACCAGGCTCTCCAGATCGGGCTCGTTACCGGCCAGCAGTTCCTTGAGCAGTTCCTTCTTGTGCACAAAGCCCAGCGGTTCATCTATGCGGCCGTCGCGAATCAGCGGCAGGCGCGAGTAGGACGAATGCATCAGCGCTTTGCGAATCTCCTCGGCCGATTGCGCCAGATCAACCGTATCGACCTCGGCCCGCACGGTCATCACGGTCTTGATCGGACGCTCGGCAAGGTTCAGTACACCGCTGATCATGACCCGCTCGCGACGATCGAACAGCACGTGCTCTTCACCGTCGCCGACCAGATCGGCGATATCCTCACCCACTTCGTCCGCCTCGACGCGCCGCCCGCCCAACAAGCGCAGCACAGCATGGGCTGTGCGCTCACGCAGCGGCTGGTGTCGCTGCAGGCTGCGCTTGCGACCAGCACGAGCCAACTGGTTGAACACCTCCACCGCAATCGAGAAACCGATCGCCGCGTACAAGTAGCCCTTAGGAATGTGGAAGCCCAGGCCTTCAGCGGTAAGGCTGAAGCCGATCATCATCAGAAAGCCCAAACACAGCATGATCACGGTCGGGTGACTGTTGACAAAGCGCGTCAACGGCTTGCTGGCGACGATCATGATACCAATGGAGAAGATCACCGCGATCATCATGATCGACAAGTGTTCAACCATGCCCACGGCAGTGATCACAGCGTCCAGCGAGAACACCGCGTCCAGCACCACGATCTGCGCCACGATCGGCCAGAACGCAGAGTGGCGTGTATTGCCATTGGTTTGCGCCACATGACCTTCGAGACGTTCGTGCAACTCCATGGTGGCCTTGAACAACAGGAACACACCACCGAAGAGCATGATCAGGTCACGACCGGAGAAGCTCTTGTCGAATACCTCGAACAGCGGCGCGGTCAGGGTCACCATCCAGGAAATACTGGCCAGCAGGCCCAGGCGCATGATCAACGCCAGCGACAGGCCAATGACCCGCGCACGGTCGCGCTGATGCGGTGGCAGCTTGTCGGCAAGGATGGCAATGAACACCAGGTTGTCGATACCCAGTACCAGTTCCAGCACAATCAGCGTGGCAAGGCCCAGCCAGGCCGTGGGGTCGGCTAGCCATTCCATGGGTAGGTACTCATCGAGGTGAACAGGGAAGAAACGTCACAAGGACGGAAGGATGGCCGAGATGGCCAGGTACTGGGGGGCTCCGAAAACGAAGTCATAACAACCTAATATCAATTGGGGAGGAGATCCTACAATTCCAGCAGGGTTTTCTCACAGCGCAAAACTATTTCAAATTCTGTAAAACTTTCCCGCGCGCATCACCGATGCCTCCACGAGGGTAGTTTTCTTCAATATCCGCGACGACCAAGCCTGCACACTGCGTCGACCTTATTTGCGGAAGACACACTGATGAGCCTGATGCTATCCATGGCCGCTTTTGCGCTGGCCTCCTCCATCTCCCCTGGCCCGGTCAACATTGTCGCCCTAGGCAGTGGCGCCCGCCATGGTTTACGCGCCAGTCTGCGACATGTCACCGGGGCCACCCTGGGGTTCAGCCTGCTGCTGTTGCTGATTGGCCTGGGCCTGCATCAGTTGCTGCGCCACTGGCCAGCGTTGACCCAGGTGCTGCATGCAGGCGGCGTAGTGTTTTTGCTGTACATGGCCTGGAAACTGGCCAGCGACCGTGGCGAGTTGGCCGACAGTGACGCAGCTGCGGCACCTTCGATGCTCGCCGGCGCCACCTTGCAATGGCTCAATCCCAAGGCCTGGCTGGCCTGTGTAGCGGGTGTCGGGGCGTTTGTCGGCGAAGGCGAAACCGGCCTGCTCTGGCAGTTCACCGGGATCTACTTTGCAATTTGCTACGCATCCATTGCCAGTTGGGCCTGGGCTGGAAGTGTAATCAGCCAGTACCTGAGCAATCCAGGCAGGGTACGCGTGTTCAACCGCGTGCTGGCAGCGCTGTTGCTGGCCAGTGCCGTGTATCTACTGGTGGGCTGATCGGTAGTGCCCGGGCGTTGCCGCCAGGTGGCGCTTGAAGGCCCGTTGCAGGTGTGCCTGATCGGCAAAGCCGGCTTCCAGGGCTACTTCAGCAATGACGGCGCCGCAGCGTAACCGTGCCCGGGCATACTGGACCCGCTGATCGAGCAGGTAACCGTGTGGCGTCAAGCCAAAGTGTTGCTTGAACGCCCGAATCAAGTACGAGCTGGACAGGCCGACGGCATCACCGATGTCCTGCAGTCGAAGCGGCTCAGTGCAATGTTCGCGAACGAAGGCTGCAGCCGCCAGCAAGCGCTTGTTGACCTGATGATCAGCGCGATGCCCGCAAGGCAACCGCTCGATCAACTCACTGAAGAAAATACGCAAGGCCGCAAGCTTGCTGGTGCTGCTTACTTGTTCGTCTTCCAACAGCGCGTGAAGTTCGCAGAGGTTCTGGAACAGCCGTGGCGAGTCACTGCTAGACACTTCCAACGGCTGGAAGCCCAATGCCTGCAACCATGGCAGGTCCACGTACAGCATGAGGTAGGACCATGGCTCACCATCAATCGGGTTGCACGCGTGTACTGCTCCTGGGTTCATCAGTACAACGGTGCCTTCAGCTACCTGCTGACGGCCGTCACCGTTCACATAGGTGCTGCGGCCACGGGTGATCGCGCCGATGGAAAAGCTCTGGTGGGAATGCGGCGCATAGCAGACTTTGCGCCCATCATCGACGCTGCGCGCTTCGATGAATGGCAGCGCCGGGTCACGCCAGAATCGCGAATGACTGCCCATCGGTATCAACCTTCAGCGTCATGCACAACCACCAGCAACTGTGCCTGTACCTCGCCTAGCGAGCGCAGCCGATGCGGTGTCTGGGCATTGAAATAAAGCGCGTCACCACGTTCGAGGATGACCCGCTCGCTCATGAAATCCACTTCAACCTGGCCTTCGTGAACAAACAGGAATTCTTCCCCAAGGTGCTCCTTGAAGGTGGAATCGCTGAAATCAGACGGCGGGCTGATGATGAAAGGCAGCAAACTGCGGCTACCAATATGGTTGGCCAGCACTGCGTAACCTGGCCCCTGGGCACTTCCTGACAGCGCTTGACGCTCGCCGCTACGAACCAGGCTGAAACGCGCCTGCCCAGGCGAATCTTCGGCAAACAATTCTTCGACATTGACACTCAGCGCCCGCGCCAACTTCAAGGCTGCGGCAATGGAGGGCGTATTCAGGCCACGCTCAACCTTGGACAAATAGCTCTTGGTCATGCCGGACTTTTCGGCCAACACCTCCAAGGTAATTCCCAATTTTTTTCTCAACAATTTCAATCGGATAGACATGCGCTGCAATTTTCCCAATGCCACGGGCAAGCTTTTACTTGCTAATGACACATTGTGTCATTTATCCTTTTTTGTGTCATGCGCTTAACCGCCCCTTCACCTTCCAAGTAGCCGGGGCGGGCCAGCCTGACATTTTCTCTACACCATCGAGGATATCCCTATGGCCAAGACTTTGGCACTGCCCAAGGACCAGCTGATAAAGCAGGCCCTTACACAGATGCAAGGCTCGCTTGCCGATAATACGTGGACTGCACGGGAAAAGCTGGCCCTGACGTGTCGAATTCTCTTCGACAACGGTCATGACTCGGGCCTGGCCGGGCAAATCAGCACCCGCGGACCACAGCCTGGCACGTTCTACACCCAGCAACTGGGACTCGGCTTCGACGAGATCACCGCCAGCAACTTGCTGCTGGTCAATGAAGACCTGGAAGTACTCGAAGGCCACGGGATGCCTAACCCGGCCAACCGCTTTCACAGTTGGGTGTACCGCGCGCGCCCCGATGTGAACTGCATCATTCACACCCACCCCACTCATGTGGCTGCCTTATCGATGCTCGAGGTGCCGCTGCAGGTTTCGCACATGGATCTGTGCCCGCTCTACGAAGACTGCGCTTTTCTTCAGGCCTGGCCCGGGGTGCCGGTGGGTAACGAGGAAGGTGAAATCATCAGCGCCGCACTGGGTGACAAGCGCGCCATTGTGCTTTCGCACCACGGTCAATTATCGACCGGGGCAAGTATCGAGGAAGCTTGTGTCATCGCCCAGTTGATCGAGCGTGCGGCCAAGCTGCAATTGCTGGCGATGGCCGCTGGTGAAGTCAAACCCATCGAGCCAGCCCTGGGCCGTGAAGCCCATGACTGGATCTCACGCCCGAAACGCCACAGCGCAGCCTTTAACTATTATGCGCGGCAGTGCCTGCGGGCACATGCCGACTGCCTGAGCTGATTGCTTGTCCTTTTGCCTTTCTTGCGGAGCACTGTTCATGACTACTCAATTCCACGGCATTATCGGCTACACCATTACGCCTTTCACCAGCGACGGTCAGCACCTTGACCTCGCGGCCCTGGGGCTGTCCATCGATCGCTTGATTGCAGGTGGCGTGCATGCCATCGCGCCCCTGGGCAGCACCGGTGAAGGCGCCTACCTGAGCGATCAGGAATGGGACCAGGCCACCGAATTCAGCCTTGCGCACATTGCCGGCAGAGTGCCGACCATTGTCAGCGTCTCCGACCTCACCACCGCTGGCGCCATCCGCCGTGCGCGCTTCGCCCAGGCTCATGGCGCCGATGCGGTCATGGTCTTGCCAACGGCCTACTGGAAACTCAGCGAGGCGGAGATCTTCGCGCACTATCAGGCCATCGGTGCCAGCATCAACATTCCAATCATGCTCTACAACAACCCTGCCACCAGCGGTACCGACATGTCGGTTGAGCTGATCTTGCGCATCGTGCGGGAGGTCGAGAATGTAACCATGGTCAAGGAGAGTACCGGCGACATTCAGCGTATGCACAAGCTGCAATTGCTCGGTGAAGGTAAAGTGCCGTTCTACAACGGTTGCAACCCTATGGCCCTGGAAGCATTCATTGCCGGTGCCAGCGGCTGGTGTACAGCGGCGGCCAACCTGATTCCCGAACTCAACCAGTCGCTGTACAAAGCGGTGGTGGCCAACGACCTGGAAACCGCCAAAACAGTGTTCTACCGTCAATTGCCGCTGCTGGACTTCATCCTCAAGGCCGGCCTGCCTGCCACCGTCAAAGCCGGGTTGGCCATCGACGGTTTGCCAGTAGGCGAACCTCGTCGTCCGGTGTTCGCCCTTAACCAGGCCGGTAAGGATCACCTGCGCCAGCTTATGGCCAACCTGCTAACCCCTGACCGCCATGCGTAAGCGATAGCTCCCGGGACTTTCACCGGTCCACTTCTTGAACGCACGATGAAACGCACTGGGCTCCTGGAACCCGGTGCGTTCGGCTATTTCGGCAATGCTCATATCGGTTTCACGCAAGCACTCAAAGGCCATTGCCCGACGTACTTCATCCTTTATCTGCTGGAACGAACGCCCCTCGCGTTCCAACTGCCGGCGGAAGCTGCTGGCACTCAGCCCCTGGCGTTTGGCCATGGCCACCAGGGTGGGCCACTGCCCCTGATCGCGCTCGCGCAAGTAACGGTAGACCTGAGCCACCAGACCATTCTGGTTGCGATAGCGAATTACCAGCCATTGTGGCGCACTGCGTAAAAACGTCTTGAGCCCGGCCAGGTCCTGAATGACCGGCAAACGCAGGTAGTCAGCGGCAAACTCGATTTCACTTACCCCTGCCCCCAATTGCAGATTGGGGCCCCAAAGCAACAGATCGTCGTCCTGGGACGGCCTTTTATCCGTCAGCGCAGTGCGGTCGATGACCAGGCGTTGTCCGCCCAACCAGCACATCAAGCTGATTACCAGGGCGAAGAAGGTTTCCTCGGCATACACCCGAGTCGATGGGTCTTCGATGCGTGACTGTAGGCTTATTACCGCCCGCCCGCCCTTGATCGACAGGCTCGCGCTCACATCGCGCAAAAACAGACCGAAGTACACCAGGCACTGACGCAGGGCCTTTTCCAGGTTGGGCTCCTGGATCAGGCCGCGACAGATCAGGGCGAAACTGCCCATCGGCATGCCATGGCTATCGAGGCTGAAGAACTCATCGTCCAGGGCCTGGATCAGAATCAGCCAGAGCCGGGTGAAAGCCGTGGCCGAAACGCGCGCACCGGCGACCTCGAGCACGCCCGGATCGATGCCGGCCTCGCGCAGCAAAGCTGACGCGCGCTGCGGTTGGTCGCGCAGGGCGTGCAACATGCTATGGACGAAGTAAACCGCGACTGTATCGTTTTCCCGCATGGCGGATTCCGCAAGGTATGGCAAAAAATACCAGTTTCAGTGAACAGTTATGGCATAGGCCCGGTGAAAGGCTTTGCCTAGACTCAATGGCAACCTGAACCTGGCGTGATGTGCATTCTGTCAGAGCCTGCCACCGTCCCGCCATGTATTCGCATACTGGAGTCGATCATGAACACCCCGGAAATCTACGTAGTCAGCGCCGTTCGTTCAGCCATTGGCAGTTTTGGCGGTTCCCTCAAGGACCTTCCCCTGGCTGACCTGGCCAGCAGCGTAACTCGCGCGGCCATCGAGCGCGCCGGTGTGGCACCTGAGCAAATCGGCCACGTGGTAATGGGTACGGTGATTCCAACCGAGGCACGCGATGCCTATCTGGCCCGCGTTGCGGCGATGAATGCCGGCATTCCCAAGGAAACCCCGGCCTTCAACGTCAACCGCCTGTGTGGTTCGGGTCTGCAGGCCATTGTATCGGCTGCCCAAAGCCTGCTGCTCGGTGACGCCGAGGCGGTGGTGGCTGCCGGTGCCGAATCCATGAGCCGTGGCCCTTACCTGCTGCCACAAGCTCGCTGGGGTGCGCGCATGGGTGATCTGAAGGGCGTGGACTACATGCTCGGTGTTCTCCACGATCCTTTCGCCGGTTTCCATATGGGCATCACTGCCGAAAACGTTGCCGAGCGTAACGGCATCACCCGCCAGATGCAGGACGACCTGGCATTGGTCAGCCAGCAACGCGCCGCCCGCGCCATTGCCGAAGGCCGTTTCGACAGCCAGATCGTGCCTATCGACATTCCTGGCCGTAAAGGCACCGTGCGTTTTGAAATCGACGAGCACGTGCGCGGCGAAGTCACCGCTGAACAGCTGGCCGGCATGAAGGCAGCCTTCAAGAAGGACGGCACGGTCACCGCCGGCAACGCCAGCGGCCTGAACGACGGCGCCGGCGCCCTGGTCCTGGCCACTGGCGACTTCGTCAAACGCCACGGCCTCAAGCCCCTCGCCCGCCTGGTCAGCTATGCCCACGCTGGCGTAGAACCTGAGCTGATGGGCCTTGGCCCGGTCCCAGCCACGCGCAAGGCCCTGGAAAAAGCCGGCCTGCAAATCGCCGACCTGGACGTGATCGAATCCAACGAAGCCTTTGCTGCCCAAGCCTGCGCCGTGGCGGCAGAGCTGGGCTTTGATCCCGAGAAGGTCAACCCCAACGGTTCCGGCATTTCCCTGGGCCACCCAGTGGGTGCTACCGGCGCAATCATCGCGACCAAGGCCATCCACGAACTGCAACGCATCGAAGGCCGCTATGCACTGGCAACCATGTGCATCGGAGGCGGCCAAGGCATCGCCGTGGTCTTCGAGCGCGTCTGAACAAGGAGCTCTGAACGTGAGTATTGAACATATTGCGGTGATCGGCGCTGGCACCATGGGCAATGGCATTGCCCAAGTCTGTGCAGTGGCCGGTTACCAGGTTACCTTGATCGATGTTTCCGACGCCGCGCTGGAGCGCGGCCTGGCCACCTTGCGTAAAAACCTGGAGCGTCAGGTCAGCAAGCAGGTTCTGGCCGCCGACCTCGCCGAGGCGGCTGTCGCGCGGATCCGCACCAGCACCGACTACACCCAGTTGCAGCAGGCACAAATGGTGATCGAGGCGGCCACCGAGAACCTCGAACTGAAAGTGCGCATTCTCCAGCAGATTGCCACTAGCGTCAGCAGTGAGTGCGTGATTGCAACCAACACGTCGTCGCTGTCGATCACTCAGTTGGGCGCGGCGGTCAGCCATCCCGAGCGCTTTATCGGTGTGCATTTCTTCAACCCGGTGCCGATGATGGCCTTGGTCGAGATTATTCGCGGCCTGCAAACCAACGATGCCACCCACGCCACGGCCATGGCCCTGACCGAGCGGGTCGGCAAGACGCCTATCAGCGCCGGCAACCGTCCAGGCTTCGTGGTCAACCGTATCCTGGTGCCGATGATCAATGAGGCGATCTTCGTGCTGCAGGAAGGCCTGGCCAGTGCCGAAGACATCGACATCGGCATGCGCCTTGGCTGCAACCAGCCAATTGGCCCACTGGCCCTGGCGGATCTGATCGGCCTGGACACCCTGCTGGCCATTCTCGAGGCCTTTCACGAAGGCTATAGCGACAGCAAATACCGCCCTGCACCCCTGCTCAAGGAAATGGTTGCCGCCGGCTACCTGGGGCGCAAGAGCGGTCGTGGTTTCTTCACCTACTGAGGAGCAAGTCGATGGACGCCGCTTTGCGTTGTACGAATTTCGAAGAGCGGCGTGACCGGGCTCTGGCGCTGTTCGCCGAGAAGGGTTTTGGCCAGGTGAGCATGCGCGAACTGGCCAGCCACCTGGGCTTGACGGCGGGGTCGCTGTACCACCACTTCCCCAGCAAGCAGGACCTGCTCTACGATCTGATCGAAGAGCTGTATGAGGAATTGCTTGCGACCCTCAACAAGGGGCGTCGTGCTCATCAGCAAACGCTCTCTGAAGTAATCGCTGCACACTGGGCGCTACACGCCGAGCGCCCCTTGCAGTTTCGCCTCGCTGAACGCGACCAATGCTGCCTGAGCCCGGATCAGCAGGCGCGCATCGGTCAACTGCGCCAACAGTATGAAACGGCTCTGCTGCGCATGATCGTGCCCAAGGCTACCTTGGGTGGCCAGGCGCTGGTGGCAACGGCCCATGTCATTGCCAATCTGCTCAACAGCGTACCCAGTTGGTTGCAGGCTTCACAGCTGCCCCAGGCCCAAGGGCTGGCGCTGATGGAAAGCATGGTGTTGGGTGGGATCGAGCGTACGCTGCGCGGTGAAAGCCTCACGTCGATGGTTTGAGTGTCTACTCATTGGGATAGATGCTGCGCTGGCCATTTTCATGGGGGCGGTTGAGGTAAATCGCATCAATGGCCTCACGCGCTGCACCTTGCGTGCCCCAATGGCTGGACAGATGTATGTAGCGTTTGCGCAACAGCGCTTCTTCACATTCATTCAACGGAGAAGTCGCCTGCTGCCCCTGCGCGTGCTGCATCAGCTTGTCGGCGATTACCTGCAATGCGGGTGGCAATGCCATGCGCTGCTCGTCCAGTGCTTCGAACGGCACATTCTGATCAACACTCAGCCTGTGCATGATTCGCAGGTAAATCAGTGCCAGATCACCAGCCACTCGGCGCTTGCCTTGCACAAACGCAATCACACGTTTCTCGGCAGGTGTATCACGTTTGGCAGGTTGCAATGCGTCCACCTGAGTACAGACCTCCAACTGTAGATTCAGCGACTGCCAGGTGTGCTGATCACGTTCCAGACAAAGCTGGGCCTTCTTGCAGGCCTGACTTTTTCCATTTTCCAGGCTGGCAGGCTCGGTGCTGCTGATAGGCCGCGTCAGTACCACGGTCTCCAAAGCTTCAGGTAAATAACCGCCGCCAACATCGGAGTGCGCGCCTGGCACCACGATATCGTTGTCTGTCTGGGTCAACGGAAAGTTTTTGCGCTGTTCGTCCCGTGCCACCAGTTGCACGATCTTTCGGGCAGCAGTCGGCCTGAGCTTCATTTCGACGCCAGAGTATTGAGCATTGGCTGGGCTGAGATTACCTTCCAGTACCGAGATGATCGCTGCGACAGAGTCGTACAAACCGATGAAATTGATTGCCAGGAATTGTGTCGACTGCCAGTCGAAATTCTCTGGCAGCAACGCCTCTGACCTCGGCCAGAGCTGCGCCAACGCACTGCCGGCGCCTTTGCCCAAATCATTGGCAAAATGCCGAGCCGCTGCTGCTCCACGGCTGAAACCGAAGATGTCGAATTCGATGCGTTGAGCGCTTGTCCCGGGGTTACTGGCCGACCAGCGCCTTACTTGCTCAATGACCGCGGCCGGCGCCTGTTGCGCTCGGGCAATCACACCAGAGCCGTAGCGCCCGGTCATCATGCTCAGGCTCGAGTCCTTCTCACCCGCCTGTGTGCCGATTCCCTCGACGTACACCTTCAGGCTCGCGGTTGTCTGACCGTCTTTCACCTGCTCAGCGGCCTGGTCCCGATACAGTTCATACAACTTGGCGATATTGGTTTTAGCAGTGCCATAGCTGTCGGTCGGTACACTCCCGCGACCATCGTAGCCATATTTTGCGCAGTGCTCGCGTAACGCAAGCGGCGCGCTTGCCAAATTGCTATCAGGCCCCATGCAGGCTGCTACCAGCTCGCTGTTGTGCAGATTATTACCCGTGCCGTCAAAAAATACGCCTACGCGTAGACACAGAACAGTGCTTTCCTTTGCCGCACTAGTAGGCATGTGAATACTCCCTGTGATGAATACCGGGAAGTCATCACACGCCTTCACAGGCAGCGGGAATATCAGCTAGGCGCAGCAGATCTCGTCGGAACCGTCTGCGCGCGCCTGAGGTAAAGCGTTGACGTCAAACGCTGCGCCGCGTTCAGGCCAGCGGCAGGCGCAGCGTAAAAGTCGCCCCCTGCCCCTCGGCGCTTCGTACCTCGAGGCGGCCGCCATGAGCCAGCACAATCTGCTCGGAAATGTACAAACCCAAACCCAAGCCCGCACTGCCCTGATTTGAGTCAACACGCTCGAACTGCTGGAAAATCCGCTGCTGGTTTTCCTCACTGATCCCGATGCCCTGGTCGCTCACCTCGATGCACGCCCACTGTTGCTGCTCGAAGGCGCGCACAGTGACAGGATGCTTGGCGCCGTAGCGCAGGGCGTTGGTCAACAGATTGGCAATCACCTGCTCAATGCGAAACTCATCCCAGACTCCGACTAGCGGCGCATCGATTTTCAGTTCTATGGTTGATTGCGCTGCTGCGGCCTGAGCGGCAAAGTTCTCGATCAAGCCACCGACCAGGCGCGTAAGGTCAAATTGGCTGGGCCGGATGGACAGTTTGCCAGTGCGAATCCGGGACACATCGAGCATATCTTCGATCAAGCGGATCAAGCTGTTGATCTGACGCTCATCGCGATCGACCATCGCGCGCATCTTGTCCAGGGCAAAAGCGTCGGCATTGTCGCGCGCCAAATGCAGCTTGCGCAGTTGGGTTTCCAGAATCAGACCGTTCAGTGGGGTGCGCAACTCGTGGGACACAATCGACATGAAGTCGTCGCGCATGCGCACGGCGTGTTCCAGCTCCGTGCGTGCCGCTTGCAGTTGCGTCAGCAATTGCTCCTGCTCTGCACGGCTGCGCTCGATAGCCTCCAACTGCTGGCCCAGCGCCTTGCGCTGGCGGAACAGATCGACGAACACTGCCACCTTGCTTTTCACCGCCTGGTTATCCAGTGGCTTGTGCAGAAAGTCCACTGCTCCGCTTTCGTAGCCCTTGAAGGCATAGTTCATTTCACGCCCAGCAGCGCTGACAAAAACGATGGGGATGTTCTTGGTTTTCTCTGTACCGCGCATCAACTCGGCCAGCTCGAATCCATTCATCCCCGGCATCTGCACATCGAGAATGGCCAGGGCGAACTCGTGCTCAAGCAACAATGAAAGCGCCTGGTCAGCAGACTGGGCCTGGTAGACATCCCGGTCGTCGCCCTTGACCAGCGCATCCAGTGCCAGCAGGTTTTCTGGCAGGTCATCGACAATCAGCAGTTTGGCTTGGATGTGGCTTAGCATTTGGGGGGTTCCAACTTGGCGAGCAATTGCCCGATGCCGCTCAACGGCAGTGTGTAGTCAGGTCGGTGCAAAGCCAATGCCGCTTCGGGCATTGTCGCAACATGAGCTTCGCTCGGATCCTGGACAAAGGTGTAGCCGCCCAACTGCTTGATGTATGCAAGACCACGGGCGCCGTCTTCATTGGCCCCCGTCAGCAACACGCCCACCAACGTCGGCCCATAGGCATCAGCAGCCGACTCAAACAAAATATCGATTGAAGGCCGGGAAAAGTGCACCCGTTCTTCCTGACTCAAGGAAAAGCTGAGGTCCTGCTCCAACGACAGGTGATAACCGGGACCGGCAAAGTAAATCGTGCCCGCGGCTATTGTCTGTTTATCCTGGGCCTCGCACACCTCGCGCCCGAGCCTGCGCTTGAACACCTGCGCCAACTGGCTGTGACGGTCATCCGGCAGGTGCAGCACGCACACAATCGGGATGGAAAAATCCTTCGGCAAGGCATGGAACAGACTCAACAAGGCACTGACACCTCCGGCCGAGGCACCGACGACAATCGCCTGTATGTCTTTCATGACTTGCGGTAGATCCGTTCTGGTTTAACAAAGGCCTGGAACTGATCAGCGTAGGAGGAAAAGTCCAAGGTTTCCTTACTGCCCAATACCAGGAAGCCGCGATGACAAAGCGACTCATGAAATAGCCCGAATGCTCGGTCCTGCAGCGTCTTATTGAAATAAATCAGTACGTTACGGCAGGAAACCAACTGGGTTTCGGAAAAAACGCTGTCGGTAGCAAGGCTATGGTCGGCAAAGGTCACGTTGTCACGCAGGCTGCTGTCGACAATGGCGTTGCCATAGGCGCAGGTGTAGTAATCGCTGAAGTCCCGACGGCCTCCGGCCTTGCGATAGTTCTGGGCATACTCGCGCATGTTCTGCACCGAATAGATACCCTGCTTGGCTTTCTCCAGGGAGCTGGGGTTGATATCGGTGGCGTAGATGATGGTGCGGTCGAGCAGGCCTTCCTCACGCAGCAGAATGGCCATTGAGTAGACTTCCTCGCCCGTGCTGCAGCCCGCGATCCAGATTTTCAGCGAAGGCCAGGTACGCAGTAGCGGTACCACCTCCTGGCGCAGGGCCAGAAAGTGTTCCGGGTCGCGAAACATCTCGCTGACTGGAATGGTGAGAAACTGCAGCAGCTGCATGAACATGCCAGGGTCATGCAGTACCCGCTCCTGCAGCGCGGAGACCGTCTTGCAGTCAAACTGGCGCAACGCATGCTGGATCCGGCGCTTGATCGAAGCGCCGGAGTAATCGCGAAAGTCATAGCTGTACTTGAGGTAGATCGCCTCGATCAACAGCCGTATTTCTATGTCGGTATTACGTTCGATGCTCAAATTCGCTCCAGTTGTGGCAGCCATACACGAATCAACGAGAACAGGCGATCCAGATCGATCGGCTTGGCCAAATAATCATTGGCACCGGCTTCCAGGCATCGATGCTGATCATCTTTCATGGCCTTGGCAGTCACGGCGATAATCGGCAGCTTGCGCCAGCGCGGCTGCTGACGGATCAAACGGGTCGCTTCGTAGCCATCCATCTCTGGCATCATCACATCCATCAGTACCAGATCGATATCGCTGTTTAGCTCCAGTTGCTCGATAGCCTCGCGTCCGTTGCGGGCGATTTCGACGATCGCCCCCTTATGCTCAAGCGCACTGGTCAAAGCAAAAATGTTGCGCACATCATCGTCCACCAACAGCAATTTGCGCCCTTCGAAGACCTTGTCGCGGCTGCGCGCGGTCTTCAACATGCGTTGCCGTTCATGGGACAGTGTCGATTCGACTTTGTGCAGGAACAGTGTCACTTCATCGAGCAGGCGTTCTGGAGAACGTGCGCCCTTGATGATGATCGAGCGTGAGTACTTGAGCAGATCAGCCTCTTCGTCACGCGTCAGGTTGCGCCCGGTATAGACGATCACAGGCGGGAACGAACGGATATCCTCGTCCGACATGCGCTTGAGCAGTTCATTGCCGAGCATGTCGGGCAACTTCAGATCGATGATCATGCAGTCATAGATATTCTCGCGCAGTAAGTCCAGCGCTTCCTGCGCCATACCGACAGCGGTTATTTCAATGTCATCGTCACCGATCAAGCGGGCGATGCTCTCGCGCTGCAGATCATCGTCTTCTACCAGCAGAATGTGCTTGAGCTTTTGCGTCAGTTTGTCTTCCAGGCGCGCGAACACCGCCTTGAGCTCTTCGCGGCTGGCCGGTTTGACCGCGTAGCCGACAGCGCCCATGTGCATGGCGGCTTCCACGCGGTCTTCGACGGAAATGATGTGCACCGGAATATGACGGGTACTGGCCTGCTCCTTGAGTCGTTGCAACACGGTCAAGCCAGAGTGATCCGGCAGGCGCATGTCGAGCAGAATGGCGTCCGGAATGAACCCTGCGGCCAGCTCATAGCCCTCGTCGGCGGCCTGTGCAACCAGACAGCTGTACCCAAGCTCATGAGCCAGATCGAAAAGAATACGGGCGAAATTCGGCTCGTCCTCGACGACCAGAATGCAACGATTGCTGAACGGTGCCAACTCACGATCATCGGCAAAGGCTAATGTGCTGCGGGGAACCACAACAGCATCAAGTGCTGCTTGCGGCGCGGCTACAGGCTGGGCAGCCACTGTAACGGGCGGGTTGATTATCGCTGCTGGCGCCTGGATAACCCCAGGTTCATAACGCAGCGGCAGGATCAGACTGAATACGCTGCCCTTGCCCAGATCGCTGGCCACCGTAATCTGGCCGCCGAGCAACTCAGCGAGGTCGCGCGAAATAGACAAGCCAAGCCCGGTGCCGCCATATCGTCGATTGGTTGTGCCATCGGCCTGGTGGAACGCTTCGAAAATACTTTGCTGCTGATCGGCGGCGATACCGATGCCGCTGTCACGTACCGAGAACACTACCCCCATATCGGCCTGCCAGCCGACATTAAGGCTGACTTGCCCGGCGTCGGTGAATTTCACGGCATTGGACAGCAGATTCTTGAGGATCTGCTCCAGACGCTGGCGATCGGTGTACAACGTAGCGGGTACTTCAGGCTCAACGACCACGCTGAAACTCAACTGTTTGTCCTTGGCCAGCGGCTCGAACATCGCTTGCAGGCCTTCGGTCAGGCGCGTTACATGGGTGGTTTCCGGACGCACTTCAAGCTTGCCCGCCTCGACCTTGGCAATGTCGAGAATATCGTTGATCAAATTGAGTAGATCGTTGCCAGCCGAGTAGATCGACTCGGCGAACTTGACTTGATCTTCACTGAGGTTTTCCTGGGGATTCTCTGCCAACAACTTGGCCAGAATCAGCGAGCTGTTGAGCGGTGTGCGCAGCTCGTGGGACATGTTGGCAAGGAATTCCGACTTGTACTTGCTGGAGCGCTGCAACGCTTCGGCGCGGGTCTGCAATTCGGCCTGGGCCTGATTCAGCTCGCCGTTCTTGCGGTTCAGGGCATCGCGCTGTTCAGCCAGCGCATCAGTACGCTCGGCCAATTGTTCGTTGGTCTGCTCCAGTTCCGCCTGCTGAGTCTCAAGGTGCGCCTGGGATTCCTTGAGCACCCGCGACTGTTCCTCAAGCTCTTCGTTGGCGGTTTTCAGCTCTTCCTGCTGCACCTGCAGCTCTTCGTTGAGCTGCTGGGTTTCCGCCAACACCTCCTGTAGACGCTGGCGGTAGCGAGCGCTCTCGATGGAGGTGCCAAGATTGTCGGCAACCAGTTCGAACAGCTCGATATCGCGGTCAGTCAGCGTGCGCAAGAAGCCAAGTTCAACAACACCGTTGACCTGGCCATCGTTGCTGGCGGGCACCAGCACGACGCTACGTGGTAAACCTTCACCCAGGCCGGAGCTGACCTTGAAGTAGTCGTCGGGTACTTCATCAAGGCGCAACAGCTGCCCCTGGTTTACTGCTTGCGCCAACAAGCCTTCATGAGAACCGACCACCTGTTCCCGGGCCTGTTGTTCACCCGACAAACCGTAACCGGCAACGCGTCGTAGGCCGCCATGCTCGTCCCGCACATACAGCGCAGCCACGACACAACCGACGTAATTGGCAAAAAAACGCAGGATATTGTTACCCAGCATCGGCAACGTCAATTGACCCAATACCTGCTCGGCCAGCTTCGTCTGGCCGGTACGCATCCATGCTTGCTGCTCCAGACGCTGGGTGGCGCGTTGTTGGGCTTGCAGGTTGCTGGTGTAGCTCGACGACAGCGCCATCAAGTCCCGCCGCCCCAAGAACGCCAGCAAGGCACTTAGCAGAATAATGAACACCAGGTACACCGAAATGGCCACCACGGTAACGGTGCTGACTTGATCACTACGCGCCGCCCGTAGTTGCTGCTCCATGTCGATGAACGAATCAAATTCCTGGCGCATCTCGTCGGTGATGCGTTTGCCACGGCCACTGCGAATCGGCTGACTGTAGTCCCCGGCATTGCGTCGCAGGTCGATCATCTCGCTGCCGAAGGCGTTCCACTCCTGTTGCAGGCCGATGAGTCGGCCCAGACGGTCTACTTGCTGCGGGTTGTCCTTGACCAGTTGCTGCAAGTCCTTGAGCGCCGACAACACTTGCGGCTTGGCCAGCTCGTAGGGGGCAAGAAACTGTTCATCCCCGGTGATCAGGAACCCGCGCATACCGGTTTCCATATCAATAGAAAGCTTTACCGTCTCGTTGGTGTTGTTGATCACCCGGTCGGAATGCTGCAGCCACTGGATGGCCGATAGCAGATAGCTGATCACTACCACAAACACTACAGCGCTGAGCAAACCGACCCCCAACGGTAGACCGATGTTACGGCTCAGCAGCTTACGAAAGCTTTGCTGATCTATCGAGGCTGGCTGAATCATCTGAAAGTGCCCAAGCAAGTGAATCAAACGAAAGAGTACGGCGGATTATCCGAGTAAATAGTCTACTTTCCCCACCAAGTCTAAACAGCTTTGTCGTTTTCGACAGGGCATTTAGCCAGCATTTGAGAGTGCTCTGCAGCAATCGTTCCCTGTTTTTTGCGCAAATCGCTATTCTGCACAAAAAACCGGGAACTTATCTCCGCGCTCGGCTTACAGAATAGAAACAGACACTTATACAGGACCTTGCTCATGCCCCCATCTGCCCCACCCCTGCTGGTTGTAGAGGATGATCCAACCGTGCGCGCGTTGATCGCCGATGTGCTGGAGGCTCTGGATTACACCGTCATCGTCGCCCAGGATGGTGAAGCGGCCCTGAAAATTCTTCAGGACCCAAACCAGGCACTGGCCCTGATGATGACTGACATCGGCCTGCCAGGCATGAGCGGCAATGAACTGGCGAGCAAGGCGCGAGAAGCCAGGCCCCTACTGCCCATTCTTTTCGCCAGCGGCCTAGGGGATTCCAGCGAGATACCGAATGGCATGTACATGATCAGCAAACCCTTCGGCATCGATACGTTGCGTGACAAGGTAAAACATATCCTGGCGGCCGTGGAAACCGACAATTCGTTGTAGTATGGGTGCTTTTTCCAAGGCTACCCTCGCTCATGCTCAAGCCCACGCTCAACGTCCTGGTCATCGGCTACGTCTGGCCCGAACCGCGCTCTTCGGCTGCCGGCGGGCACATGATGCAAATCCTCGAAAGTTTTGTGCAGCGTGGCTGGCAGGTGACGTTCAGCAGCCCGGCAGTAATCGGCGAGCACAAGGCGAACCTTGTCGAGCTGGGTATCGCCGAGCAGAACATCACCCTCAACGACAGCAGTTTCGACCATTTCGTCAGTGAGCTGGCCCCGGATGTCGTGCTGTTCGATCGTTTCATGATGGAAGAGCAATTCGGCTGGCGTGTGGAAAAGCACTGCCCCAATGCCTTGCGCGTGCTGGAAACCTCAGATCTGCAAAGTCTGCGCGATGCCCGCCAGCAACTGTTGCGCCGCCGTCTGATCGAAGGGCTGGACCCCAACGACTTTCGCGAACTGTTCGCCACCTCCGGCCCCGACCTGTATCGACAGATGGCTGGCGCTGACCTGACACTGCGGGAACTGGCGGCCATCTACCGTAGCGACTTGAGCCTGATGATCTCCGATGTCGAAATCGACCTGCTCATCAATGGCTTTGGTGTTCCCGAGCATCTCTTGCACTGGTGTCCGCTTATGGTCGATGTGCCCAGCGAACCCTTCAAACCTTATGCCGAGCGTGCCGACTTCCTCACCATTGGCAACTTCCGCCACGCCCCTAACTGGGATGCCGTACTGTGGATGAAGAATACCCTGTGGCCGATCATCCGCCGCCACCTGCCCAAGGCGCAATTGCGCATCTACGGCGCCTACACGCCGCCCAAAGCCACAGCGCTGCACAAACCTGGCGAAGGTTTTCACATCATGAACTGGGCCGAAGACGCCCTGGAAGTAATGGGCAATGCGCGTATCTGCCTGGCGCCGCTGCGCTTTGGTGCCGGCATCAAAGGTAAACTGACTGACGCCATGCTCTGCGGCACGCCCAGCGTGACCACCCCCATCGGCGCCGAAGCCATGCACGGCGCCCTGCCCTGGCCAGGTGCCGTGGCCGGCACCGGCGAAGGCCTGGCCGAAGCCGCCGTGCAACTTTACAACGACGAAGCCCGCTGGCAACAGGCACAGCAACAGGGGCTGCAACTGCTCAAGGCTCGTTATGATCGCCGCCAGCACAGCACCGCCCTGGTCGAACGTATCGAATACGCCCTGGACGATCTGGACCAGCACCGCTTGTTCAACTTCACCGGCGCCATGCTGCGTCACCACCAGCACAAAAGTACCCAGTACATGGCGCAATGGATCGAGGCGAAGAACCGTCTTGCTACAGCGGTCGACGCAGCAGATAAGTGTCCATGATCCAACCCTTGCGCGCGCGCGCCTGCTCGCGCTGCGCAAGAATCTGCTCGCGAACCTCGCGCAACGGCCCAGAGATCAACATCTGGTCGTCCGTTCCGAGGTAAGCGCCCCAATAGATAAGCACGTGCGGATCATCCAATGCGGCGAATGCGCATTGACCATCGAGCATCACCACCAGGTTGTCGATCTGCGCCTGTTCGGCAAGACGCCGGCCAGGCAGTACGGTCAGCGGCTCGCCAATACGATTTAGGGCAATTCGATGGGCTGCGGCCAGGGCCTGCACACTACTGATACCGGGGATGACATGCAGTTCGATGTCGACGCCGCGCTCCTGTACCAGGTCAAGAATGCGCAGCGTACTGTCATACAGCGTCGGTTCGCCCCAAAGCAGGAATGCCCCGCACTCACTCTCGGCCAGCTCGTTGTCGATCAACTGCGCATAAAGCGCGGCGCGCTTGTGGTGCCAGTCCTGCACGGCACCGACGTAGTCGCTGGCGCTGCCATCGCGCTGGGGATCCTCGACTTGCACCAGACGATAATCCGCATGCTCCACGTAGCGTTCAAGGATCTCCTTGCGCATTTGCAGCAACTCGTCTTTCACCTGGCCCTTGTCGAGCACGAAAAACACCTGCGCCCGGTTCAGTGCGTCGATAGCTTCCAGGGTTATCTGGCGCGGATTGCCCGGCCCGATTCCAATCAACAGCAGCGTTTTCATTACAATGCCTTCCACGGCTCGGCCAATCGCCATTGTCGACTGACCGAGAGGCAGTGGCAATGCGCCGCTTACCAGATGGAGAAGTTGTAGCTGACGATGACCCGCGTTTCATCCATATCCCGGGCCCACTTCTCATAGTTACTGCGATAGGTGGAGTTGCGCAGGCGAACGCTGACATCCTTGAAGGTGCCGCTTTGCACTTGATACTTGAGTTCGCTGTCGCGCTCCCACTCCTTGCCCTCGGCCTGGCTGCCCGGCACCTTGATATGATCACCGTTGATGTAACGGGTCAGGAAGCTCAAGCCCGGCACACCGATGGCCTTGAAGTCATAGTCATAACGCAACTGCCAGGAGCGTTCCTGGGCAGCGGCAAAGTCGTTGACCTGGGCATAGTTGACCAGGTAAGGGTTGCTGCCATCAAGATAAGGCATGGCATTTTCGCCATACATGCGCTGCCAGCCGGCGCTGATCTTGTGCCCACCCAGGCTGTAGCCAAGCATGCCGCTGAAGGCGCGATGTTCGATCTCTCCTGCGCGGGCATTGCCAATGTCATCACTTTTGATCAGGCGCATATCGGCCGACACCGTACCGACGCTCAATGGCTGACTGGCGAGCACACCCAGAAAATGCTGGCGGTAGATGTTTTCCAGTTTGGCAACCTGATACTGCGCGCTTAACCGTTCGTTGAAGGTGTACTCGACGCCGGCCATATCGAAATGATCAGCGCTGGTGTTACAGGCATAACGCTTGTTCTTGCAGTGGACACGAATGTCCTGGCGGTCGGTTGAGTCCCGTGCGGTGTACTTGTCCAGGCGCGCGACACTGAACTTGAGATTGTTGATTTCCTCGGAGGTGAGCATCGCGCCCTGGAACATGGTTGGCAGCAAGCGGCCATCGTTGTACTTGAGCAGCGGCATGTCGGGCAGCATCGAGCCGTATTTGAGCACCGTCCTGGAATAGCGCATTTTGCCGGCGACACCGAGTTTGGCGTATTGGTCCACCGACCCGCGCGGGTCATTGCCGCTGGACGGCATCAAGCCACTGTTGCTGTCAGCCGGACTGGAGTCGAGTTTGATCCCCAGCATCCCCAGGGCATCGACACCGAAGCCCACAGGTCCCTGGGTATAACCGGACTGCACATTAAGAATAAATCCCTGCGCCCACTCTTCGCGTTTCGAGGCGCCCTGGCTGGAACTGACATGTCCATCGCGAAAGTCTCGATTGAAATAGACATTGCGCGCTTCGATTTTGGCACTGCTGTCTTCAAGAAAGCCGGCTGCCTGAGTGGAAGCGGCAGTCAACATTGCGAGCAGGCCAGCAAGGCCGCGTCCGGGTGCTAGGGGAAAGGGGGCAAACATGGAATGCAAAATCCGAAAGAATGGATGACAAATCAACTGCAGGCCTTGTGGGCAGCAGTACTAGATCCGCTGCCTTACAGGTCGAGGCCAATCACGAATAATCTCAAACCGCTCTAGCACGCGCCATTGGACCTTTGTCCAAGTCAGCGAGAGGCAATTGACTAGTTATTTGGTATTACCGTGCACACAAGTAAGAAAGTTCCACGCCGGCTTCAGAATATTTCCCTTGTTTACCCGCCGCCAAGGGACTACTACACTCATTATTAGTGTGATGATTCCCCACCCCAGTGCAGGCGGCCTCATTAAGATTATTTCTTGATTTTGCCCATGCCGCGCCACTGCAGACATAAAGGAGTAATGATTGTGTCCAGACTTGCAGAGTTCCGTGCAGCCGAAAAAGCGCTAAAAGAACAGATGGCGCAACTGGAAGCACTGAAAAAGGATGCTGGCCTCAAACGCGAAATCGAGTTTGAGCGCAAACTTGTCGACCTGATGGGTAGCTACGGTAAAAACCTGCGCGACATCATTTCCATTCTAGACCCAAAGGCTGGGGCAAAAAGTGCGGTAGTCGCTCCTAGAACACGTCGTGCGCGGGTGGTTAAAGTGTACGAAAACCCGCACACCGGCGAACTGATCGAAACCAAAGGTGGTAACCACCGCGGCCTCAAAGCGTGGAAGGAACAGTACGGCGCGCAGACCGTCGACAGTTGGTTGCGTTCGTGAAAGCGTCCTTCACACTTTTTTCACATCCATTGACTCAGGATGAAGACTGCTAACGGACTAGCGCCCCATACGCCCGCCTCGGCGGGCTTCTAATTCTTGCGCCCCGCCCCCCTGAAGGCGGGGCGCAATTGGTTTGCGCAATCGCTTCACTTCCGTATCATGTGGCCCTGACTGTTTTGCTGGCACAAACGCTGCCAGCCTCTTCAAGCGGAGTGCCCATGAGCCTGAACCATCTCGACACCCTTGCGGGTGTTACCGCGCAACCGGATGCCGCGACCCAGAATTTCGTTTTCAACCACACCATGCTGCGCGTCAAGGACGTTGCCAAATCCCTGGACTTCTACACACGCGTCCTGGGTTTCAGCCTGGTGGAAAAACGTGACTTCCCTGAAGCCGAGTTCAGCCTGTACTTCCTCGCCCTGGTCGATAAGGCACAGATCCCTGCCGATGCTGGCAAGCGCACAGAGTGGATGAAGTCGATCCCGGGCATCCTTGAGCTGACCCATAACCACGGTAGCGAAAACGATCCTGATTTTGCCTACCACAACGGCAACACCGATCCACGTGGCTTTGGCCATATCTGTATCTCAGTGCCGGACATCCGCGCAGCCTGCGAGCGCTTCGAGCAACTGGGCGTCACCTTCCAGAAGCGCTTGAGCGACGGTCGTATGAAGCACCTGGCGTTCATCAAGGACCCGGACGACTACTGGGTCGAGATCATCCAGCCTACCGAGTTCTAAACCACTGATCAGTGGTTAGCCGGTGCGGAGTCGATCGCGGAGCAGCTTGCTCCGCGATTGGCTGCAAAGCCGCCCTCCTTGCACTTCTTGCCTACATCCACCCCACTACCGACCGCTGCCCGTCCAAAGGCCACTGAGGCCCCGCGTCTGCTCGCGGGTGGCCAGGCAATAATACAGCGGACACGTCACCAACAATCCTACCAGCCAGGACAGGTCCGCCCCGTCGACAAGATTGGCGTAAGGCCCCACATACAAGGAAGTGTTGGCAAACGGCAACTGCACAAGAATGCCGCACGCGTAAGCGATGATCGCGTGGGCATTGAAACGCCCATAGATGCCGCCATCAGCACTGAATATCGAGGCAATGTCGTAGCAACCACGTTTGATCAGGTAAAAATCGATCAGGTTGATCGACGCCCACGGCACGAGCACCAGCAGCAACGCCAGAATCAGGCCGATGAAGTGGGAAATGAAGTCTGCCGAGGCGCTCAAGGCCACCAGGCAGCAGCCGAGCAGAATCACACTGGCCAACACGACCCGCACGTTGATACTGGGTGTCCAGGCGCTGGCAAAGGTCTGGATCGAGGTAACGATCGAAAGCACAGCACCATAAAGATTCAGGGCGTTATGACTGATGATGTTGAGCAAGAACAACACCATCAACACCGGCCCCAGCCAACCGGTGGCCTGCTCGACCGCAACCATTGCCTCAGTACCTTCCGGTACCGCCAGCACCGCTACAGCGCCAAAGCTGAATGACAGGATGGTCCCCAGCGTAGCGCCAAAGTAAGTCGCCCAGAATGGCCGGGCAATCCCGACTTCCCGAGGCAGATAGCGCGAGTAGTCGGAAACGTAAGGCGAAAAGCTGATCTGCCAGATAACCCCCAATGACAGGGTGGCAATCCAACCGGACAGGTTGAATCCGCCGCGGGTGTAGAAGTCAGCAGGCAGCTCCTGGGCGAACATCATCACAAATCCCGCCAGCAATGCACTACCCATCACCCAGGTACCGATGCGGTTGAGGGTGTGGATGAAGCGATAACCGATCACGCCGATTGCCGTGGCGCTCAAGGCGCCGAGGATGATCGCCGCCGGCATCGGCACACTCGGCGCAATGCCGTGGATCGACTTGCCGGCCAGGACGATGTTGGAAATGAAGAAGCCGACGTAGATGATCGCGGCAAAGAACACAATCAACAGTGCACCGTAGCGACCGAACTGGCCGCGGCTCTGGACCATCTGCGGAATGCCCATTTGCGGCCCCTGTGCCGATGCCAGGGCAATCACCACGCCTCCAAGCAAGTGCCCGAGGGCAATCGCCAGCATTCCCCAGAACAGATTCAGGTGGAACACCTGTACCACCATGGCACCGGTGACAATTGGCAGAGGCGCGATGTTGGTGCTGAACCACAAGGTGAACAAGTCTCGCGCCTTCCCATGGCGTTCGGCAGGCGGTACGTAATCGACCGTATGGTTTTCGATCAACTGGTGTTGCGAAGACGGCTGGGACATGGGCAATAGGCTCGAAAGGTTCTGTTTTTATCTTTGTAGGAAACCGCGCGGAGTGCTCGAAGCGGCCTCTCAGCTGAAGACCATATTATGGTATTCCAACATTTGCACAAGACTGAGCCGCTTCTTTTACCTGCAACTGATCTGCTTTCCTGCTAGCTAAAAACTGCCCCATATAGCGTTTAGCCCAGCAAATTCGGCGGTTTAACCCATTCATCGGGTGGATGCACCGCGCAAAAATTCCCCTTGCAATCTAGATATTACGGTATACCATCAGACACACAAGACAAGAACAGCGGCCCGACGCCGCACTCCGAGGAACACACCATGATCGACGCAACTGTCTATAAAAACGTCCTGGGCTCCTTTCCCTCCGGCGTCACCGTCATCACCACCCTGGATAACGACGGCCAAATCGTCGGTCTAACTGCAAGCGCCTTCAGTTCGCTGTCCATGGATCCACCACTGGTGCTGTTCTGCCCCAACTACAGTTCCGACTCCTACCCGGTGCTGATCCGCAACAAGCGCTTTGCCATTCATCTGCTCTCGGGCGCCCAACAAGCCGAAGCCTATGCCTTCGCGCGCAAGGGCAAAGATAAAGCCGAAGGTATCGAATGGACCCTCAGTGCGCTGGGCAACCCCCTGCTGGCAAACGCCACGGCAATCATCGAATGCGAACTATGGCGCGAATATGAAGGTGGTGATCACGCCATCATGGTAGGCGCGGTCAAGAACCTCATCGTTCCCGAACGGGCACCCAGCCCCCTGGTGTACTGCCGCGGCAAGATGGCGGCGCTGCCCGCGTTTGCCTGACACTATTCTTACGACAGGCGCCAGGCGCAGGTCGAGAGTCATGCCGCCTGATCCGACAGGCGACCTACAACAAGATCCGAGGAATGCGTCATGAAATTTTCGTTGTTCGTACACATGGAACGTTGGGATGAACAGGTCAGCCATCGCCAGCTGTTCGAAGACCTGACCGAACTGACCCTGATGGCCGAAGACGGCGGTTTCAGTACCGTGTGGATCGGCGAACACCACGCCATGGAATACACTATCTCGCCAAGCCCGATGCCGCTGCTGTCCTACCTGGCAGCGCGTACAACCACGATTCACCTGGGCGCGGGAACGATCATCGCGCCGTTCTGGCACCCCCTGCGGGTGGCCGGCGAATGCGCCCTGCTGGATGTGATCAGCAACGGTCGCATGGAAGTGGGTCTGGCACGCGGCGCCTATCAGTTCGAGTTCGATCGCATGGCCGCCGGTATGCCGGCCTCCGAGGGTGGGCAAGCGCTGCGCGAAATGGTGCCGGTGGTGCGTGCCTTGTGGCAGGGGGACTATGCCCACGACGGTGACATCTGGAAGTTCCCGACCTCCACCTGTGTGCCCAAGCCGATCCAGAAACCCATGCCACCGATGTGGATTGCCGCCCGCGACCCGGACTCGCACAACTTTGCGGTCAAGAACGGCTGCAATGTGATGGTCACCCCGTTGATGAAGGGTGACGAAGAAGTACTGGACCTGAAAAACAAATTTGAAGCCGCACTGGCCAATAATCCCGATGTCCCGCGCCCGCAACTGATGGTGCTGCGTCACACTCACGTCCACAGTGCGGACGATAGCGATGGCTGGAAAGTCGGCGCCCAGGCAATTTCCCGTTTCTACCGTACCTTCGATGCCTGGTTTGGCAATAAGCAGGTGCCGGTCAATGGCTTCCTGGCGCCGAGCCCTGAGGAGAAATTCAAGGAGCGTCCGGAGTTCGAGCTGGAAAACATCCGCAAGAACACCATGATCGGCACGCCTGAGGAAATTATTGCGCGCATCCGCTACTACCAGGAGCTGGGCGTGGATGAGTTCAGTTTCTGGTGCGACAACAGCCTGCCGCATGCCGAGAAGAAAAAGTCCCTGGCGCTGTTCATCAACGAAGTGGTACCGGCTTTTCGCTGAAGCCTTACGTTCGTCGGCCCAGATCATGCTGGGCCGCTACTGTGGTATACCCGAAAGAGCAGCCTAGCCTGCATCTTGAACGAGGAGCGTTTAATCACGACGAGCTATCGATACCCAGCAGCGAGGTCAGGACGATGAAAACCCTTCAATGCGTGCACCGCAATCACACCATTACCGCCAGTGTCGAAACCCACGAAGGCATTCCTACGCCCTTCGCTGGCGGCTGCCTGATTACCGACCCTGAAGGCCATACCAGTCGGCGTCTGCCGCTTCCGATAAAAATGGCCTATCTGGCAGACCTGGAAAACGCTCAACACGCCTCACTTGCCCATGGCAAGTGGTTGGTTGATCAGCAGTTGGACAGACGTCAGCAGGTGTTCTGAGCACCATTTACGGGCTAGCAGTATGTCACCCCAGCCATCAATGCCCCTGCAGCACCACCGGTTTGCCTGGCGATTGCACAGCATCGCTGTCACTGCCAGGCAAGCCCAAGCCAAAATCACCCTGCTCGTTCCAGTCTTCGCCAAACATCTCTACCGGATGCATGGTCCGATCGGCGCCGTTGCCGCAGGCCAGGGCGTTGGCTGCGCAGTAACGATCACATCCCCAACAGATCCGTTCGGGATGCTTCGGACTGACAGGAAAGGGCTTAGCCATGTGATTCCCCAGACAGGCGATGGGCGAGCTTCTACGTTAGGGCTGCGCGGCAGTTTTGCCCTTGATGTAGATCAAGTTTGATCAGCCATTTCGCGGAAAATTGATAATAATCATTATTATTCACGTGCAAGCTTCCTAGACTGGCTTCCTCTTTTATCAGTACCCAGGAAGTCGTCATGCGCACCCCTTTCTCGCTGTCACTCGCCTTGCTTCTGATCGCCCCACTGGCCCAGGCCAAGGAATACCCAATCGGGGAACCACAAATGTGCCCAGGCCTGGAGGTCGGCGCGGTGTATCTGCAGCCTATCGAAATGGCCCCGGCGGGCATGATGCGCCCTACCGCCGAATCCGATGTGCACCTGGAAGCCGACATCCGCGCCACCGCCGATAACCGCCAAGGCTTTCAGGAAGGCAGTTTCGTGCCTTACCTGAACGTCTCCTTCAGCTTGAAAAAGCAAGGCAGCGATACCCCCATCAGCGGTGATTTCCATGCCATGGTCGCCAATGACGGCCCGCACTACGGCGACAACGTCAAACTACAGGGTCCAGGCAAGTACGAACTGACCTTTACCGTGTTACCGCCCAGCGGCCACGGCTCGCTCGGTCGTCATACCGACAAGGAAACCGGAGTCGAGCCGTGGTTCGAGCGCTGTGAGCTGCACTACACCTTTGTCTACGCCGGCATAGGCAAGAAAGGTGGCTATTGAATGAACACCCTATCCTCAGACCACCCTGCACCCAGTAGGCTGGCCCGCGTACACCGACGCCTAGCCTGCTTGATTCTGGCCGGTGCGACCACTTCGCTGGCAGCGGCGCCGCTGCCTACCTATGAGCTGATATTGCGAGACGGCTACTTCACCCCTGCGGTGCTGGAAGTACCGGCCGGACAGCGATTCAAGATCATCCTGAAAAACCAGGGTGAAGGTCCGGCCGAATTTGAAAGCACGCCCTTACGGGTAGAGAAAGTTCTCTCGCCTGGGGTGACGACTTTTGTCGTCATTCACCCGTTGAGGCCCGGCCGCTACCCCTTCTTCGATGAATTCAATCCGCAACTGCCCGAGGGCGCAATCCAGGCGCAATAGCCTGGGTGCAGGGAGTCATCATGAATCAAGCACTGTTTATTGTCTGGCGCGAAAGCGTGGAGGCGCTGCTGGTGATCGGCATCCTTCAGGCCTGGGTCAGCCAGCAGGAACGCGGCCAGCGTCTGCTCAAGTTTCTCTGGACCGGAGTCGCGCTGGGCCTGCTGCTCTCGGGCATGCTGGCGCTGTTGATCCTGTTCGCCGGTGATGCCATGAGCGGCGCCGCCAGTGAGTGGTTCCAGGCCGGCCTGGCGCTGGTTGCCAGCGTGCTGATGGTACAAATGGTCGCCTGGATGCGCCGCAATGCGCACTCCCTCAACGACAACCTGCGACGGCATGCCGACCAGCAACTGGCCCGCCAGGGCGGTATCGGACTATTGCTGCTCGCGATGCTGGCAGTGAGCCGCGAAGGCAGTGAGACGGTGGTCTTTCTCTACGGTGCCGCCGCCCGCCTGCAAGGCGCACAATTGGACCAATTTGCCCTCGGCGGTGTTGCCGGACTGGTGCTGTCGGGGTTGACCATCGTGTTGTTGCACAGCAGTCGCAGGATCATTTCCTGGCGGCGCTTCTTTGCCTTGAGCGAGGCTGTATTGCTGTTGCTCGCTGCAGCTTTGCTGGTCAGTGCAGTCGAGCGCATCAGCGGTCAATTGCTGGCCATGGATTTACCCGAAATGGCTTACGCCCTGGTTGGCGATGCGCTTTGGGACACCAGTAGGTTTCTTAGCGATAGCCAAGGCTTTGGCGCATTTCTCGCAGGCTTTGCCGGCTACCGCGCAAGCCCGAGCGCCCTGACCTTGCTGGTAATGGCAGGTTATTGGCTGTGTGTAGGTTGCTGGCTGGTACAGCGCAGAACAGGCGCCAGCCCATGTCCAGCCTGAGTTTGCGCAATCGCTTGTTGCAACAACTGGGTGATGGCATGCGTCGGCATGCCGGGCTGATTCGGGTCATGCAATGGGCGGTGGTGCTGTTCTACGCGCTGCTGCTGGTGCTACCAGCGCTGCTGCCCTTGCCTGATAGCCAGGCACGAATGCTCGACAACCTCACCCTGTTCGCCCAGTTCCTGTTCTGGGGCATCTGGTGGCCATTCGTGCTGCTGTCGATTGTGCTCTTCGGACGCCTGTGGTGCGGCGTGCTGTGCCCGGAAGGTTCCTTGAGCGAATGGGCCAGCCAGTATGGCAAGGGCATGGGTGTACCCCGCTGGGTGCGCTGGGGCGGTTGGCCCGCCCTGGCCTTCTGCCTGACCACCGTGTATGGCCAACTCATCAGCGTTTACGACTACGCCCAGGCGGCCCTGCTGATACTCGGAGGATCGACCGTAGCCGCCGTTGTCGTCGGCTTGCTGTTTGCACGCGGCAAACGGGTGTGGTGCCGCTACTTGTGCCCGGTCAGTGGTGTCTTTGCCCTGCTCGCCCGCCTGGCGCCCGTACACTTTCACGTCGATGAACAACGCTGGAAGGAGAACACCGCCGCACGCCTGCCCCCGCCCAACTGTGCCCCGCTCCTGGATATTCGCCGGATGCAGGGCGCCAGCGACTGCCACGCCTGCGGCCGATGCAGCGGGCAACGCGGTGCGGTGCAACTGATTGCCCGCTCCAGCAACGAAGAAATTCTTCATTCCATCACACACACGCCGTCTCCCTGGGACAGCCGCTTGTTGCTGTTCGGCGTCATTGGCCTGGCCATGGGTGCATTCCAGTGGACCGTCAGCCCGTGGTTCATCGCGCTCAAGCAATACCTGGCGCAGTGGCTGGTGGAGCACGATATTCTCTGGCCCCTGCACGACAACGCGCCTTGGTGGCTGCTGACCCATTACCCACAACTCAACGACAGCTTCAGTTGGCTCGATGGCTTCAGCATTCTGCTGTACCTGAGCGCCAGTGCGCTGATACTGGGCACGGGCCTATGGCTCTTGCTGCGCCTGGCGGCCCGACTTGTCGGCCAAGCTGAAATGTTTGGCCCCCTGAGCCTGGCACTCACGCCGCTCGGCGGCGCCGGGCTGTTTCTCGGCCTGTCGGCAACCACGGTAAAGCTGCTGCGCTATGAAGGCTTGTTGCTGGAGTGGGTGCAACCTGCCAGGGCCGCGCTGTTGATTGCGGCCATGCTCTGGAGTGCCTGGTTGGGAGGGAAGCTTCTGGCAGGCCAGAAAACCTCCCTGTTCCGACGCGGTGTAGCAGGCGCCTGTTTACTGGCAGCCATTAGCGTCGTCGGTTATGGCTGGTGGCTGCAATTCTGGGGTTGGCTCTAAGCCTTAGCCGCGCACCTCGAACTGCGCAAACAACTCGCCGAGGGTGTCCCATAACGCAGGTAATGCGGCGTGCATGGATACCTTCGGCAGGCTCATATCGAGCATCTGCGCGGTGCGTACCTGCTGAACGACGAAGTGTTCTACCCCACGCTCTTTCAAGCGCTGGGCCAGGGTCAACAACCGAGCCGGATCGATCAGATCCCAATGCACCGTAGTCCGGCATTCGTAATCCACGCCACTGTCCAGGAGCATATCCAGGCTGCGCCAGTTGGCCACACCACTGCCGCGCACTCGGGTTATCAATGCGCACTCTTCGGCCAGCGCCTTGACGTCGAAGCCAACCCAATCGGCCCCCGACAGCGCCCGGGCAAAGGCCTGCGGCTTGATACCTGCACTGTGCAGGCCAACCCCAAAGCCCATGTGCCGCACCTGCGCCATTGCCTCCGGCAGGCTGTCCTGCAACGTTGCCTCGCCACCACTGAAGACCACCGCATCAAGCAGGCCCTGGCGGCGCTGCAAGAACGCCAATACCTGGTGCCAAGGGACTTCCTCGGCGCCACGCGGCCCAATCAGTTGAGGATTATGGCAGTAACGACAACGCCAGGCGCAACCCTGGCAGAACAAGACGCAGGACAACTTGCCCGGATAATCGAGGGTGGTCAGGGGCACCATGCCCCCGACCCGTAACGCTCGGGTCATTGACGCCCGGCCGATGCCGAGCACTCGGTAAAGTGCTGGCGTTCGCGATGCTCGGACTGTTTACCTGGATTGAAGGCCGACACCGGGCGGTGATAGCCCATCACGCGGGTCCAGACTTCGCAGCGTTGACGTTGTGCCACAGGTAGGGTTTGCAGTGCAGTCATGGTGAAGCTCCTTGCGTTGAATTGATCGGATCAGTGAACAGTGCCGTCCTGCTGCGCGAGCAACAGTGCCTCGTCACACTTGGGGCAAAATTCGTGTTCGCCATCAAGGTAGCCATGCACCGGGCAGATGGAGAACGTCGGGGTAATGGTCAGGTACGGCAAGCGGAAGCGTCCCAGTGCATTGCGAACCAATTGCTTGCAGGCCTGGGCTGATGAAATACGTTCGGCCATGTACAAGTGCAGCACCGTGCCGCCGGTGTACTTGCACTGCAACTCGTCCTGCAATTCAAGCGCCTCGAACGGATCGTCGGTATAGCCCACCGGCAGTTGCGAGGAGTTGGTGTAGTACGGCGCCTGTGGGCTGCCGGCCTGGAGAATGCCGGGAAAACGCTTGAAGTCTTCTTTGGCGAAGCGGTAGGTCGTGCCTTCAGCCGGGGTCGCTTCAAGGTTGTAAAGGTGGCCACTCTCCTCCTGGAACCGCACGAGGGTAGCGCGCACATGGTCCAGCAGATTCAGGGCAAATCGCCGACCTTGCTCGGTATGCAGGCCCATCTGGTCATCGCTGTAGTTGCGCAGCATTTCGTGCAGGCCGTTAACGCCGATGGTAGAGAAGTGATTGCGCAACGTGCCCAGGTAACGCTTGGTATAGGGGTATAGACCTGCGTCCATGTGGTGCTGGATCACCTTGCGCTTGACCTCCAGGCTTTCCATGGCCAATTCCATCAAGGTATCGAGACGCTCCAGCAGCCCCTTGATATCACCCTTGAACAAGTAGCCCAGACGCGCGCAATTTATCGTCACCACCCCCAACGAACCGGTCTGCTCCGCCGACCCGAACAACCCCCCACCGCGCTTGAGCAACTCGCGCACATCCAGTTGCAGGCGGCAGCACATCGAACGCACCTGGTTTGGCAGCATGTCGGAATTGAGGAAGTTCTGGAAATATGGCAAACCGTAGCGCGCAGTCATCTCGAACAAGCGCTCGGCGTTCTCGCTGTCCCAGGGAAAATCATGGGTAATGTTGTAAGTCGGAATAGGAAAGGTGAACACCCGACCCTTGGCATCACCGGCCTGCATCACTTCGATATAGGCGCGGTTGAGCAGGTCCATTTCGGCTTGTAGCTCACCGTAGGCGAACGGCATTTCCTCACCGCCAATCACCGGAATCTGCTCGCGCAAATCTTCCGGGCAAACCCAGTCGAACGTCAGGTTGGTAAACGGTGTTTGCGTGCCCCAACGCGATGGCACGTTGAGGTTGTAGATGAACTCCTGAATGGCCTGGCGGATCTCTTCGTAGCCGAGTCGATCCTTGCGCACGTAGGGTGCCAGGTAAGTATCGAAGGAACTGAACGCCTGCGCCCCGGCCCACTCGTTCTGCAAGGTACCGAGAAAATTGACCATCTGCCCCAGGGCGCTGCTCAAGTGCTTGGGCGGACCAGCCTCGACGCGCCCGGGCACACCATTGAGGCCTTCGTGCAACAGCGTACGCAGCGACCAGCCCGCGCAATAACCGGCGAGCATATCCAGGTCGTGCACATGCAAGTCGGCTTCACGGTGCGCGCGGCCGATGGCTTCGCTGTAGACCTCATCGAGCCAGTAATTGGCCGTGACCTTGCCGGACACATTAAGTACCAGCCCGCCAAGGGAATAGCCCTGATTGGCATTGGCCTGCACCCGCCAGTCCTCGCGGTTGAGGTACTCGTTCATCGATGTTGCGACTTCGACCAGCGTCTTGCGATCACGACGCAAACGCCCGTGCTGTTCGCGATAAACGATGTACGCGCGCAACGACAGAAAATAACCGGCGTCCATCAACACCCGCTCGACCCGATCCTGTACTTGCTCTACATGCAACTGCGCAAAATTTTCAAGTTGCGCCAGCACCGCCGCCAACAACCCATCAACCTCAACCTCAGCGTACTCACCGGTAGCCTTCCCGGCAGCAATCAGAGCCTGACGAATCTTATCGGCATCAAAAGCGACCAAACTGCCGTCGCGCTTATACAGCTGGTTATTCCCCACCCTGATCAGCGTGCTGTGCATTTACCCTCCAAACACTACATATAGATGTTTATAAACCCAAAAACACAATATGCAGTGGAGATTACGTGCAAACGCATCGCGCAAAATTGACCGACGTCAAGACCAGGGGAAAGCAAAAAACCATTCCCCACGCACACAAAAAAAAAGAGCACAGTCAGTTGTGCTCTTGATCTCAATCTGCAGCGAGGGGACCCGAAGCGCAGCGCAGGGCCCCTGGTGGGGCAGGTCCTTCACCCCGGCCAAGCGCACGCCCTCACCCGCCACTCATATTCATGAACCGCAAAATCTGTACCTCTCCATCAGGATTGAAGTCGTGGCGCAACGGCTTCCCCCGCAACGCCTGCTGCACCGCACTGACAATCGGCTGATCATCCAATGGATAGCGCCGCAACAACCCTCGCAGATCCAACGAATCCTCCTGGCCCAGGCACAACAACAACCGCCCCTCCACCGTCATCCGCACCCGATTGCAACTGGCGCAGAAATTATGGCTGTTAGGCGAAATGAAGCCGATACGCGTATCAGAATGTTCAACCAACCGCACATAACGTGCCGGCCCACCACTGTTCTCGGCACTGTCGAGCAAGGCATAACGACTGGCAACCAGCCCGCGAACCTCCTCACTGGAGCAGAACGACTCACCCCGTGAACGACCCACCTCGCCCAAAGGCATCTCTTCGATAAAGGTAATATCGATACCCTGATCAATGGCGAACTGCACCAACGGCAGCACCTCATCGAAATTGCGCCCCTTCATCACCACGCAATTGAGCTTGACCCGTTCGAACCCGGCGCGACTGGCAGTCTCGATACCACGCAGCACCTGATCAAGATCACCGTTACGGGTAATCGCCCGAAACCGCTCGGCATCCAGACTGTCGAGACTGATATTCATGCGCTTGACCCCGGCCTCGACCAACGGCCGGGACAAACGCTGCAACTGTGAACCATTGCTGGTCATCACCAACTCACGCAAACCCGGCAAGGCGGCAATGTGACGGCACAGATCGACGATACCCGGACGAATCAACGGCTCCCCCCCGGTCAGGCGAATCTTGCGAACCCCCTGGCCGACAAACAGCGTTGCCAGACGCTGCAATTCCTCCAGGGTCAACACCTGCTGACGCGGCAAGAAAGTCATGTTCTTGGCCATGCAGTACACACAGCGAAAATCACAACGATCGGTCACCGACATCCGCAAATAATCGATCTGCCGCCCGAATCCATCCTGCATCACAGTGCTCATCACATTCCCCTTGTCGAACCGGTTACTGCACCAGCGGCGAATCGGCACCCTGCAGCTGAATACCGCGGATGTCCGCAGCACCGATCAGCGTTTGCAGGTATTGCACCACCGCTTTTTGCCAGACGCCTTGTTGCAACTGAGTACGGATGGCTGTTGCTACCGCCTCATAGGGCAACTGCTGTCCTTCGATACGCTGGTCGACGCTGAGCACGTGCCAGCCATAACGACTTTCCAACGGCTTGTCAGCCAGCCCCTGAGCCAGGGTGAACAACTGGCGTTCCAGTTCAGGCACGGTCTGACCCTTGCTGATCTGCCCCAGTTCCCCCCCCTGCGCCTTCGACGGGCAGGCAGAGTACTTCAGTGCGAGTTCACCAAACTGCTCGGGAAACTGCGCCAGGCGTTGCTGAAGGATTTCAGCCTGAGCCAGTGCCTCGCTGCGTCCCTCGGCATCGTCCGGCGCACATTCCAGCAGAATGTGCCGAACCGCCAGCAACGGTGCGCTGTGGAAGCGCCCACGGTTGCTTTCGTAGTAACGCTGACAGGTCGCCTCGTCACACTCAGGCACCTGCACCTCGCGCTCCAACAGCAAACGCGTGGCCGCCTCTTCTTCGTTATCGCCAGGGCCAACCTGCAAAGTCAAACCCAGCTCGGCGATCCGCTGTTGCAACAGCTCGCGGATCACCAGTGCGCGGGCGGCCATGAACACCGCTTCCTCGCGGTCGGCCGCCGGGTGATACTGCAGTTCCTGGGCCATAGCCTGGGCACTGATCGGCACCTCATTGACGCTGATGATCGGCCATTCCTGCTCGCTGCTGGCGATCAGTTGGGCCGGGGCCTCGGCCTCAACCACCACCGGTTCCACGCTCGGCACCGGTTCTTGCACCGATGAAGAGGCACAACCACCGCCACCGCCACTACCGCCGCCACATCCACATCCGCTTGACATGACTGTCTCCTCAGATTTTCTGCCGAACGATTTGATAACGACGTCCCAGGTACCAGATCGGTGCGCTGACGATGTGCACCAGACGGGTGAAGGGGAACAGTACGAACAGGGTCAGGCCCAGGAACACATGCAGCTTGTACACCAGGCTGACCGGGGCAATGGCTGCTGCCGCTTCCACTGGACGCAACATCACGGTGTTCTGTGCCCAATCCGCCAGCATCACCATTACCGAGCCGTCCATGTGGCCGGTCGAAGCAACAATGGTCAGCAGGCCAAGCACCAACTGCGCCAGCAACACCACCAGGATCAGGATGTCCGAGGTGTTTGAAGTGGCGCGAACCCGTGGGTTGGTCAGGCGACGGTGAATCAGCATGATCAGGCCGATCAGGCACAGCAGGCCGAAAAAGCCGCCGGAGACCATTGCCAGCAGTTGCTTGTTCTCAGTGCTGATCACATGGTGATAGACCGACGCCGGGGTCAACAGGCCCACAAAGTGCCCCGCCAGTACAAACAGCACACCGACATGGAAAAGGTTGCTGGCCGCACGCATGCCACTGCTCGACAACATCTGGCTCGAGCTGGCCTTCCAGGTGTACTGGGACAGGTCGAAACGCGCCCAACTGCCCAGCAGGCAGATAGCCAGTGCTACATAGGGATAGACCCCGAACGCCAACAGATTCCATTTAGACATTGTTCACCTCCCCGGCCGGCGCGCTGGCCTGCCCTTGTTGCTGAAAATCGACCCAATGCAGCGGTACCGCACTTTCCTCCCGTGCCTTGCCAGGGGCGCTTGGCAGCGAGCTGCAGCGCTCCTGCTGCTCGGCCTTGAGGAAGTCCACTGCCTCTTCTTCCCAGATTTTGTCCAGGGCTTCGAGTGAGTCATCACGCTGCTCGGCCGCTACTTGTTCGCGCAGATCAGCCACCGCTTGATGCGGCTCGGAACCGGCGATTTGCAGCAGCGCACGGAAGCAACTGGCATATCCGCTCTCGCGCTCTTCCAGGCGTGCAGCGAGCAGCGCCAGCAGATGGGCGATATCTGCGAGGCCCTCGCGGGCCTCCAGGTCGTCGCGGGTCGAGAGGTATTCCAGGTACAGCGGAATGTAGTCCGGCAGCTCCTTGACGCCGATGGCAAAGCCGGCGTCTTCATACTGGGCGAGCATGTCGACCATGGCCTGGCCACGGTCGCGCGATTCGCCATGCACGTGCTCGAACAACAACAGTGACAGCGAGCGACCACGACCGAACAGTGCGCCGTAGTGCTCCTGGCCATCCATCAGGTCGTTGTTACAGATCAGTTCGAGCAGTTCGAACAGCGCGCCGCGCTGGTTCGGGCTGATTTCCCGCGACTGATGAATGGCCAGTTCCAGCTCATCGCGCCCGGCCACCAGACTTTCGGTTGGATAATCGAGCAGCAACGAAATCACTTTAAGAATGCGCATACTCAGTCCTCCCACAACTGCACGGTTTTGAGGATGTCGCGGCGGTTGGCTTTCTTGGCACCGAACATGTTGGTGTCGGAGCTACCACTGCAACCACTGCCGAAGCTGAAGCCACAACCGGAACGCTCGGCAAACGCATCGCTCATTGCTTCTTCACGGTGAGCGCTAGGTACTACATAGCGGTCTTCGTAGTTGGCGATGGCCAGGTAGCGGTACATTTCCTCGACCTGATTCACGCTCAAGCCAACGTCTTTGAGCACTTGCAGGTCCTGCACACCTTCAACCTGCTCGGAACGCTTGTAGGCACGCATGGCCAGCAAACGCTTGAGGGCACGTTTCACCGGCTTCTCGTCACCGGCGGTGAGCAGGTTGGCCAGGTAGCGCAGTGGAATACGCAGGCTGTCGACATCCGGGATAACCCCGTTCATGCCCACGGTGCCAGCGGCTGCGGCGTTCTGAATTGGCGACAGTGGCGGTACGTACCACACCATCGGCAGCGTGCGGTACTCAGGGTGCAGTGGCAAGGCCAGCTTCCAGTCAACCGCCATTTTGTACACTGGCGAGCGCTGTGCAGCGTCGATCACCGATTGCGGCACGCCATCCTTCAGGGCCTGGCGAATGACTGCCGGGTCGTTGGGGTCGAGGAAAATCTCCAGCTGTTTTTCGTACAGGTCATGCTCGTTGGCCGTGCTGGCCACTTCGCTGATGCGGTCGGCGTCGTACAACAGCACACCCAGGTAGCGAATACGGCCAACGCAGGTTTCGGCGCAAACCGTCGGCATCCCGGCTTCGATCCGTGGGTAGCAGAAAATGCACTTCTCGGATTTGCCACTTTTCCAGTTGAAGTAGATCTTCTTGTACGGGCAGCCGCTGATGCACATCCGCCAGCCACGGCATTTTTCCTGGTCGATCAAGACAATGCCATCTTCCTCACGCTTGTAGATCGCACCGCTCGGGCACGATGCTGCACAGGCCGGGTTCAAGCAGTGCTCGCACAGACGCGGCAGGTACATCATGAAGGTGTTTTCGTACTCTCCGTAGATGTCCGCCTGGATCTTGTCGAAGTTCTTGTCCTTGCGGCGCTTGGCAAACTCGGTACCGAGAATTTCTTCCCAGTTCGGGCCCCATTCGATTTTTTCCATACGCTTGCCAGACACCACCGAGCGTGGCCGCGCGGTAGGTTGGTGATCGCCCAGCGGTGCGGTGTGCAGGTGCTGGTAGTCGAAGTCGAACGGCTCGTAGTAGTCGTCAAGCCCAGGCAGGTCCGGGTTGGCAAAAATGTTCGCCAGCACGCGGAACTTGCCGCCAATACGCGGCGAGATCGAGCCGTTGCTGTTGCGTACCCAGCCGCCCTTCCATTTATCCTGGTTTTCCCACTCTTTGGGGTAGCCGATACCTGGCTTGGTCTCAACGTTGTTGAACCATGCGTATTCCATGCCTTCACGGCTGGTCCAGACGTTTTTGCAGGTGATTGAACAGGTGTGGCAGCCAATGCATTTGTCCAGGTTCAGGACCATGCCAACTTGTGAACGAATCTTCATGACAGCACTCCTTATTCAATATCGGTTGGCAGAGGACGTGGCAGCTCATCGCCACGCGAACCATCGAGCCAATCGACCTTGGCCATTTTGCGCACCACGACGAATTCATCGCGGTTGCAACCGACCGTGCCGTAATAGTTGAACCCATAGGCCTGCTGGGCATAGCCGCCGATCATATGGGTGGGCTTGAGCACCACACGGGTAACCGAGTTGTGGTGGCCGCCGCGGGTCTTGGTGGTTTCCGAACCGGGGACGTTCACGATCCGTTCCTGGGCGTGGTACATCATCACCATGCCTTCCTTGACCCGCTGACTGACCACCGCACGGGCGGTCAACGCACCGTTGACGTTGAAGCATTCGACCCAGTCGTTGTCTTCGATACCGGCGCGTTTGGCGTCGATCTCCGAGAGCCAGATAATCGGGCCACCGCGGCTCAGGGTGAGCATCAGCAGGTTGTCGGTGTACGTACTGTGGATGCCCCACTTCTGGTGCGGAGTGATCCAGTTCAGAACGATCTCGGTTTCACCGTTGCTGCGCTTGCCCTTCACACCGGCGATGGTGCGGGTGTTGACCGGCGGACGGTAGCTCATCAACTGCTCGCCGAAGGCCTGCATCCATGGGTGGTCCTGATAGAACTGCTGGCGGCCGGTGATGGTGCGCCATGGGATGTTCTCGTGAACGTTGGTGTAGCCGGCGTTGTAGCTGACATGTTCGTCTTCAAGACCCGACCAGGTCGGGCTGGAGATGATCTTGCGTGGCTGCGCCTGGATGTCGCGGAAGCGGATGGCCTCGTGAGCCTTTGGCAACGCCAGGTGGCTGTGGTCGATACCGGTGAACTCGGACAATGCTGCCCAGGCCTTGACCGCCACATGACCGTTGGTTTCCGGCGCCAACGAAAGAATGACTTCAGCAGCATCGATTGCTGTATCGATTTTCGGCCGACCCTGGCTGATACCTTCTTCTTTCTCGCGGTAGTTCAGTTCGCCGAGGAAATCGACTTCTTCCTGGGTTTCCCAGTTGATGCCTTTACCACCGTTGCCAAGCTTGTCCAGCAGTGGACCAAGGGAGGTGAACTGTTTGTAGATGTTCGGGTAGTTGCGCTCGACCACTTGCAGGTTCGGCGCGTTCTTGCCCGGCTCAGGTGCAACACCGGCGGTTTTCCAGTCAGTGCCACCGAACGGCTGGGCCAGCTCGCCAACACTGTCGTGCATCAGCGGTACGCTGACCACGTCCTGCTCAATGCCCAGATGCCCTTCGGCCATACGCGAGAAGGCTTTGGCGATACCTTTGTAGATCTCCCAGTCCGAACGTGATTCCCACGCCGGATCAATGGCGGCCGACAGCGGGTGAATGAAGGGGTGCATGTCCGAGGTGTTCATGTCGTCCTTCTCGTACCAGGTAGCGGTCGGCAGAACGATGTCGGAATACACGCAAGTGGAGGACATGCGGAAGTCCAGGGTAGTCACCAGGTCGAGCTTGCCGATGGCACCATCGTCGACCCATTCGGCTTCCATCGGCTTGCAGTCGCCGACCTGGCCGATGTCTTCGTTCATCACACCGTTGCGCGTACCCAGCAGGTACTTGAGCATGTACTCGTGGCCCTTGCCGGACGAACCCAGCAGGTTGGAACGCCAGACGAACATGTTGCGCGGGAAGTTGACCGGGTTGTCCGGCTGTTCGCAGGCAAAGCGCACGCTACCGTCCTGCCAGCCCTTGACCACATAATCCTTGGGCGTCATGCCCGCGGCGGCAGCGTCGCGCGCGATTTTCAGCGGGTTGGTATTGAACTGTGGCGAGCTAGGCAGCCAGCCGGCACGTTCGGCGCGGATGTTGTAGTCCAGCGCATGCTCGGGGAACTGGCTCTTGTCAGCCAGGGGCGAGAGCACGTCGTGCATGTTCATTTTTTCATGGCGCCACTGCGAGCTGTGGGCATAGAAGAAGCTGGTGCCGTTCATCTGCCGAGGCGGACGGCTCCAGTCCAGGCCAAAGGCCAATGGCAGCCAACCGCATTGTGGGCGCAGTTTTTCCTGGCCTACATAGTGAGCCCAGCCACCACCGGTCTGACCGACACAACCGCAGAGCATGAGCATGTTGATCAGCCCGCGGTAGTTCATGTCCATGTGGTACCAGTGGTTCATCGCCGCACCGACGATGATCATCGAGCGTCCACGGGTCTTGTCGGCGTTGTCGGCAAATTCGCGCGCAATCTGGATAGCTTTCTCACGGCTCACGCCAGTGATCTGCTCTTGCCAGGCGGGAGTGCCCGGTACATTGGCGTCGTCGTAGTCACGCGCAACGTTGGCGCCACCCAGGCCACGGTCGATTGCCAGGTTAGCCGCCGACAGGTCGAACACGGTGGCTACCTTGACCTGGCTGCCATCGGCCAGGGTCAGGCTGCGCACCGGTACACGGCGGTACTGCACGGCATCACCGGCCACATGCTGGAAGTGCTCGTGGGATTCACCAGCGAAATACGGGAAGGCTACTTCGGCGACGTCGCCACCGATCAGGCTCAGGGTCAGGTCGATTTCGCGTCCGGCGCCGCCTTCACGGGCGAGGATGTTCCACTTGCCCTGCTCGCCCCAGCGATAGCCGATCGAGCCTTGCGGTGAAACCAGCTCACCGTCAGCATTCTGCGCAATGGTTTTCCACTCGGGGTTGTTGTCCTGGCCCAGATTGTCAGCCAGGTCCGAGGCGCGCAGGAAGCGGTCAGGCTGGTAGCCCGCGCCCGGTGCGGTGCCAAGCATCGGCTTGAGCAGCACCAGTACTGGCAAGTCGGTGTAGCGCTTGGCGTACTCAGTGAAGTAGGCGCTTGGCTTGTCGAGGTGGAACTCTTTGAAAATGACGTGGTTGAACGCTTGGGCCAGGGCCGCATCGGTACCCTGTTTCGGGTTCAGCCACAGGTCGGTGAGCTTGGCCACCTCCGAGTAGTCGGGAGTGATTGCCACAGTCTTGGTGCCCTTGTAGCGAACTTCGGTGAAGAAGTGCGCATCCGGGGTACGGGTCTGCGGAACGTTGGAGCCCCAGGCGATGATGTAGTTGGAGTTGTACCAGTCGGCCGATTCCGGCACGTCGGTCTGCTCGCCCCAGACCATCGGTGATGCTGGAGGCAGGTCGCAGTACCAGTCATAGAAGCTCAGGCAGGTGCCGCCGATCAGCGACAGGTAGCGCGCGCCGGCAGCGTAGCTGACCATCGACATCGCCGGGATCGGCGAGAAGCCCACTACCCGGTCAGGGCCGTACTGCTTGACGGTGTAAACGTTGGCCGCAGCGATGATCTCGGTGACTTCGTCCCAGCTGGAGCGGATAAAACCACCCATGCCGCGCTTGCTCTTGTACGAATCAGCCTTGGCCTTGTTCTCGACGATGCTCGCCCAGGCCTCGACCGGTGCCATGCTCTGACGCGCTTCGCGCCACAGTTTGAGCAGAGGCTTGCGGATTTTCGGGTATTTCAGACGGTTGGCACTGTAGATGTACCAGCTGTAGCTGGCACCCCGTGGGCAGCCGCGTGGTTCGTGGTTGGGCAGATCGTTACGGGTGCGCGGGTAGTCGGTCTGCTGGGTTTCCCAGGTGATCAGGCCGTTTTTCACGTAGATCTTCCACGAGCAGGAGCCGGTGCAGTTCACCCCATGGGTGGAGCGCACGATCTTGTCGTACTGCCAACGCGAACGGTAGACGTTCTCCCAGTCGCGCGACTCTTTGCGAGTTTCTCCGTGACCTTCGGAGAACTCGCCTTGCTTGCGGTTGAAGAACCGCAGTTGATCGAGCAGATGGCTCATGATGCTTTCCTCTCAGGCTTGCTGTGGGGTCTATGCCCCACCCACGCAAAGGTTGAATTCAGATCGTGTCAGCAGGGGGTTGCGGCGCCTTTGCGGGCGTACCACCACCAGGTCACGACAATGCAACTCAGGTAAAAACCGACGAACATGTAGAACGCCATCGCCGGGCTACCGGTCATGGCCATCGACGAGCCGAAGGTCTTGGGAATAAAGAAGGCACCGAAGGCGCCGATCGCCGAGCTGAAACCGAGCACCGCAGCCGATTCCTTGCCCGCGTCTTTCAATGCCTGTTCGTGCGCCTTGGCGCCTTTGCCGGCAGCGGCTTTTTCATGCTGGGTGCGGAAGATCACCGGGATCATGCGGAAGGTCGAACCGTTGCCAATGCCGGTGGTGAAGAACAGCAGCATGAACATGCCCAGGAAGCCGTAGAAGTTGCCGGCAACACCCGGTTGCGGAATGAAGTGCAGCACGCCAAAGACCATCACGATCATCAGCACGAAGTTCCACAGGGTGACCCGCGCGCCGCCAAGCTTGTCCGCCAACCAGCCACCCAGCGGACGCACCAGGGCGCCAACCAGCGGGCCAAGGAACGCGAAAGCCAAGGCGTTGACTTCCGGGAACGAGGTTTTGATCAGCATCGGGAAGGCGGCAGAGAAGCCAATGAACGAGCCAAAGGTGGCCAGGTACAGCCAGCACATCAGCCAGTTGTGCTTGCGCTTGAAAATCACCGCCTGCTCGCTGAACGAGGCTTTGGCGCTGGACAGATCATTCATGCAGAACCAGGCCAGCAGCGTCACCGCGACAATGAACGGCACCCACAGGAAGCCCGCGTTCTGCAGCCACAATTGAGTGCCATCGGCGAGTACCTGCGGTTGGCCGCCGAGCACACCGAACACGCCGAAGGTAATCACCATGGGCACGGCGAACTGCATGACCGAGACACCCAGGTTGCCCAGGCCGGCGTTAAGCCCCAGGGCAGTGCCCTGCTGCGACTTTGGATAGAAGAAGCTGATGTTGGACATGCTCGAGGCGAAGTTGCCGCCACCGAACCCACACAGCAAGGCGATGATCACGAACACGCTGTAAGGGGTGCTTGGGTCCTGTACAGCAAAGCCCATCCACAAAGTTGGTACCAGCAACGAAGCGGTACTGATTGCAGTCCAGCGACGGCCGCCGAAAATCGGCACCATGAACGAGTAGAACACCCGCAAGGTTGCGCCAGACAGGCCCGGCAAGGCTGCCAACCAGAACAACTGGTCAGTGGTGAAGGTGAAGCCGATGGCGTTGAGGCGCACGATCACCGTGCTCCAGACCATCCATACGGCAAAGGCCAACAGCAGCGCGGGAATGGAAATCCACAGGTTGCGGGTTGCAGTCTTTTTGCCGCTACGCCCCCAGAATGCGGGGTCTTCAGGGCGCCAGTCATGTATGACCGGGCCTGAGTCAGGCTTCTTAAGAACCGACATGGTCTTCTCCTTGGGCAATGCTTGAAAACGAATTCGAAGTCGTCTGCGGCTGTTTACCGAGCAGCGGGCGTTTGCGGATTTCGCTGAAGTACATCCAGATCAGCGACACCCAGACCACGCCGTACAGCAGCATGAAAGCCGAGGAGCGCACGCCGGTCAGATCGACCAGGGCGCCAAACATGATGGGCAGGACAAAGCCACCCAGGCCGCCGGCGAGACCGACGATGCCCGATACCGCACCCATGTTCTGCGGGTAGTCATTGGCGATGTACTTGAATACCGAGGCTTTGCCGAAGGCGAAGGCAATGCCGATAATGAACAGCAGTACAGTGAACAGCACCGGATTCAGGCCGATATGGAAATCCAGCGGGCCGTTGAGGGTCTGCACTTGCAATTGAGTCTGTGGGTAGGAGAGCAGGAACAGGCAGATCCAGCTGACCCACAGCACCCACCAAGTCACGCTCTGAGCGCCCCAGCGATCCGACATCCAGCCGCCGACCGCACGCAGCACGCCACCTGGCAGTGAGAAGCAGGCAGCCAGCAGGGCCGCACTTTGCAGGGTGAAACCGTATTCCTCGACGTAGTACTTGGTCATCCACAGTGCCAGCGCTACATAGCCGCCGAAGACAATCGAGTAGTACTGGCAGTAGCGCCACACCGCAGGATCTTTCAGCGACTTGAGTTGCTCGCCGAGGGTCGCGCCGTTGGCACTGCGGTGCGCTTTGTTGTCAGAGGTAAGGAACCAGAACAACAGCGCGGTAATGAACAGGATGGCGCTGAAGACTTTCGGTACCAGTTGCCAGCTACCGGCTGCAATCAACGCAGGAGCGAGGAACTTGGTCAGCGCCGAGCCGGCGTTACCGGCACCGAACACGCCCATGGCGAAACCCTGGTTTTCCTTTTCGAACCATTTGGCGACGTAAGCGATACCCACCGAGAAGGAGCCACCGGCAAGGCCGACAAACAGCCCCAGTACCAGAAACTGCCAATAGGCTGTGGCGTGGCTGATCAAGTACAGCGGCAATACACAGGACAACATCAGCAGGAAGAACACGATGCGACCGCCAAAACGGTCGGTCAGAATCCCCAGTGGCAAGCGCACCAGTGAACCAGTCAATACGGGAGTAGCGGCTAACAGACCAAACTGTGTCTCATTGAGCTGGAGCAGTTCCTTGATCGGCACGCCCAGCACGGCAAACATCATCCAGACCATGAAACAGACGGTGAAGGCCAGCGTGCTCATGCCTAAAACCAGGCCTTGTTTTACACGCGGTGGGTTCATGTTGCGTCTCCCGTTTAAAAGCAATGGCGGCAGACTAGAGAGGCGGACCCGGTAAAAACTTGATACGGATCAACGAACCCAAAAGCGAATCAGGGCTATGCTTTACCCATCTACCTCCAACGAGGTAGACAGTAAAAACCTCAAAACCCTTTGTTTATCAGTGTTTTGGCGTTTTTAGCCGATGGATTCGGGCCGGGTCGAAGGATAAGAACTCTTTAGAGGTAGAACGCCAGGGACGGGCTGCAGAAACATCGGCAGTCATAACAACGGAGCCCTGCATGCGTGTTTTCCATCATTTTTTCGTCGGCCTGCGGACATGATCCGTTGGCTGCGTAGCTCGTTGCCCGCCCGAGCCGGTCTCGCCGTTATCCTGATCGCGGTGCTGGCGCTGGCGAGCTCCTTGAGCGCCGGTCTGATCGCCTGGTTCAGCCAGGGCGATGCGGCGGCGATCAATACCGCAGGCTCGGTGCGCATGGAGACATACCGCCTGAGCTGGAAACTGGCCTCCGGCGCCAACGCCGACGAAATCGCCCACGTCAGCCAAAGCCTGCAACAGCGTCTCAATAGCCAGACCCTGAAAGCCGTGCTGGAAGACGGCAGCAATAAGGCCGTGGACGCCAGCTATCAACAACTGCAGGCGTACTGGCGCGACACCTTGAATCCGGCGCTGGAACGCGGTGATGCCATGGCATTCCAGGCCAACGCCCTGCCCTTCATCGAACAGCTCAACCAGTTCGTCAACCTGCTGCAGCGCCAGAGCGAACATAAGCAAACCTGGCAACAGATGATCCAGGGCGCTGCCTTGTTCATCACCATGATCGTCCTGCTGATTGGCCTCTATGAATTGCAGAGCAGCGTGATCAGCCCACTGCAGGAATTGGTGGATGCGACCCAGCGCTTTCGCCGTGGCGAGTTCCAGGCTCGGGTCAATCACCAATCCGAGGATGAATTGGGTCAACTGGCCACCAGTTTCAACGCCATGGCCGAAACCATCGAACAGTCCCATCGCACACTGGAATCCCAGGTCCAGCAAAAAACCTTGAACCTGCAACAGGCAAACGCCGCCTTGGAGTTGCTGTACCAGAGCAGCTCCAGCCTGGCCACGCGCCTGGCCAACGCCGAAGGCCTGGATGAACTGATCCGGCGCTTCCAGCAACGCCTGCCCGGCCTGCGCCTGTCATTGTGCCTGCAGGGCCAATTGCAAGCGCCTGCCCAACAATTGCTCGCCCTGCATGGCGCCGACAGCCGCAGAATCTGTGCCAGCACCGACTGCGCCACCTGCCAGCGCCATGTGCAACTCAAACCACACATCTACAGCATCAGCAACCAGGGCAGCACGCTGGGTGAGCTCAAGGCGCACTTCATCGATGGCCACGCTCCGCAGGCCTGGGAAACCCAACTTATCCAGGCCTTGGCCAACCTGATCGGCACTTCGCTGTCGCTCAAGCGCCAGCGCGAGCAAGACCACCGCTTGCTGCTGCTCGAAGAGCGCGCCATCATTGCCCGCGAGCTGCATGATTCGCTGGCCCAGGCCCTGTCGTACATGAAGCTGCAGGTCAGCCGCATGCAAACCCTGATGCGCCGTGGCGAATCGGTAGATACCCTGGAGAGCGTGACTGCCGAGCTGCGCGAAGGCCTGAACAATGCCTACCGCCAGTTGCGCGAACTGCTGACCACCTTCCGTCTGCAAATCCAGGACGCAGGCCTGGTCCAGGGCCTCAAGGACACCACCCAGGAATTCAGCCGTCGCGGCGATTTCCAGGTGCACCTGAAGGTCGACAACCTGGCCTTCGAGCTGTCAGCCAGCGAGCAGATCCACATCCTTCAGATCACCCGTGAGGCGCTTTCCAATTGCCTGCGCCACGCCCACGCCCAGAACGCCTGGCTGGAATTGCGCCAGGAGGGAGAGACCGTGCGCCTGTCCATCGAGGACGACGGCCGCGGCTTCGTTGGCAGTTGTGACCCACGTGAGCATCATGGCCTGCACATCATGGATGAACGCGCTCGCAGCCTGCACGGCCAACTGCAAATACTCCCCAGGGATCCGCAAGGCACCCTCGTCCAGATGGAATTCCGTCCGGAATTTCTCGGGCAACCCTTACAAGGAAATATCTCATGAACATGCCCGTGCGCTGCCGTATTCTCCTGGTCGATGACCACCCCATGATGCGTCGCGGCATCCGTCAGATGCTGGAACTTGAAGACGACTTCGACATCGTTGGCGAAGCCAATCACGGCGAAGAAGCGCTGGCCATGATCGAGCCGCTGCAACCGGATCTGGTCCTGCTGGACAACAACATGCCGCAGATGAACGGCATCGAGACCCTGCGCCACCTGCGCGCCCAGGCCTATACCGGCAAGGTCCTGCTGTTCACCGTCTCCGATGCCGAAGACGACATCCGTGACGCACTGCGCCTGGATGCCGACGGCTACTTGCTCAAGGACATGGAGCCGGAACTGCTGATCCAGTACATCCGCGATGCCATGAATGGATCCTTGGTAATCAGCCCGGGACTTACCCAAGTGATGGCCCAGGCTCTGCGTTCACCGCCGCGGCAACCGGAGGTAGAACTCACCGAGCGCGAGCGCCAGGTGCTCAAGACCATCGCCAGCGGCTACAGCAACAAAGTCATTGGCCACAAGCTGGGCATCACTGAAGGCACAGTCAAAGTTCATGTGAAGAATCTGCTGCACAAGCTGGGCCTGCGCTCGCGGGTCGAGGCCGCGGTGTGGGCCATGGAGCACCTGCGCCAAGGCTGACTGCCCCTTTGGAGGTAGGCCGGCGGAGGCATAGGCCGCAAGTCCCCGCAGGTCTACCATACCGGCAGGAGGTACTCCATGCTGACCAATCCTTCCCTTGTACTGTTCTTGCGCCGCCACCACCTATTCAGCAACCTGCCCGAACGCGTTTTCGAACAGGTCTGCGGCCTGGCCTTGCAGCGTCGCCTGAGCTGCCACGACACCCTCATGCACCAGGGTGACCCGGCCAAACGTTTCTTTCTTCTGGTCAGTGGCCAGATCAAGTTGTATCGCATCACCGCCCAGGGTCAGGAAAATCTCGTCGAGATCATCCAGCCCGGACAATCCTTTGCCGAAGCCCTGCTGTTCAGCCAGACCCGTTATTACCCGGTCAGCGCCACAGCGCTCAAGGACAGCGTGGTGGTCAGCATCGAAGGCAGCCACTACCGCAATGCCCTGGAGGACCAGCCACAAGTGTGCCTGGCGATCCTGGCCAGCATGAGCATCCACCTGCATCAACGGCTCAAGGACATCGACACCTTGACCCTGGCCAGCGCCAGCCAACGGGTTATCAACTTCTTGCTGCAGGAACAGGACCCGGAGGATGGCCGCGTGCTGTTGCAGGTGTCTAAACGCCTGGTTGCCTCGAAACTGGGCATCCAGCCGGAAACCTTTTCACGCATCCTCCATCGCCTGGTGGAGAACGGCCTGATTGCCATGGAGCGTCGCGACATTCGCATCCTGGCAAACGACGCGCTGGCCGACTATCAGGTCTGATCGGCCTACCACTGGAGAGCCTTCATGTCTCGCACTACCCTGCCCCTGGTGTACTCCTGCTCCGGTTGTTCCAACGTTGCGCAACTGGCCAATGACGTGGCGCTGCGCCTGGACCGCGAGGGCCTGGCACAGATGTCCTGCATTGTCGGGGTGGGTGGGCAGGTACCGGCGCTGGTCAATCTGGCCCGTTCAGGACGGCCGATTCTGGCGCTCGATGGCTGCCCACTGGAATGCGTCGCCAGTTGCCTGCACCTGCACGACCTGCAGGCCGACCAGCACGTGATCCTCAGCCAAATGGGCCTGCGCAAGCGTTACGGGGAGGATTGCAGCCCGGCGCAGGCCGATGAAGTGTTCGCCGAGATCCGCCAGTTGCTGGCGGATCACATGGTCTGAGCGCGAGCGGCTTAGCCTGCGGCCAAGCCCTTGCCCGCCCGCTCCAGATTGCGCCACAGCCAAACTGGCAACACGTCAGGGTCGAGGCTGTCGATCAGGTTTTTCAGGGTTAGCCCCAGCTCGGTGTCCCCTTCAATCACCAAACGCCGCCTGAAAAACAGCGTATCGGGATCTTCCTGACGGCTGGCCAACAGCAGGAATTCACGCCAGTTGCCGCGGATGGTCACATCGGCCTTGGCCTGAGCGGCTATCTGCAAACCATAGACGGTGCGGGTCACGTACCAGCTCAGATTCAGATCGGGAATTCGCAGGCACAACCAGCGCCCACGCAGCAGATCGAAATCGCCGTTCTTCAGTGGCTCGGCCAGGCAACGATTAAGCGCCTGCTGCAATGCTACGCGCTGCAGCACAAAAGGCACCCGACGGATCAGTGGAAGCACCCGGTCGGCGCCACGCAGCAGCCATTCCTTTCGATTCAACACAGGCCCACCTCCTCTACTCGCAGCATTCCTGCCTGTCCATGCCAGTAACCATTGCAGCCCTCTACGTGCAGCGGCGGCATTTCACCCTGGCGCACACGATCGAAGGCTTCGACCACCTCGACCATACCCTCGGCGCGCGGGCTCAAACGCAACATGTCCGCGCCGCTGGCCGTGAGCCCGGCGTAGTCGGCCAACAGGTTAGTGACCTCGGCCGACATGGTCTGGATGCCGTTGAGGGTGAACAGTGGCTGACCTTCCTGGCTACTCAGGGCCAGGCCATCGGGATAGTTCAGGCAGCAGAACTGGCAGTCGTCCTTGGGCCGATTCTCGGCACGCGCAGTGAAGCAGCGCGCCGAATACGCCAGCGGCAAGTGCCCATAGGCAAAGACTTCGACCTCCGGCAAGTCGCGCCCCAAACCCTTGAGCTGATCGAGTATCGAGCGAATCAGCGCAGCCGAACACTCCACAGGTGGCACCCAACGGATCAGGCCGCAAGACTGCATCTGCGCCAGGGCGTGACCGTTGTACAGGTTGAGCGCGGGGCCGCCGACGAAGGACAACTTGCGCTCGGCCAAAAACTGCACCGCGCCCATATCGTTGGCTTCCACCAGCAACTGGCCGTTGTCGCACAAGCGCCGCAGGCTGGAAAGCTCAGAGGCGGCTTCGACCAGGGTCAGGCTCGACAAGACGATCTGCGCCTGGCTGACGCTTTGCAGTTCACGCGCCAGGCCCAACCAATGATCCAGGCTCATGGCCCGGCGTTTCGAACAGACAGTTTCACCCAGGTAGATGACGTCCAGCGGCAAGCCGGCCATCTCGGAATAGAAACGTCCTAATTGCTCTTTGTCCCAGTAGTACAGAACAGGTCCCAGGCTGAGTTTCATGTCCAGTCCCTCATTGCCATGATCGATGGTAGGCGCCCAAGGTGGTCTGGCTGCCTTCGGACAGGCCGGCCAGCACTTTGCGCCACTGGTCTTTGACTGCGAAGCGCTCGGGCGCCTGGCGATGAGAATCAAGGGCCGCACGCCAAACCTGGGTGACCTGCTCGACGTAGGCAGGGCTGCGCTGGCGACCCTCGATCTTGACGGCCTCTACACCCATGGCCACCAACTCCGGCAGCAGATCAAGGGTATCCAGGCTGGTGGGCTCTTCAAGGGCATGGAAGCGTTTGCCCCCCACCAGGAAACGGCCTTTGCACAAGGTCGGATAACCGGCAGGTTCTTCTGGGCTGTAACGATCGATGAGCACTTCACTCAGGCGAGCGCTCAAGCCGTCGCTGTCCTCACTCCAGCGCACGGCCTTGGCCGGCGAGCACACACCACACAGGTTCGGCGACTCTCCGGTGATATACGACGATAAGTGGCAACGGCCTTCAGCCATGATGCACAAGCTGCCAAACGCAAAAACTTCAATGGGTACCGTACTGTTGGCCGCGACCTGACGCACCTGCGCCAGCGACAGCACACGCGGCAACACCGCCCGGCGAATGTTGTAATGCTGGGCATAGAACGCCAGGGCACTGGCGTTGGTTGCCGAGCCCTGAACCGACAGGTGCAGGTTCAGATTGGGATGGCGTTGGCTGGCATAACCCAGCACGCCGGGGTCGGCAGCGATCAGCGCATCGACGCCATAATCGGCGGCGCGATCCACTGCCCGCTGCCATCGTTCCCAGCCTTGTGGCTGCGGGTAGGTATTGACCGCGACATAGAGCTTGCGTTGGTGGTGGCGGATATGGGCGACGGCGGCGTCAAACTGCTTGTCGTCCATGTTCAGTCCAGCGAAGTGCCGGGCGTTGGTGTCATCGCGAAAGCCGACGTAGACAGCATCGGCGCCTTGGCGCACCGCCGCTTTGAGCGCAGGCAGATTCCCTGCCGGGCAGACCAGTTGCATGGGTACTCCTCATCAAAGAACTTGTCTCGACCCCGCCTCCGATGCGTAACGCGAGCAGGCCCGGTGCAATCGAAAATGCGCCGCCAGTCTAGCCAGACCGACGACGCAGGCCTTGACGACAATCAAGGCTCATTACTGCATGAGTTCAGCGAAAGACAGGAAGGTCACATTGTCGTGCTCGTGTACCAATTGCTCGCACTCCACCACTGCCAGACCATCGGCCCAACAGGCTGCCGCGAGCATCGCCGAGCTCTGCTGCGGGTGCAGTTGGATACTCGGCTGACCATTCTCCTGCAGCGTCAAGCGGGCGCGCAGGTACTGTCGGCGCTTGTTGCGCTGCAACCAGTCGAAGCCTGCCGGCATGGCCATCGGCCGCGGCGCTACATCACGCACACCCTGGGCGCGGAGCAAGAACGGGCGTACGACTATCAGGGCGGTGATCAATGCCGCGGCAGGGTTGCCAGGCATACCGATCCAAGGTTTGCCCGCCACTTGACCAAAGGCCAGCGGCTTGCCCGGTTGAATCGCCAGGCGCCAGAGATCCAGGCTGCCCAGGGTCTCGATGGCGTGTTTGAGGTGATCTTCCTCGCCAACCGAAACACCGCCGGAGCTGAGCATCAGGTCGCACTCGGAGGCCGCCAGGCTCAAGGCATGACAGCTAGCGGAAAGGTCATCAGCCATTACCCCATAGTCATGAACCTCGACACCCCAGCCTTGCAAGAGCGCCGTCAGGCAATAGCGGTTGCTGTTGTAGATCTGCCCCGGCGCCAGGGGTTGGCCGGGTTCACGCAGTTCATCGCCGCTACTGAGCAGGCACACACGCAAGGGTCGATAGACGTCCACCCAGCGCACCCCGACAGCAGCCAACAGGCCCAACTCCTGGGCACGCAGGCGCTTTCCAGCCTGGAGTAGCAGGTAGCCCTTGCGCATCTCCTCGCCGGCCTTGCGCACGTGATCCCCAAGGTTGGCGGGCGGTAGCCAGACCTGATCGTCTTCGACCCGGCAAAGCTCCTGCGGCACGACGGTGTCGGCCCCCGGGGGCAACGGCGCTCCGGTAAAAATGCGAACTGCCTGCCCTTCGAGCAACGGCGTTGTAGCTGCCTGCCCGGCGGCGATACGCCCGGCCAGTTTCAGGCAGCCGCCGGCGGCAGGAAGATCAACTGCGCGAAAGGCGAAGCCATCCATCGCGCTGTTGTCCCAGCCTGGAAGATCGAGCGGCGAATGGATATCCGCTGCCAGTACCCGGCCCAAGGCCTTCTCCAACAACACGCTTTGCGCCGCCGGCGGTGGCGGCACCTGTTCGAGCAAGTGACCGATTGCTTGATCGACCGGCATCAACTTGCCGCTGTCACATACTTTGTGGCTCATGGGCGGCCCCCACAGGCCTCGATTACCTGGTCAGCCTGGACCTTCAGATGCGGGGCGAAATTGCACGGCCCGGTGCGGCTGTCGAGTTGTCCAAGCAGGATCTGATTCCAGGCGGTGCGACAGGCCCCAGGTGAACCTGGAACACAGCACACCAGCACGCCGTTGCTCATTCCGGCCAGCGCCCGCGACTGCAGGCTGGACATGCCGATTTCCGCCAGCGAGACCTGACGGAACAACTCACCAAAGCCTTCCACGTGTTTATCGAGCAGTGGCTCGACCGCCTGCGGCGTGTTGTCGCGCGCGGTAAATCCGGTGCCGCCGGTGGTCAGCACGACCTGCACCTTGGGGTCGGCAATCCAGCGCGAGATCGTGGCCCGAATCTGGTAGATATCGTCCTTGACCAGGTCGCGATCGATCAACTGATGCCCGGCTGCCTGCAACAAGTCGCACAGCGTCTGTCCCGAGGTGTCGTTGTCAAAGCTGCGCGTATCGCTGATGGTCAGTACCGCAATGTTCAGCGGCTGAAAGGTGTGTTGCGCCAGATGGGCCATGTGCGGACCCTCCCTTAGTGTGAATGCGCCAAAGCCTGAACCGAAACCGCCAGCGAACCTATTCCTCCAAGGAGGTACCTCTAGCGGCCGCTCCGTTCAAGGGGCCAGCCGACTGCGCTGCCACACTCCATCCTGCAGGCGGTAGTCCAGGCGGTCATGCAAGCGATCGGCGCGGCCCTGCCAGAACTCCATGCGTTCAGGCCGCAAGCAGTAGCCGCCCCAGTGCTGCGGACGCTGCAGCGGTTGGTCGACGAAGCGGCGAATGGTTTGCGCCAGCAATTCCTCCAGCGCCGCCCGGTTGGCGAGCACCTGACTTTGTGGCGACGCCCAGGCGCCGAGGCGACTGGCAACAGGGCGGGAGTCGAAATATTCATCGCTGAGCTGGGCTGAAAGCCGTCCAACCTGCCCTTCGATGCGCACCTGACGCTCAAGGCCCGGCCAGAAGAAGGTCATGGCCGCCCATGGGTTGGCATCCAGCTCCTGACCCTTGGCGCTCTGGTAATTGCCGAAGAAGGTAAAGCCCTCCGCGCTCAAGCCCTTGAGCAACAGCACGCGGCCATGGGGCCGCCCCTGACTGTCGACGGTCGCCAGGTGCATACTGTTGGCCTCCACCGGAGCGCACTCGGTTTCCCGTGCCTGTATCAGCCATTGCTCGAACATCTGCAAAGGATCGTGCGCCGCGGCGTCTTCCTGCAGGCCTCCAAGGGTGTAGTTGCGGCGCATCTGTGCCAGGGACAGGGGCAAGGGCATGACGGTGATCTCCGGTGAATGGAGTGCGCAGTCTGTTGGCTTGCCCCGTTGCTCACCTTGACCGCCATCAACGTCGCGCTTACTTCAAGCGCAGTCGCTTGGCCAGCTTATGCAGGTTGCTCGGATCGACCTGGAGTAACCGTGCGGCGCTCGCCCAATTATTCTCGCTCAGTTCCAGCGCCTGAATGATGGTACGGCGCTGGCAGGCATCGACCGCCTCGCTCAACGACGGCGGCGGCATACCTGACACATGCCCTTGCTCTGGCAGCTCAGTATTGGCTGCAGCGGGCACGCTGGTGTCGAGGTCGAGCACTTCTGGCTCCAGGGTAATGATCAGGCTGCGGCTGCCACCGCGACTGAGCTGCTTGAGGGCGGCGCGGCTGATCACGTGCTCGAGCTCACGCACATTGCCCGGCCAGTGGTAGGCCAACAGCGCCCGCTCGGCGGCCGGCGAAAGGCGCAAGCCACGCAGGCCCAGACGGGTACGGTTGAGTTCGAGAAATTGGCCGGCAAGTATCAGGACATCGTTGTCACGCTCGCGCAACGGCGGAATCGGCACCGGGTAGACCGACAGGCGGTGGTACAGGTCGGCGCGGAACAGGCCATCGCGAATACTGTCGGGCAGATGGCGATTGGTGGCGGCAATGATGCGCACATTCACATGCAGCGGTTTGTCTGCGCCCAGACGCTGGATCTCGCCATTCTGCAACGTGCGCAGCAGCTTGGCCTGAACGCTCAACGGCAACTCACCAACCTCATCGAGAAACAGTGTGCCGCCATTGGCCGCATCGAAGCGCCCGGCGCGGTCACTGTTGGCACCGGAAAACGCGCCTTTAACGTGACCGAACAGCTCGCTTTCAGCCAGCGACTCCGGCAATGCGGCGCAATTGACCTGCACCAGCGGCTTGTGGCTGCGCCGGGAAATACGGTGCAGGCGCCGGGCGAACAGCTCCTTGCCCACGCCGGTTTCACCCAGTAGTAATACCGGTAACTCCGAGTCCGCCAGCACGTCCAGTTCATTCAACAGCTGATGCATGACCTGACTCTGACCAAGTATCTCGCCCTCCTGCACGGGCATGCGCAGGTCGGCGGGCTCGCTTCGTGACAGGCGCAGGCTGCGGTTTTCCTGTTCCAGCCGGGTAACCCTCAATGCCGCTTCGATCTGCAACGTGCAGCATTTGAGTTCAATCCGCGAAGCATCGTCGAAGGTCCCGGCCTCAAGCGCATCAAGGGTAATCGCGCCCCAGACCTGCCCTTCCACATACAGGCTCACGCCCATGCAGTCATGTACCGCCAGGGGTTCATGAAGTGCCGTGTCGAGCAAACCGTCGTATGGATCGGGCAAGCGGCTGTCCGGCTCGAACCAGGTCGGCTCACGCGAGGCCATGATCGCTGCCAGGCGCGGATGCTGGGCAATGACAAAGCGCCGCCCAAGTGCCTCGTGCGCCAGGCCGACGGTTGCCACTGGGCGCAAGCTGTCGTCATCGAGGCGCAACAGGCCGACGGCACCGCATTTGAAGTATTCGCGCAGTGTCTGCACCAGCCGTTGCAGGCGCACGGCATTGGGCAACTCGACAACCAGATCGGCGGTTAGGCTTTCACGTTGCATGGTGTTAATGACCTCATGTGGTTGTATCTACCCTGGCTTATCAAGGTGATTTTTACCACTGGAAAAAATAAACGCCATGATTTCAATCAGTTAAAAATGGCACAGGCAATGCAATCAGCAAGGTGACCTTTGCAATCCCTACCAAGGAACCCTGATGAGCCAGATACTTCTCGAAAAAAGCCTCGGTCAACTGGCCTGCGACATCCCCGGCGCTACCCGAATTTTTCACAGTTTCAACCTGGATTTCTGTTGCGGCGGACAGAAAACCCTGCGCGAAGCTGCCTTGGGCAAACAACTGGACCCGACACTGATCGCCGAAGCCCTTGGCAAATTGCAAGACAGCGGTGCCAGCGCACAAGACTGGCGCCAATTGCCGGAAGCGGAGTTGATCGCGCACATTCTCTCGCGCTACCACGACCGTCACCGTCAACAGTTGCCGGAGCTGATCCGCCTGGCGCGACGTGTAGAACAGGTTCATGGCGCACGCAGCTCCTGCCCCAACGGCTTGGCCAACCATCTTCAGGACATGCAGCAGGAACTTGAGGGGCACATGCTCAAGGAAGAACAAATACTCTTCCCTATGCTGCAACAAGGCGTAGGTGAGCGCGCCGCACCGCCTATCAGAGTGTTGCGCCTGGAGCACGACCAGCACGGTGAAGCGCTGGACATCCTGTTGACGCTGACCAACAACATCACCCCGCCTGCAGACGCCTGCAACACCTGGCGCGCCCTGTACCGTGGCCTGCTGGAGTTTCGCGATGACCTGATGCAGCACATTCACCTGGAAAACAATGTGCTGTTCATCAAGGCGCTCGATTCAGTTCACTGATTCACGCCACTGTACAACAGTGCGGGGAGGCGCTCAGGCGCCACGGCTAAAGCGATAAGTCGTCACCCCGCACAACAACAAACCGATCAGCGCCAGCGATCCACCGACCAGGCCAATATTGGCCAAACCCATGTGCACGCTGACCAGGCTACCGATCAAGGCTCCGGCACCAATGCCGATGTTGTAAATGCCGGAAAACATCGCCATGGCGACGTCGGTAGCATCCGACGCCAGCAGCAACACCTTGGACTGCAGCGCCAGGCTGAAGCACATGATCGCCACGCCCCAGAACATACTCAAGGTGCCGAGCAGGCCGAAGTTCTCTGACAAAGGCAGCAATAGCAGCAAGCAGGTCGCCAGAATGCCAATAGCGGCCAGCAGGAAACCGCTGGGGAAGCGTTCACTGTAACGGCTGAACAGCACCGACCCGAATACGCCTGCACCACCGAACAGCAACAACAGCAGCGTGGTTCTCTCGCCGCCAACCTGCGCCACGTTCAAGGCGAACGGTTCGATATAACTGTACGCGGTGAACTGCGCGGCAATCACCAGGGCCACCAGCACATACACGGTCACCAGCGCCGGACGCTTGAACAGAACCGGCACGCTGCGTAAAGAGCCCGAGTTCTGGCTCGGCAACAGCGGCAGCGACTTGACCAGGCAAATCAAGGTCGCCAACGCCACCCCGGCAATCGCCAGGAAGGTGATGCGCCAGCCCAAGGCCTCCCCTACTACCCGACCCAACGGAATGCCCATGACCATCGCCAGCGTCGTGCCGGTTGCCAGCAAGCCCAGCGCCTTGGCCTGTTGCCCCGGTGGCGCGACCCGTACCGCAAGGGATGCGGTAATGGCCCAGAACACGGCATGCGCCAAAGCGATGCCAATTCGACTGAGCAACAGAATACTGAAGCTCTGCGCCAACCACGACAGCATATGGCTGACAATAAACAGTACAAAAACAATGATCAGCAGCTTGCGCCGCTCGATATTGCGCGTCAGCAACATCATCGGCAGTGACGCCAGCGCTACCACCCAGGCATAGATCGTCAGCATCAAGCCGACCTGGGCGGTGGACATCTGAAAACTTGTACCAATGTCGCTGAGCAGCGCCACCGGCACAAACTCGGTGGTATTGAAAATAAACGCCGCCAGGGCCAGGGCTATCACACTGAGCCAGCTGCCGGCTCGCGCATCCACGGGTGTATTCATCGGTGGGGGTGTTACTCCAGATCGATTGCAGACGCCGGGCGCGAAATTGCGCCCAGCCTGAAGCACCCAGGCCCATCGGGCATGAGTGGAAGCGTGTGCGCTGAGGAATTGGTTATAAGTATGCGGAGTATCGCTTGCTGGCAAGGATAGTACGTCAGGACCCGGCCTGTCACAACAGCGCTGCCGGTCTGATTGGCGAGGGCAGTTTCCATGGCCACTGCTACACTCAATGCCGTGATAGGAGGAATGAATCATGTCCGATAAAGACATCACCACTCTGTTGACCTTGATCGATCATCGGCAAGCCACATTGGCCTCGGCCTGCAAGGAAATTGCCGACTGGATAGACCGCCAAGGTGACGTACCGGTCGCCGGCAGAATCCGCGCCAGCCTCAAGGCAGTGGAAGCTGACGACGCACTGGTCAAAAAAACCCTGACCTCGCTGAGGGTCGACCGACCCCTGCCGCGTTTTCGCTGAACTGACGCCGTTACCGAGGCAGGCCCCATAGCTGTGCTGCCACGTGTTTTCATCATCACGAGGGCTTCTCATGCGTACTCTTCTGCTCGTTGCACTGCTGTTGTCCAGCCCGCTGACCCTCGCCAAGACCGAGTGTTCCAAAGCGGACAAGGTCCAGTGGCAAGACCCGGACAACTTCCAGCAAGAGCTGAAAAAACAGGGCTACGAGATCAAGAAGTTCAAGATCACCGATGGCAACTGTTATGAGATCTACGGCTGGGACAAAGACAAGCGCAAAGTCGAAATCTACTTCGATCCGGTCACCGGCAAGAAGGTGAAAGAAGAGATCGACTGAAGTGGATGACGAAACACTGCGCCTATGGGACCCGTTGGTCAGATTCTGCCACTGGTCGCTGGTGCTGGCTTTCGTGGGTGGCTACTTCTTTACCGAAGAAGGCGACGACTGGCACCGATGGCTGGGCTATTACGCTGTGGCCATCGTGCTGATTCGTGCTGTGTGGGGGTTTGTCGGCACACCGGCCGCGCGCTGGCGGGATTTCTGGCCAACCCCAGCGCGGCTCAAATGGCACGTGCATGCGCTGTTCAGCGGCGAAGACTACCACCGCCTGGGCCATTCACCGCTCGGTGCACTGGTCATGGTGCTGATGCTGGCATTGATGTTGGGCTTGGGCGTCAGCGGTTTTCTGATGGAAGAAGTGGACTACTTCTGGGGCGAAGAGCTGCCGCGCGATATCCATGAGTACATGGCCAACACCTTATTGGCGCTGGTGGGTGTGCATATCGCCGCTGCTGTATTCGAAAGCCTGCGAATGAAGGAAAACCTGCCACTGTCGATGATCACCGGCAGGCGCCGCAAGCTGTAACCTTGCTTGTAAGTGAGTGACGCCCCCTTCAGCCGGGGGATGATCCATTGGCGTGGGCGGTTCAAAATCAAAAGCTGCACAGCAGCGTCTCGCTGTTGCTGTTGCTGTTGCTGTTGCTGTGCTTCTACCTGCACAAATCGTGCAGACGCCACAAATCGTCCCTTCAGCAGGCCGAATGGAACCCTTGCGTAGTGGGGCGACGGCCATG